>JAQULZ010000013.1 GCA_028718375.1 Victivallaceae bacterium | reverse complement strand
GAACAAAAGAAAATCCTGGAACTTTTAAAGGTGAAATTAGTGTAGACAGTAAAATTTAAAAATATTTTACACTTTACTGTTTTACTATAAGGGAGATACTACGAATTTAGCCAAGTAAAATCCGTATTTCGTGGTTTATTTTAAATTTCCGAAATCCGGGCTATATTAGCGGCGGGAAAAAAGATGAATATAGCTAAAGTAATAATAGATTTATCCCTGGATAAATCATTCGACTATCTCATTCCGGACGAATTGCAGCGCCGGGTGCATGTCGGGGTACAGGTACATGTTCCCTTCGGCCGCAGCAAGCGCCGCGGCTATGTGCTCAATATCGTCGCTGAAAGCGAGTACGACAAGCCCCTGAAATCTATCCTTTCGATCGCCGAACGGCATTGCCGCATCCCGGAAAAACTGATGGAACTGGGGCGCTGGATGGCGGAATACTACTGTTGTTCCCGGGAAAAAGCGGTAAGGGCGCTGCTGCCGGGCGCGGTGCGCAGCGGCAAGGTCAAACACAAAATCCTGCGGCTGTTTTCCGTCGCGACCCCCTGCGAAGCGGAAAAATTCGTCATCGAACATACCGACTGCAAACGCCGCGCCGGGCAAGTCAGCGTCGTGAAATATCTGCTGACCGCCCAAAGCGTCGCTCAGGAACAGCTGCTCCGCGGTGCCGGGGTTACTATGTCCCCGGTCAATTCCCTGCTGAAGAAAAATATTATCAGTGAGGAAAAACGGATCGTCCGGCGTGATCCGTTCGCGGACATCACTGTCGTCCGGTCGCAGCCGCTGACTCCGAATCCCGAACAGGCGAAGGCACTGCAAACCATTTCCGGCGTCCTGGCGAACCCCGGCGACCGACATGTAGTGCTGATTCACGGCGTTACCGGTTCCGGCAAAACGGAAATTTATCTGCAAACCATTGCGCGGATACTGGAAACGGGCCGGGAGGCGATTGTTTTAGTTCCGGAAATATCGCTTACGCCGCAGACCGTCCAGCGGTTCCGGGCGCGGTTCGGCGACCTGGTCTGTGTCCTGCACAGCCGCCTGACCGAAGGCGAACGGTTCGACGAATGGAGCAAAATCAACGACGGTCTGGTAAAAATCGTCGTCGGAGCGCGTTCCGCCCTGTTCGCACCATTCCGCAACCTGGGGCTGATCGTGGTCGACGAGGAACATGAAAGCACTTACAAACAGAACGAAGCGCCGCGCTACCATGCCCGCGACCTCGCCGTAATGCGCGGCAAAATGGAAAACGCGGTGGTTCTGCTGGGATCGGCGACGCCGTCGTTTGAATCGTATTACAATGCCAAACAGGGCAAATACCTGCTGGTCGAACTGTTCAAACGGGTGGACAACTGTTCCCTGCCGCAGGTCAAGCTGATCGATCAGCGGCTGGGAATTTCCGAACCCGGCCACAGCAATCTTTTTTCTCCGGTACTGGTCAACGCGATAAAAGACCGGCTGAATGCCGGCGAACAGACCATTCTGTTTCTGAACCGCCGGGGTTACGCCCGGCAGATGATGTGTGACGTCTGCGGTTTTGTCGCGCAGTGCCATTCGTGTTCGATTGCCTACACTTACCATAAAAAGCGCGAAAGCCTGGCCTGTCATTTATGCGGCGACGTAATCCGCGCCTATACCCGCTGCCCGCAATGCAATTCCGACAAAATCCGCTACAGCGGCAGCGGGACGGAAAAAATTGAAAGCCTGGCGCACGGTATTTTCCCGACGGCCAGGATTGCGCGGATGGACTCGGACACCATGCGCCAGGCCAGTTCTTATGAGGACGTGCTGGGGCATTTCAAACGCGGTGAACTGGACATTCTGATCGGGACTCAAATGATCGCCAAGGGACTGCATTTCCCGAACGTCACTTTGGTCGGGGTGCTCAACGCCGATCAGGGACTGTATATTCCGGACTTCCGTTCCGGGGAACGGACATTTCAGCTCCTGACTCAGGTCGCGGGCCGGGCCGGGCGCGGCGATGTCAGCGGCGAAGTCCTCGTCCAGACTTACAACCCCGATAATGAAACCATCAAATACGCCGTCCGCCATGACTTCATCAATTTCTACAAATACGACATGGCGGTCCGGGAAGCCTGTCATTATCCGCCGGACGGCCATTTGACCGCGGTGTTTTTCCGCTCCGCGAATTTAGCTGAATGCCGGCAGTACGCGCTGGATTTCATGGAGTATCTCCGGCCGCTGTGTCAGCCGGGAATCACGGTTACCGAACCGGCCCCGGCGCCGATTGAACGCATCAACGGCAAATACCGCTACCGGATAATTTTCCGGGGGAAAAAACTGCATCCCCTGCAACAGCAGCTGAGGCGGATGCTGCTTCAAGCCAAGCCGGTCAAGGGACTGGATGTCTACGTCGATGTCGATGCTTATTCGCTGATGTAATTATGAATGTTCGCCTAAAAAAAAGACGCGGAACAATCCGCGTCTTTTTTTCAATAACAGTATGAAAGCGCCTGACTTACATCATGCCGCCCATGCCGCCCATGCCGCCGCCCATCGGAGGTCCGGCAGGAGCAGGATTTTCTTCCTTGATCTCGGTAACCAAGGCTTCCGTAGTCAGCAGCAGGCCGGCAATGGAAGCCGCGTTCTGCAACGCGGAACGGGTTACTTTAGTCGGATCGATGATACCGCATTTGAGCATATCGACGTATTCACCGGTAACCACATCAAAACCTTCGTTGGTTTTCATACCGGTAACTTTCTGGACGATGATGCTGCCTTCGTAACCGCCGTTACCGGCCAGATGACGCAGGGGTTCTTCGATAGCCCGCACTACAATGTCAACTCCGATCCCCTGATCCGCCTTCAATTTGAGTTTGTCCAGGGCTTTCGCGGCCCGGAGCAGGGCAATGCCGCCGCCGGGAACGATACCTTCATCAACCGCCGCACGGGTAGCATGCAGGGCGTCTTCAACCCGGTCTTTCTTTTCTTTCATTTCGGTTTCGGTAGCGGCGCCGACATTGATGACCGCTACGCCGCCAGCGAGTTTGGCCAGGCGTTCCTGCAATTTTTCCCGGTCGTAATCAGAAGTGGTTTCCTCGATTTCCCGGCGGATGGTACCGACACGTCCCATAATGGATGCCTGGCTGCCGCCGCCTTCAACGATCGTGGTATTTTCCTTGCTGACCGTAATGCGTTTGGCTTTACCGAGCTGGGAAACGGTAACGCTTTCGAGCTTAAGTCCGAGGTCTTCAGTAATACAGGTACCGCCGGTGAGAATCGCAATGTCTTCGAGCATGGCCTTGCGGCGGTCGCCAAAACCGGGCGCTTTGACCGCACAGACGTTCAAAGTACCGCGCATTTTGTTGATAACCAGAGTAGCCAGGGCTTCGCCTTCAATATCTTCGGCGATAATGAGGAACGGTTTGCCTTCCTTGGCTACGGCCTGGAGCAACGGCAGCATGTCGTTGAGGTTGCTGATCTTCTTTTCGTGAACGAGCACGTAAGCGTCTTCGAGGTTCGCTTCCATGTCTTCCGGATCGGTAACAAAATAGGGAGAGAGGTAACCCTTGTCGAACTGCATGCCTTCAACCACGTCAAGGGTGGTTTCGATGGTTTTGGCTTCTTCAACGGTAATGGTGCCGTCTTTGCCGACCTTATCCATGGCCTGGGCGATAATGTCGCCGATGGTTTCGTCACCGTTAGCAGAAATAGTGGCAACCTGAGCAACCTGTTCGGTGGCATTGACGGACTTGCTCAACTTGGACAGTTCATCAACCATCATTTCGACCGCTTTGTCAATCCCGCGTTTCAATTCCATCGGGTTGGCGCCGGCAGTGACGTTTTTAAGCCCCTGGCGGAAGATCGCTTCGGCCAGAACCGTAGCGGTAGTAGTACCATCCCCGGCGATATCGGAAGTCTTGCTGGCGACTTCCTTCACCATCTGGGCGCCCATATTCTGGTAAGGGCATTCCAGTTCGATTTCCTTGGCGACGGTGACTCCATCCTTGGTAACGGTGGGAGAACCGAATTTTTTATCGATCACGACGTTACGGCCTTTGGGTCCGAGCGTGACCTTTACCGCTTTGCTGAGCTGGGTAACTCCTTCAAGTACCTGGCGACGGGCTTCGTCACCGAAAAGTAATTGTTTTGCCATAATTCACCATTCCTTTATTAGATTTATTAAACCAGTACCGCTAAAATATCATCAGCGCTGACGAGTTTGTATTCCTTGTCGTCAATTTTGACTTCCGTGCCGCCGTACTTGTTGGTCAGTACCAGGTCGCCGGCTTTCACGTCAAAAGCGATTTTCTTGCCTTTGTCGTCGACTTTGCCGGTACCCAGAGCGATCACTTTGTATTCCTGGGGCTTTTCTTTTGCGGAATCGGGAATCACGATACCACCTTTGACTTGTTCGGCAACTTCCACTGCTTCCAGCAGGACTCGGTCACCAAGCGGTTTTACTTTGACTTTCGCCATAGTAGTACTCCTTTTAAGATTAATGGGTTTGTTTGATTATAATAATATCCGAAGGAAATCCCCCACCCTTTTTTGAAGGATTTCCTGCGGATTTAATCATTATTTGTCGTCATCAATGACTTCGGCATCGACAATGCCGTCGTCCTTGCCGCCGCCGGAAGAATTGCCGGCATCCGGAGAAGTTTCCTGGTCACCCGGAGCACTTTGAGCTCCCTGGGCTCCAGCCTGCTGCTGTTCGTAGATTTTTTCTCCGAACTTCATCAGGTGCTGCTCAATGTCCGCCATAGTCGCCTTCATACCGTCGGTATCGTCGTTTTCAAGCTGCTTCTTGAGCTTGGATATTCCGTCTTCAACCGGCTGTCTGATTTCGGCCGGAACTTTATCGCCGAATTCCTTCAACTGTTTTTCGGTCTGATAGATCATGGAATCGGCCTTGTTTTTGGTTTCGACCTTATCCTTAGCCGCTTTATCCTCGGCAGCATGGGATTTAGCTTCATTGACCATCTTTTCGATTTCATCATTGCTCAGACCGGAATTCGCGGTAATGGTGATTTTCTGTTCCTTACCGGTACCCAGGTCTTTGGCGGTCACGTGCAGGATGCCGTTGGCATCGATGTCGAAAGCGACTTCGATCTGGGGCACGCCCCGCGGCGCCGGTGCAATTCCGTCCAGCCGGAAACGGCCGATAGTCTTGTTGGCGCTGGCCATTTCGCGTTCGCCCTGGAGGACGTGAATGTCCACGGACGGCTGGTTGTCCGCTGCGGTGGAAAAGATTTCGCTCTTCCGGGTCGGAATGGTCGTATTGCGTTCGATCAGCCGGGTAAAAACGCCGCCCATGGTTTCGATGCCGAGCGACAACGGCGTTACGTCCAGCAGCACGATGTCTTCGACCTGACCGCCGAGCACGCCGCCCTGGATCGCCGCGCCGCAGGCGACGACTTCATCCGGATTAACACCTTTGTGCGGTTCCTTACTGAAGATACTGCCGGCCATGGCCTGAACTTTAGGCATCCGGGTCATCCCGCCGACCAGGATAACTTCCTTAACCTCGGAAGTCGAAATGCCGGCGTCGCGCAAGCAGTTCTTACAAGGCGCCTTCGACCGTTCCAGCAGCGGATCGCACCATTGTTCCAGATCCGACCGGTTGATGCTCATATTCATATGAACCGGCCCATCCTGATTCATGGTGATGAACGGCAGATTGATGTCAGTGCTCATGCTGGTGGAAAGTTCGCATTTGGCTTTTTCCGCCGCTTCCTTGAGGCGCTGGAGCGCCTGCGGATCTTTGCGCAGGTCGACCCCGTTCTCCTTCTGGAATGTGGTCGCCAGATGATCGATAACCACCTGGTCGAAGTCATCGCCGCCGAGGTGGGTATCGCCGTTGGTGGCTTTTACTTCGAACACCCCGTCGCCGATTTCGAGAATGGAAATATCAAAGGTTCCGCCGCCGAGGTCGTATACCGCGATGGTTTCCTCCTTGTTCTTGTCCAGTCCGTAGGCCAGGGAGGCGGCAGTCGGTTCATTGATGATGCGCAGGACTTCCAGGCCGGCAATTTTACCGGCATCCTTGGTAGCCTGGCGCTGACTGTCATTGAAGTAGGCCGGGACAGTGATCACCGCCTGTTTCACTTCCTCGCCGAGATAGGCTTCGGCATCGATCTTGAGTTTCTGGAGAATCATCGCCGAAATTTCCGGCGGTGAATAAGTCCGGCCTTCGATCTTGATATGAGCGTCGCCGTTTTTGGCTTCGACCACTTCATACGGGACCAGATGCCGTTCCCCGCCGACTTCGGAATACTTGCGTCCCATGAAACGTTTTACTGAAAAAACAGTATGTTTGGGGTTGGTCACAGCCTGGCGTTTCGCGGTCTGCCCGACCAGCCGTTCCCCGCTTTTGGTAAAAGCTACGATTGAAGGGGTGGTACGATTCCCTTCCGCATTGGGGATCACTTTCGCTTCCCCGTGTTCCATCACCGCCATACAGCTATTGGTGGTGCCCAAGTCTATGCCAAGTATTTTAGCCATAAATCAGGATCTCCTTAAATCTCAAAAAATTTTATATTACTGAAAAAGGGTAACGAGCAATGATCATGCCAATTTATAAAAAAACGGGAAAACGGGCATTGGAAACGTTGAAAATCATCCGGGCGGGTCATTTTACTGTGCCAGTTGCAGTCACAGCGGCACACGATTGCGCCAGAATGGCACAGTTTAATGCAGAAATTCGAACGTTCCCGCCGAGCGCGGAGCACAAAGGATGAACGGTACCCTGCCATCCATCGTTCAGCCATTTGAGAACCACGACAATCATTGTCTCAAATGAGGAAACTTTCCTTGTCAAAACTTATAACCCTGCTAATGTAATAAAAAATTTTCTGCCGTTCAGGCTATCCCCGATGCAGAGCATGCGGGGTATTACGCCCGAACTTCCACGCCCTGCCGGGCGGGCCGAAAATTTGGTCCGGGTGGAACGCCCCAGAGGGGCGGGGAATTACACCCAGAACAGATTAAAGTTGAATCACAAAAGGGAAAATACGCCAATGGCAGTTTTTACTTTTAAACCAATCAACTCATCAAGGAGAAAATCATGAGGTCAATAGTCATTGTCATGCTCGTTATTGCCGTATCCGTCCTGACCGCCCAAACACTCAGACACGCCTATCTTCGCTGGCTGCAGAACCAGGATTCGGTTCTGGAAAAATACAATCCAACCTTCAAGGACAAAATTAAAAACGCGGAGTCCCTGGATGCCCTTGAAAAAGAATACGCCAAAGCCCGGGAAGAAGTAAAAAAAGCCGACGCGGAGCTTAAAAAATCGAAGCGCAAGGTCAACCGCTACTGCGACGAGCCGTTCAAAACCGAAAGAGAACTGAAAACCGCCATCCAAAACTGGGAACGTCGTTCGGAGGAAATCGGCAAAACCAGGTTTTTCTGGATTTGCGGACTGGTTATCGCGATTTTCGGGGCTGTTCTTTTTGGCAAATGGATGTGGTTCGGCTTCAGTTTCGTCATCGCCGGACTTACTCAGATGATATGGTGGGTTTCTCCATCTTTCCGTTACAATGAAGCTTCAGCGGAATATCACCGAATGCTTGAAAATAAATTTTTTCTCTCCTTGATCACACTGCTCTTCGTCGGCATTCTATGGCTGCTTTTCAATCGACAACACGCCTCAAAGACCAAGGAGCGTTCAACCGACGGAAGGATGTAATATTTTTTAAATCGATAATGCGCCTCAAATCGGATATTCCGCACATTTTTGCAAGAAGCTCTAAGAGGAAGTCGGAACCAGTTTTTAGGGGTTCCATTATATCGTTACCGTATGCAGGGAATTGACCCGCCAGCTGCCGTCGCCGGCTTTCAGCCCGGTCAGACAAATAACGGTCTCGCCGGTTTTGACTATCTTGTTCCGACGCAGCACTTCCTTCAGCAGCGCCAGCGCCTTTTCCGCTTCGGCGCTGCTGGCCGGATATTCCCCGTCCAGAAGCAGCGGCGCCACCCGGCTGTAAGCCGCCATCCGGTGATAAACCGCTTTGGAATAGGTGGCGGCGTAGATCGGAGTTTCCGGCCGGTATTTCGATAGAATCCGCACGCTTTCGCCGGTGGTGGTCAGTACCGCAATAGCTTTCTCGTTGAGTTCGTGTGACAGGAACGAGGCGCTCAGGCACATCGCCCGGGAAACCTCCAGTTTCCGGTCCCAGACCAGCGGATCGGCCAGAAATCCCCGGCGGTCGATCATTTGCTCAGCTTCAGCGACAATCGAACTCATGGCGCGCACCGCCGCGACCGGATATTTGCCCATTGCGCTTTCGTTGGACAGCATGACCAGGTCAGTGCCGTCCAGAACACTGTTCGCCACGTCGCTGACTTCAGCCCGGGTCGGCAACGGATTTGCGGTCATCGACGACAGCATTTCGGTAGCGACGATGGTCAATTTGCCCTGGCGGTTGGCCGCCGTCAGGATTCGTTTCTGCGCCATCGGCACTTTCGCGAAAAAGATTTCGTCGGCCAGGTCGCCGCGCGCCACCATGACCCCGTCCGCAATGGCAATGATCTCCTCCAGATTTTCCAGCGCTTCCGGCTTTTCGAGTTTGGCGATAACCGGAATCCGTCCGCCGCCGTGCCGTTTCAAATATCGTTTCAGAACGGCGACGTCCGCCGCCGAGCGCACGAACGACTGGGCGATAAAATCCACCCCCAATTCGATGCCCAGCAAGGCGTCCCGTTTGTCCTTGGCGGTCACCGAGGGCAGCGAAATCCGCGTGTAAGGCAGATTGATCCCCTTGCCGGTCAAAATCGTTCCGCCGGCTTTGACGACGCAATGCACCAGTTTTTTAGCGGGCTCCACTGTTTTTACCTGCAACACGATCCGGCCGTCCATCATTAAAATGGTTTTACCGGGTTCGGTATCGGCGGCGATATTTTTATAGGCAGTCGGCAGACAGAACCGGTCGCGGTGCACCGTGCCGCCGGATAAAGTGAGCGTATCGCCGGGCTTTACCGTCACCGCGGCCCGGAGTCGACCTACCCGGATTTTCGGCCCCTGCAGATCCTGAATTACCGCAACGGCTTTGCCAACCTGTTTCGAAACGGCCCGGATGCGATCGAATTTTTCCCGGTGTTCGGCATGAGTACCGAAGGAAAAATTAAGCCGGCAGACATCCACCCCCGCCCGGATGATTTTTTCCAGCATCGCGCGGCTCGCGCAGGCCGGGCCGATCGTCGCAATGATCTTCGTGCTCTTCATAATTCCCTATTGTCCAGTACCTTAAAAACTGCACTCCCCCGCTCCAGGTCGATATGGGACAGCGCCAGCATGACATAGTCCCCGCATTTAAAGTTTTGACTCCCGGCGCGATCGATCAACCGGTTGCCGTCGCGGCGGAAATCCCCTCCCAAATTTTCCAGCGGGACAAAACCGTAAATGCCCAAATCTTCGACGTCCACCAGCATACCGTTCGTAACTATCCTGGAAACGACGGCCTCATGCAGGTTTTCCCGGCCGTTAGCCATTTCCTGTTCGAGATAGCGCAGTTTCAGGCGGTCGTTGATAGTGAAATAAGCCTCATCGGAATTCTCCTCCTTCCCGGAACAATGCTCGGCGATTTTCGCCGTCACAGTCGCTGAACGCAGTTTGCCGCCGGCAATTTCTTTTTCCCATAACTGCTGGTGCACCAGCAAATCAGGATAACGCCGGATCGGGCTGGTAAAATGACTGTAACGGGTTTTGCCCAACCCGAAGTGCAGACCGGGTTCTTCCTGATAAAAAGCGCGCGCCAGCGACCGCAGAAACGCGTTCAAAATGGCGGGGCGCCGGGGATCGTCGGGCAGGCTTTTCAGAAAGCGGTTGCAGACTGCCCGGTTACTCAGGTCGCCGGGGTAAATCCCGAACGTTTCCAGTGCAATTTCCGAAAATTCGGCCAATTTTTCCGGGTCGGGCTCGGGGTGTACCCGGAAAATACCCGGAATTGCTTCCCGCTCCAGTTCGACGGCTACCTGGGTATTGGCGGCCAACATGCATTCCTCGATCAACTGATCGGCTTCCCGCTGCACTTTACGGACGATGCCGATAATTTTATCCTCGTCCTCATTGCACAACACCCGGGTTTCGGGGATCGCCATCAGCAGAAAATCCTCGTTCTTCTGCCGCAGCCGGTGCATATTGCGGTATAGTTTCAGCAGCGTATCCAGAGTCCGGCAAAGTTTATCATCCCAGTCGTCACCGCGGCGGTTTTCATCGATATAAGTTTGTACTTCATCGTAATTCAACCGTTTATCGACCTTGATCAGACTGTGACCGCGGCGGGCGGCAACAATCCGGCCGCTGTGCCGGTTGACCGTGAACAGAATCGTGTGCGCCAGGGAATCTCCGGCGGTGGTCAGACTGATTTTCGCGGTCAAGCTTTTAGGCAGCATCGGCAACGTACGCCCGGGCAGGTAGGAAGTGAACGCCCGCTCATAGGCGGCTTTGTCCCATTCGGAACCGGGAACGATCCAGGCCGCAACGTCGGCAATATGGACGCCGAGTTCCACTTCGTCTTCGTTATCAGTCGGAGCGACGGAAACCGCGTCGTCAAAATCCTTGGCGTCGAAGGGGTCAATGGTGACAGTCATCCGGTCGCGCAAGTCCAGACGTTCAATGGGACGCGGCTCCAACCGGGACGCAGCTTCATTTTCCGCCTCCGTATAGGGCGGCGCCAAGTCGAACTCCCGGCAGACCGCATCCAAGTCGCCCTTTACCGAACCGGCGGTGCTGATCCGGTCGACCAGCGCGGCTCGATGAATACCGCCGCCGCGCGCGGCATCCGAGTGCAGCAGTTTGACTTCCACCCATTCGCCGCGCCTGGCGCCGTTGAGACTGCCGGAAATTTTTATTTCCTCAGTAATGTGTTTGTTCAAGGCGCGAATCCTGTGCCCGGCCAGCAGTTCGCCGACCACGGTTTCGCGGGCGCGGTCGATAACTTCCCGTACCCGCCCGGCCGGGCCGCGGTCTTTACCGGCCGGGGGCGGATTGCGGTCAGGCAGCAGTTCGACTTCGACGACATCGCCGTTCATCGCGGCCCCGAGATATTGCGGCGGAATGAATATATCCTGCGCTTTCGCTTTTGAACCGGCGTCCGCTCCGAGCGGCGTGACGAAACCCAGCCCTCCGGCAGTAACCGTTATCCGGCCGCGCAGCACCATTCTTTTCGGTGCTGCAACAGCTTTCCGTAATTTGCGCTGCCGGTTGATCTCCCGCTGGCGGCGCAATTTGCTCTTGTTCTTCATATTTTTACTCGTTTACCCGGCTGTCCGGTGATAATTTACGGTTCTTTCACCAAATTCCGGGTATTAATTTTAAATTCGTGATGAGAAATCCTGCCGTCAGGCCAGATCACATCCGCTTTTATTATACCCCGGTAACTACCAAGGCCGAAATGCAGCCGCAGATCATTCTGGTTGCCGGCTCCGGTTCCGGCTTCCACCTGGCGAATATATTTCTGCCGGCCGCAGTCAACAATGACTTTTGCACCGACTGCCGAAGTATTCGGAGACTTGCCGGCCAAGGTAACTTCAAGCCAATTGCCGGCGTCAGAAACATTGCGGTAAAGACAGCCGCTGGTAAGCAAGTCCACCCGGCCATCGTTATCAAAATCAGCAAAAGCATTCTGACTGGAGGTGAATGCCCGGATCGCAGTTTCGGGAGTAATATCCTTAAATCTCCAGTTGCCGAGATTGTGAAACAACCTGCCGGAATCCCGCGGATAACAGGTATTATAAAAAATATCCACCCGGCCGTCATTATCGACGTCGGCGGCCGCGGGAGAACCGTAGGATTCCTGCCAGGGAATTCCGGCAATGGCGCTTCGGTCAATGAAACGGTAGTTTTTATCGGGTCCGCCGTTTTGCAGCATCATAGGGCGATCCTGATAGTTCGGCGGATGAGAAAAATTGCCGACAAACAGATCGAAATAAGTATCGTTATTGAAATCCGCCCAAAGCGATCCGATGGTATGCCCGGAACTGCCGTAAGGAATACCCAGGCAGTTTTTGAACACTACGTTCCGGCGTTCCGTGCCGGCACAGCCGTATTCCCCGGCCAGGTCGGATTTCTTCCAGTTCCCCCGGTTGACCCAGAGAAAATTGGGCATCAGGCGGTAATTGGAAACATATATGTCCATCCACCCGTCATTATTGAAATCACAACTGGTCGCCCCCCGGCCTCTCATAAGTTTTTCGTCGGGCGCCTCCCACTGCTTTATCAGGATACCTTTATTATTACGCAGGATGAGATCGCGGAAACCAAGCTGTTTTTTCCAGATTTCATAATTGGCGATATAGACGTCAACGTAGCCGTCATTATTCAAATCCATGACGCAGGCGGCCTGAACATTCCCGGCCGTATTTTTGAAGGTCTGGCCTTTAACGAATTTAAAATCACCGCTGCCGAAGTATAAATTCCCGCCTTGGCGGATAAAATATATGTCCTTTATTCCGTCGCCGTTAAAATCCGCGACCACCCCGGGCCCGGAGATCGATTCTATCCCGGAAGTTCTGGTGACCTCGACAAAAGTTTTTCCGTCGAGGTTTTTCCATATTCTGCCGTCGGAAACGAGATCCGGCCAGCCGTCGTTGTTCAAATCCGCCCAGGCCGCCTTTTGATTGCCGAGTTTTCCAAGTCCGGCCTCCCGGGTCACATCCCGGAATTCAGTTTGATGCGCCACGCACGAACACATTAGCGGCAGCAGCAACGCGACATATAACCGATTCAATATTTTCATCCTGGCCTCACTTATCTGAGCTTTCCAATATAAGCAGGGATAGTCCCGAATTCAAGCTCCGATTCACTATTACCCCCTTAATTTCTCAAGACTGACGCTTTTCGATTTGCCGGGCGGCAAAACCGGTTTGCAAAAAAACATTAAACAAGTAAATTATTCAGGATAACCTGAATCCGTAACGGACTTGAAACCATGATTACTAAAAAGAAAAAAACCGTCAGCAGTTTCCGGAAAATGAAGCAGAACGGAGAAAAAATCGTCGCCGTAACCGTTTACGACGCTCCTACCGCCCGGCTGGCCGATGCTGCCGGAGTGGATTTGCTGCTGGTCGGCGATTCGCTGGCCAATACCGTGCTCGGCTATGAAAACACTTTACCTTTGACGGTGGAAGAATCACTGCATCACTGCAAAGCCGCCCGGCGCGGCGCCCCGGACGCGTTCATCGTCGGGGATATGCCGTTTATGAGTTACCAGGTATCCTGCGCCGAAGCTCTGAACAACGCCGGCCGTTACATCAAGGAGGCCGGCTGCAACGCGGTCAAGCTCGA
The DNA here is from genome assembly GCA_028718375.1 of Victivallaceae bacterium. Lineage (GTDB taxonomy): Bacteria > Verrucomicrobiota > Lentisphaeria > Victivallales > Victivallaceae > JAHOYW01. The sequence continues at coordinate 20,609 of JAQULZ010000013.1, read as the reverse complement.
AGGCGGCACTTACGCGGTGGCGGTAGTCGAACGCCTGGTAGCGGCAGGCATTCCGGTAATGGGACATATCGGCCTCTTGCCGCAGCAGATTCTGGCGGCCGGAGGCTATAAAATAGCCGGCAAAACCCCGGAGGGCATCGAATTGCTGCTGGCAGACGCCCGGGCGCTGGAAAAAGCCGGAGCGTTCTGCATGGTGCTCGAAGGCATTCCGGCAGAAGTCAGTAAACAACTGACCACGGCAGTCAATATTCCGACCATCGGGATCGGGGCCGGGCCGCATTGCGACGGTCAGGTGCAGGTTATGAACGATTTACTGGGTTTATTCAGTGATTTCGTGCCCAAGCACGCCAAACGTTACGCGAATCTGACTGAGACTGTTTCCGATGCTCTGACCCGTTACTGCCGGGAAATCCGCAGCGGCGAATTCCCCACCGAAGAACATTCGTTTTAGAATACGAATTTTTAACCACGAAACCCACGAAATATCCGAAAATTGTGCTCCTTAAAGTTTTTAAAAATCCATTTCCGGCTTGACCGGGCGGGACATCAGATTTTTCATCGCCTCTCGGGGAGTACGGTTTTCGTACAGTACCGCGTAGACTTCGTTGATGATCGGACATTCGACCCCAACTTTTTGCGCCAGGGCGTAGGCGCTCAGCGCAGTTTTGACCCCCTCGGCCACCACCAGGCCCATTTTCTGCAAGACCGCATCGAGTTTTCGGCCTTTGCCCAATTCTTCGCCGACATGCCGGTTACGGCTGTAACCGCTGCAGCAGGTAACGATCAAATCGCCGAGGCCGCTCAGCCCGGAAAAAGTCAGCGGATTGCCGCCCAAAGCCGCTCCCAAACGGCTCATTTCCGCGATACCGCGAGTAATCAGGGCGGCTTTCGAATTGTCGCCCAGCCGCATGCCGTCGATAATACCGGCAGCGATCGCCATGACATTCTTCAGCGCTCCGCCCAGTTCGAGTCCAATAACGTCGCTGCCGGTATAAATCCGGAAGGTCTCATTCGCGAAAGTTTGCTGCACTTGCAGTGCCAGCGCGGCATCGGTCGAAGCCGTGACTACCGAGGTGGGAACGCCTTTAACGACTTCCTCAGCGTGGCTGGGACCGGATAAAACCGCGTAGGAACAGGGGCCGAGCACTTCGGCGCAAATCTGGCTTACCCGCAGCAAAGTCTGATTTTCGATGCCCTTGGCGACGTTGACCAGCAAATGCCGTTCCGGGACGAAGAATTCCCGAAAACGCTCCAGCACCGTGCGAGCATACTGCACCGGCGAAGCCAGCAGTACCAATTCGGCGGCGGCGACAGCTTTTTCCAGGTTTTTTTCGAGCTCCAGGCGGTCGTCCAGCCTGAAGCCCGGCAGAAAGCGGACGTTTTCCCGTTTGGCCGCCATTTCATCCAGATATTCCGGGAACGGCCCCCACATCGTAACCCTATGCCCGTTCCGGCAAAGCTGCCTGGACAATGCCGTTCCCCACGCTCCGTCGCTGAGGATAGTTATCTTCATAAAATCATTTCCCTTTCCGGCGGAACCGCTTTGTCAAAAGTTTTGACTTTAATTCCTGTTTATTTCGTTAATTTTTAACGTCTTGTGGGGATTTTCTTTGTTATCCCCCTTTTGCTGACTGAAAAACAAAAGTTTTTTTGTTTTTCAGAACACCTGTTATTCCCTGCAGCCGGCGTAAATCCTTATCGCTTTGCGATAGCGTCGCATGCTGCCATGTTACGGATGCGCTCCCGCGGGAAACCCAACCCCATGGGTTGATTTCGCCCCTGGCGACCGCTCATTGCCGCGGGGCCAGCCGGGTTCCGTCCCGGCAGCCGTCCGGGGACGCCCCGGTGCGTTATATTTTTATTTTTTCAGGTTATTTTTGACACTTCCGCGGAATCACGCCTCCAGATCAGTTTTACCGAACTTGTTTTCGGTGCCTTTGAGCAAGCGTTTGATATTACCTGCATGCCGCAGGATGGTCAGCGCCGCAATCAGGTATAAAAACCCCACGACATACCAGGAATGATAATACAGGCCGGGCTTGAGCAAGGTGATCAGCGTCGCACAGATCGGAAAAATGGCGGCGGCGGCGATACTGGCCAGAGAAACGTAACGGCTCAACAGATATACCGCCACCCAGACGATTCCCGCGATCACGAACGAATACGGCGCCAGCGCCAGCACCGCTCCGGATGCGGTGGCGACGCCTTTGCCGCCGCGGAAACCCAGATACACCGGGAACATGTGTCCCAGCGTGGCGCTCAACGCCGCAAGCATCTGGGTAACATGGTAATGGTCGGTGATTATCCGCTGTTTACATAATATCGTCACGACCAGCACCGGAAGGAAGCCCTTGAGGAAATCCAAACCGAAACATAACCGGCCGCTCCATTTGCCGATGACGCGGGTGACATTGGTAGCGCCGATGTTGCGGCTGCCCCGCGTCCGGATATCCACTCCGTGCCGTCTGCCGATGAGATAACCCCAGGGAATCGCCCCGATCAGATATGAAATCAAAACAACCGCACTAAGAATCAGTATTGTCGCCGTCGGCATTTCCACCCTCCGCATTACACGTTAAAATAAACAGTAACCATTTTTGACTATTCCCGGTAACCGGTCTATAATACCAATGTTAAAATATCGTCCGGAACGCGTTTTACAACCCCGATAAGATAAGTTAAACTGCAAGATGAATAAAGCCGATCTGATTTTTGCCGCCGGTGAGACTTCCGCAGATATGCTGTACGCCTGCGGTTTCCGGGCCCCGGACCCTTTCATTTATTTTACCTGCCTGCAGGAACGGGGAATCATCGTTTCGGCATTGGAACAGGATCGGGCCGAAAAGGAATGCAAACCGAATGTTGCGATTTTCGGGCGCAATGAGTTTTCGCCTGACGGCCGTCCTGACCCCCTGGAAATAATCTGTTCCCTGGCGGAAAGCCGGGATATTGCCGAATTTCGGGTCCCGTCCGACTTTCCGCTCGGCCTGGCGGACGGCTTGCGGCAGCACGGTCTGATCGTACAGGCGGAAAAAGGCCTGTTTTATCCGGAACGGCAACGCAAATCCGCTCAAGAACTGGATCATATTATTGCCGCGTTACGGGTAGCTGAAGCCGGTCTGCGGCGCGGCGTTGCCGTGATCCGGGAAGCCGCGGTCAATGCAGACGGGCGGCTGGTCTGGAACGGCGAAATTCTGACTTCGGAAATTTTACAGGCCGAAATCGCCATCAGCATGATCCGGCGGGGCGGCTTTTCCGACGCTACGATCGCGGCCTGCGGGAACCAGGCCGCGCAACCGCACCATACCGGTTCCGGCCCGCTGAGCGCTAACAAAACGATTATCCTGGATATTTTCCCGCGGCTCCATCAAACCGGGTACTGGGGAGACTTGACCCGGACGGTAGTAAAAGGCCAGGCCCCGGACATCGTTAAAAAAGCTTACGCCGCGGTTTTCGAGGCGCGGGAATACGCTAAGACGCTGATCCGCCCCGGCGCCATTCCGGCGGAAATCCATGAGGCCGCCAAAACAGTACTGGAAAATCACGGTTTCCGGACCGGCCGCCAGAACGACCGCAACTTCGGTTTTTTTCACGGCCTCGGTCACGGCCTTGGTTTGCAGATTCATGAAAAACCGTGCCTGGACTCAGTCGGCGCCGAACCGCTGCAAGGCGGCGAAGTGCTCACCGTCGAACCCGGGTTATACTATCCGGAATGGGGCGGCGTCCGGCTTGAGGATGTCGTTACAGTAACCCCGGACGGCTGCCGCTGCCTGACCGAAATGGAAAACGTCCTGGAAATCGAAGCAATGGCAAAATGATTTTGGTAATCTTAAAGATTCAAAACTTCCTGCTCGGGAACCAGTAACTTTAAGAATTCTCCGGCCAGATACAGCGAACCGCAAACGAGCCGCAAAGCGTTTCCTTCAGTCAGTTCCAGGGCTTCGGCCGGATCAGCGGCGACAACGGCCTTTTTACCGGAAATCTCCGCCAGCAGGGCGGCGAGTTCCCCGCCGCTCCAACTGGCCCGGAATCCCGCCGCCAACGGCAGAAAAACGAAATATTCGGCCCGGGATTCGATTGCTTTCAGGCATCCCAGGGTATTTTTATCCTTAAACCCGCCGAAAATTACCGGAATCCGCTGTTCGCCGATAAATTCCCGCAGCGCTTCCGCCAGCGCCGTTATGCCGTCCGGGTTATGCGCGCCGTCAATGATGATCCCGTCCGGCAGCCACTGGCAGCGCGCCGGCCAGAAGGCTTGCTCCAACCCGGCCAGAGCCGCGGTCAGCGAAAATCCGAATTCCGCCGCCAGATATTCCAGAACCGTAAACGCGACCCGGAAATTTTTCCGCTGCAGCGCTCCCGGCAGAGCCAGATTCACCCGGTATTTCCCGAAATCGAACTTCTGAATCCAGCCCGAATTGAGCCGATGAAGTTCCAAGTCGACAATCGGCGCGGCCGCCGTTTCCAGTACCGGGGCATTGACTTCGTCGGCGCGCCGGAGAATGACGTTCCGGACTTCATCCGCCATTCCGCCGATGACTACCGGACGGCAGGGCTTAATAATACCGGCTTTTTCGAACGCGATCTGCTCCGGGCGACTGCCGAGATATTGCTGGTGCTCCGGCGCAATACCGGTAATCACCGCACAAACCGGATCAACTACGTTGGTGGCGTCAAACCGCCCTCCCAGGCCGGTCTCCCAGATTACCAGGTCGACCTGCCGACGGGCAAAATGCCGCGCCGCCATTACGGTGGTGAATTCAAAATAAGTCGGGCACCGCCCCGCCGCAGCCATTTTTTCAGCGGAAGGGCGCAATTCGGAAACCAGTTCCGCAAACTCCGCTTCACCGATGGCTGCGCCATTCACCCGGAACCGCTCCCGGGGAGAAATCAGATGCGGAGAAGAGTAAAACCCGGTGGAAAAGCCCGCCCGGCGCAACGCAGCGTGCAGCATCGCACCACAGGAACCTTTGCCGTTGCTGCCGGCGATATGGATGAATTTCAGTTCCCGTTCGGGAGAACCGGCGGCAGCCATGAGTTCGCGGGTCTGGTCAAGTCCGAGCTTGATGCCGAACAACTGGAGCTCGTCGAGATACCGCAGCGCCTCCTGATAACTGTGCATGAACTGTAAGCCTCCAGGCAGAGCGGCTCATTCGATTATTTTCGACCAGCAGGGCATTGACGCATTATTTTTTATCCGGAGCAGTTGCCGGGCGCGTCCGGTCCAGGTGTCAACCAGATAAACGGCGGCGCGCCCGCCGTAAGTCCGATAACAGACAATATGCCGGTTATCCGGCGCCCAGGACGGAGATTCCCAGTCTCCGGCCGCGCTGACGACGGTCTTCGGCGGTTTCCGGCCGTTCAGGTCCAGGGTCGCAATCGCATAATGCCCGCCGAGCCGAGCCGTATAAACGATCTCATTATCGGCCGACCAGGCCGGAGTGACGGCCTCCTCCCCCAGCGTCGGCAAATGCCGGGGAACACCGCCCCCGGCCGGAATGACATATAATTGCGGCCGGCCGCTGCTGCCGGAAACATAGCAGATCGAGCCTCCGGAAGGACCCCAGCAGGGAGAAGCTTCCGCGGCGCGGTCGGCGGTCAGCCGCCGCCGGGACCGCCCCGTCAATGACTTCAAATACAAATCCACCTGACCGTCCCGACTCAATATCAAAGCCAGATATTTGCCGTTCGGCGACGGCGAGGCTCCCAGGTTCATGCCGGTGTAAGCCGCGACAATCCGGCTGATTCCCCGGGAAGGCATGACCTGCACAATATCGGTGGAAGCCCGGTTATACCGAGTATAAAGCAGAGAGTCAGCATCCGGCATCCATTCCGGTTCGACGCACATATTCCATGACCGGGTAACGCGTTGCAGACCGGCGCCGTCAATATCGCAAAGATAGATATTCTTACTTTTCTCGCCGGTATCGGCGCAAAAAGCGATCTTCGTCCGGCAAATACCCTGGATTTTAAAAAGTTTTTTAAGCAGGGCGTCGACTGCGGCTTTGGCCGCCTCCCGTTCCTTCCCGGGAGCGAGCCGGAGCGCCAGATCGGCGACCGCCGCGCCGTTCTGCCGAAGCGCCAGCTTAAGAGTTCCGGACGAATACACTCCGCTCAGAGTATAATCCGCCGCCCCGCCGGAACTGAGATCGAACCAGCCGCAACTGTTGAGCATGGAATTCATGGCCGCACTCAAGGCCAGAGAATTTTTCACCCCCTGGAAAATCAAAGTCGGGTTGCGGGTAAAATCGCTGGCGCTTTTCCGGACTATCACCTGGGCCGGGGCGGTCAGCATGAAGCTGCACAATATGCCGCTGATCAAGAACCTGGCTGCTGCTTTGAAAACCATCGTCAAACCTCCGTTCCGGAATATTAAATTGCGTGAAGTTTCCGGGTATGGTAATTTACCGGCTCCCGGGATAAAATCCAGTTGCGACAACCATGATTTTTTTAATTTTTCGCGGCTTTGCCTTTAGACGGAGCCGCCAAAAGTCGCCGTTATTGAAAAAACAGCGTTTTTCGTGTAGCTCGCCCGCTCAACGTCCGGAAAAAATGCGCTCCGCTGATTTTCCGGACATCGCTTAGCGAGAGCGGTACTTTCTCAGGCGCAACAAGTTGCGCATAAATTTCGCCCGTTGGAGACGGGCGACCAGCGTCCCGCCGCTGGACCGCGTCCCGAACGTCGGTTTCGTTATTTTTTTATTTTTGTCGGTGTCGTCCCTTTACCGGGTTTTTCGAAAAAATCGGCGGAAAACGAATCCAGGCCACCGCTGAGAAAATCGACGTATTCCGGATTTTCCAAATCCGTTTCCCGCTCAAAAAAATCATCCATCAAGGCAAACTGTTTTGAAGTAAGCGAAACATTGCCCTCAGAAACGGAAACAGTTGAATCAGGCTTGTTCTCAGTTGCTTCACGTCCGGATTCAACGGACTCGGATTTCCCGACTTTGAAACTGAAAACCTTTTTAAAAGCCGTTTTCAATTTTTTCCCGATGACAGGAAGGAACGCCAAGCGATTATTTTTTTCGTTTGCCCTTTCCGCCATCTTCAAAGGTATTGCCTCAGCCTGAATCTTATTTTCCGGAATGCGGGTACTTTTTTCGATCTTAAAAAACTGGTCGCACCCCAGGCAAAACATATAAGCATTTTTTTGGGATCTGCCGACTTCATGTTCCATGCCGCATTTCGAACAGTGAATTTTCATCACAACAACAGCCCTCCGGAAATGGCTCTCAACATTAATTTTATCGCGAATCGGTAAACTTTTCAAGCCGGAATCATTGAATTTATCAGATTCGAAGGTATATTATTTATTTTTGATTTATTTCAAGGTCAGGGGTTGAATATTAGGCTTGACAGGAACAGAAGTTTTTTATTATGTTTGATACACTCAGCGATAAATTGCAGGACACTTTCCGCCGGCTGCGCGGTCAGGCGTTTTTGACCGAATCAAATATCCGGGAGGCGATCCGGGAAATCCGACTGGCGCTCCTGGAAGCGGATGTCAACATCGAAATCGTCCGGGAATTCATCCAAACCGTCAGCGCCGACTGCCTCGGCCGCGAGGTGATCAAAAGCGTTACCCCTGCCCAGCAGCTTACCAAAATCGTCAACGACCGGCTGGTCGAACTGATGGGAGAAGCCGCCGCCCCGCTGAATTTGGAATCATCCCCGGCCGTGATCATGGTGGTCGGACTGCACGGCAGCGGCAAAACTACCAGCGCCGCCAAACTGGCGCTCCGGCTGAAAAAAGAAAAAAAACAGGTACTGCTGGTAGCCGGCGACGTTTACCGTCCCGCCGCAATCGATCAGTTGGAAGTGCTCGGGCGCGAAATAAACGTCCCGGTTTACGCCGAACGCGGCAATCCGAATGTCGCGCAAATCGCGGCAAATGCCGTCGATGAGGCGAAATTCCGCCATGCGGACGTAATCCTGATCGATACCGCGGGGCGGCTGCAAATCGATGAAATTATGGTGCAGGAACTGGTTCGGGTTTCCCAGGCCGCCCGGGCCGAAGAAATTCTGCTGGTAGCCGACGCCGCCCTGGGACAGGAAGCCGTGTCGGTTGCCGATCATTTCCACCGGGCTCTGGGAATTACCGGGTTGATCTTGACTAAGTTCGACGGTGATGCCCGCGGCGGCGCCGCCTTATCCATGCGCCAGGTTACCGGCTGTCCGATCAAATTTGTGGGCGTCGGAGAAAAACTCGAAGACCTCCAGGTATTTTACCCTGATCGGATGGCTTCGCGAATCCTCGGAATGGGTGACGTCGTGTCGCTGGTCGAAAAAGCGGCCGAAGAACTGGATGTCAAAGAGGCGGAAAAACTTAAGGACAAATTCAAAAAAAATCAATTTGATTTCAATGATTTTTTAGCCCAGCTCAAACAACTGTCCAGACTGGGCGGAGCCGAATCCATCCTCAAGCTGCTGCCCGGCGGCCGCGATTTCAGCAAGGCCCTGGGAACGCTTGACCCGCGTCATTTCAAACGGATTGAGGCTATCATTCTGTCCATGACCCCGGAAGAACGCAGCCGGCCGGACAATATCGATTTCTCCCGGCGCAAGCGGATCGCCCGCGGCAGCGGCAATTCGCTGGAACAAGTTTCCGGCCTGATCAGACAATTCGACCAGATGCGCAAAATGATGAAAAAAACCGGCATGTTCAAACGGCTGTTCAGCAGTTTTACCGGTAACGGCATGATTCCCGCGGGCGCCTTCAGCGGCCCGGGCGAAACGGGGGATCTGCCCTCCGATATGGGAAGTTTCTGTGATGAAGACAACGGTTTCTCCAGAAAAGATGCCGAAAAAAGGAAACGGCTCCGGAAACTGAAGAAACAGCAACAGAAAAAAAACCGCCGGAAAAAATAAATTGAGTGGATGGTTTTTTAAGGTTTAAGTTTTTGGGAGATATGGCATTATGTTTACTTTGATCGTATCGTTGGCTTTCGCTCTGCTTGCCGGTTGGCTGAGTTCGCGCGTCTACGGGATGGCCTGGATTATCGTTAATTCCATTGCGGTTTTTACCGGGTGCTGGATCGGGATCGGCTTATTCATCCGCCGGCAGATCAATAAGATAAATACGCTCATTCAGGATCAGATGACCGAGGCCCAGCGGAAAATCAACCGGAAACTGCAAATTTTCCAGAGCCGTCCCGGTGCCAACGTCAAATCCGTCCAGAAATCCCTGGAAAATGAACAGAACGCCGCCATCGCGGAAGCGCTGAAAACGACTTACCGGATCGACCCTTATTTCAAGTGGAACTTCCTGCTCCGGAAACAAATCAGCACGATGCGCATGATGTTTTATTACCAGATGAAGGATTTCCGGAAAGTGGACGAACTGCTGCCGGATTGCCTGTTGTTCGACCCGCGCGCAACGGCTTTTAAAATAGCCCGCCTTTATAAACGCGGAGCACCCGGCATCGACAAACTTTTCCGGCAGAAGATCAAACGACTCAAAGGCGAAAATGCCGCTTTGCTTTACGGGTTGTATTCATGGATACTGGTTAAAAACGGTGAAACCGAAAAAGCGCTGCAACTGCTGACCGAAGCCCGCAAGAAAGTCGATCATCCGACTATTGTTGAAAACCGGGAGAAACTGGCCAACGGCAAAGTCAAGCAATTCTCAAATTCCGGGCTGGGGGAATTATGGTACTCGCTTTACCTCGAAGAACCCAAAATAAAGCAAAAGAAGATACATCACAAATTCCAGCAGAACTAGTGTCGAGTCAAGCCCGTAGGGCCGACTTGACACTAGCCGGCGATTTTTTTCCGGCATTTGGAACAATAGCCTTTAAGCTGATAATTATAGGCGAGCGGTATGAATTCATGCTTTTTATACAACTCATCCTGGATCGCCTTAAATCCTTTCGGCAGCCGGATCCGGCTCAGTTTTCCGCAGCCGACGCACAGGAGAAAACCGTTCTGACCGGTATTGGCCACATATTTCGTCCGGCCACCGCTCAGCCGCAGTTCGGTAATGAACCCCGCATCAATGAAGACGAATAAATTACGATAAAGCGTGGAAACCGCATGCACATAACCTTTCGCCCGCGCCGCCTTGAACAGCTCAACCAGGGTAAATTCGCCTTTCATCCCGGCAATTACCTCCAGCATATTTTCCCGTTCAATCGAATACCGCTTACCGCTGGTATTGAAATACCGGCGAAGCTTCGTCAATTGCAGCTCATTATTCATTTTCGGATTCCCCGGCTATAAGGCCATTCAGAATAAACTACCTAATATACATCCGAAACCAGTAAAAATCCAGTGTTAATGCAGATTTTTGCAGGAGGCGCGGAATAATCAACTGTTCAAAGCCTGCAAGGCTTTGCGGATGAAGTTTTCACTCGTCGCTTCTTCGCTCGGAATAGTATTTACTATCTTGTCCAGAGCCTTACGGATGGTGTCATTTTTGAAGCCGAGCTGTTCCAAGGCGGTTACCGCATCTTCCATTGCCAGGGCTTTTTCATCCGATACCGCCAGGTCGCGTTGAGCGCCGGCGGGCAGCATTACCTTCGCCAGTTTGTCCTTAAGTTCGACAATAAGCCGTTCGGCCGTTTTCCTGCCGATGCCATTGATCCGCTTAATAACATTCAGATCCGCATTGATGATCGCGGCCGAAAATCTTTCGACCGGCAGGCTGGATAAAATGCTTAAAGCCAGCTTAGGGCCAACCCCGGTGGTGGCGATCAGAATTTCAAACAATTGTTTTTCCGGCATGGTCGCGAAACCGTACAGAGTGATCGCGTCCTCCCGCACCTGGGTACAGATGAACAAGTTTATTTCCGCGCCCTGCCGGGGTAACCGGTCAAAAGTACTCATCGGAATAAAAACCTGATAACCGACGCCATGGACATCAATTATACACCGGGTAAAATTTACCTCGATCAACCTTCCCGTCAGTCTGGCAATCATTTCATTTCTCCCACTGTATTCATAATTTTACGGTACTTCGGCAGGGCAATCCGTCTTCCCATCTTAAGGTTAAAATTTACCGTATTCAGTTACTATAATTAGGCTTACTCCTTAATTTTCCAGTCCAGGGCGCCTACGGGGCATTCCCGGACACAGGCGCCGCAATCCTTGCAGGATAACGGCAGGACTTTGCCGAATGCGGTTTCTACTTTGGTGCTGAAGCCGCGTTTTTTCAGGCTGAGCAGATTCTGATTGACCACTTCCTGACAGATTTTGACGCAGATGCCGCATTTGATGCATTTCATCCGGTCCTGGATAATTACCGGATGCCGGTTGTCGTAACCGTTGCGGAGTTTTTCGCCTCTGATGGCGTCCGGGACGGCCAGATAATCCTCGGAAAATTCTTTCAATTTGCAGTCGCCCTTAGCGGTACAGCTGCATTCGATGCAGCGCTGGCCTTCGGCCATCATTTCGGCCCGGGGAGTGGTCGCGCAGACTTCTTTGAACGTGGTCCGGCGTTCTTGCAGCGGGATATAGGCAAGTTTAACCCGCGGCTCGTCCGAAACGTCCTCTTTCAAATAGACCAGATCGTCCTTGGCCAGGCTGCGCCAATGGCCGCGGGAAACGTTGAAAGTAAATTCGGGCTGAGCCTTAATCTGGCCTCCGGAAAGGAATTCGACGATGCCGAGGGCGATCTTGCGGCCTCCGGCCAGACCTTCGACCACGGTGGCCGCGCCGGTAACGCAGTCCCCCGCCGCAAATACTTTGCCTTCCAGGTGGTAGGTTTCCTCGCTGACGTCGATGCCGCCCCAACGATTGATCCGGATGCCGCCCGGAGCAGCGGTATTCTGACCGATGGCGGCAATGACCATATCTGCTTCAACCTCGTATTCGCTGCCGGGTACCGGTACCGGACGGCGGCGGCCGGAAGCATCCGGTTCGCCGAGCTCCATGCGCTGACAAGTCAGGATCAGTTTGCCGTTTTCCCGGCGCAGTTTGAGCGGCGCGGTCAGGAAACTGAATTTGACGCCTTCTGCTTTGGCTTCCTCGATTTCTATTGCCTCCGCCGGCATTTCGGTTTCGGTGCGGCGGTAGAAACAGTTCACGTCGCGGCTGCCGAGACGTATCGAAGTGCGCAGGCAGTCCATAGCGGTATTGCCGCCGCCGACCACGATGACTTTGCCGGGATTTTCGCCGCTCCATCCGGCAAGGGCGGTCTGCTGGAGAAAATCAATGCCCTGGACAGCAAGTTCTTCGCCTTCACAGCGCATCGCCGCCGGTTTCCAGCAGCCGATAGTCACCGCAACGGCGTCGAAATTATTTTTCAATTCATCCAGGGAGAGGTTTTCCCCGAGTTTCCGGCCGCAGCCAAAAGTAATGCCGCCCAGGCGGGAAAAATGCGCCAGCTCGCGGTCGAGCACCGCTTTCGGCAACCGGTATTCGGGAATGCCGTAGCGCAGCATGCCGCCGGGCCGCGGCATCTGCTCGTAGACTACCGACGCAATGCCGCTGCGGCGCAGAAAATAGGCTGTCGCCAGACCGGCGGGTCCGGCTCCGACAATGGCGACTTTCCGGCCGGAAAGTTCCGGCAAATCTTCAAGATATTCGTCGTAATGCAGGTCGGCCGCGAGGCGTTTGAAATCATTGATCGCAACGGCTTCGCCGCTGACGTTCCTGCGGCAATCCTTTTCGCAGAACCGCGGGCAGACCCGGCCGATGCTCATCGGCAGCGGAATGCGTTCCTTCAATATTTTCAGGCATTCCAGAAAATCACCGTTGCGTCCGGCGCGGACATATTCCTCGACCGGGGCGTGGGCCGGACAGGCCAGAGTACAAGGCGCTTCGCAATCGCCGGCATGTTCGGAGAGCAGCAGTTCCAGGGCGGTTTTCCGCATATCCCTGACTTCCGGGCCGGAAGCGTCGATTTCCTGTCCCGGGGACGGACAGGAGGAACAGGACGGCAGGAAGCGGCCGGTTTTAACGTCCTTGACCACGCAGACGAAACAGGACGTCGTCCGGGAGATTTTCTCGTTATAGCATAAAGCGGGAATCCGGACGCCGTGGACGCCGGCGGCCTGAAGTATGGTTTGACCCGGTGCGGCAGTAACTTCCCTGCCGTCCAGGATGAATTTTATCTCACTCACGATAAAAACCCTCGCCTTTTTTCACCCGGCAGATCGCGTCTTTGGGGCAGACCTCGATGCAGGTGTTGCACCGGGTACATTTATTATTGTCGATGATGAAATCCTCGCTGACGGCGTCAACCGGACAATTTTTGATGCACAGCCGGCATTTGACGCATTTGGCCGGATCAAGTTTGATGTCGACCAGTTTATCGCAGGCCAGAACGTCACATTGCCGGTTATTGACATGGTTTTCATATTCATGGCGGTAGTAACGCAAAGTCGCCAGTACCGGATTGGGAGCGGTCTGCCCCAGTCCGCACAGCGAGGCCTTGATGACTTTCGGGCCCATGCCGGCCAGAAAGTCCAGGTCTTCCGGCACGCCGGCTCCGGCGGTGATTCGTTCGAGCGTCTCGAACATGCGTTTGGTGCCGACCCGGCAGAAAGTGCATTTGCCGCAGGATTCCCGATGGGTGAAATCCAGGAAATAACGCGCGGTCTCGACCATGCAGCGGTTTTTGCCGATGACGATCATTCCGCCTGAACCCATGATCGCGCCCAGCGCCTTGAGTGAATCGTAATCGACCGGAGTGTCGAATTTTTCCACCGGAATACAGCCGCCGGAGGGACCGCCGGTTTGAACGGCTTTGGTGGCCGCCGGGTCGGCGCCGCCGATATCGAACACGATTTCACGCAAAGTAATGCCCATCGGAACTTCAACCAGGCCGGGATGGGCCAGGTCGCCCGCCAGCGCGAAAAGTTTGGTGCCTTTGCTGGTGGCGGTACCGACTGCGGCATAACTGGCTGCGCCTTCCGCGATCAGATAGGGGATGTTGCCGAACGTCTCGACATTGTTGATCATGGTCGGACAGCCCTGCCAGCCGCTGTCGGTCGGGAACGGCGGCCGGAAGCGCGGCGTACCGCGTTTGCCTTCGAGCGAATGAATCAGCGCAGTCTCTTCACCGCAGACAAACGCGCCGGCTCCTTCTTTAACCACAATATCGATTTCCCGCCCGGCAATGAGGTTCAGTTTATGTTGTTTTATCTGACCGATCGCGATATATAAATGTTTGATCGCCAGCGGATATTCGGCGCGGCAGTAAATGAAGATCCGGGTACTGCCGGTGGCGTAGGCGGCGATCAGCATTCCTTCCAGCACCTGATGCGGGACGCTTTCCATCAGCGACCGGTCCATGAACGCACCCGGATCGCCTTCGTCGGCGTTGCAGATCAGAATTTTCTGTTCAGCGGTTTTGGCGGCCATGAACCCCCATTTCATGCCGGTGGGGAAACCGCCGCCGCCACGGCCGCGCAATCCGGATTTTTTAACTTCGTCAACCACCTCCGCCGGAGTCATGGCCAAGGCCTTGGCCAAAGCAGCGTAACCGCCGTTTTCGACGTATTCTTCATAAGAAGTCGGGTCGATCACTCCAGCCAGGCGGGTAACTTTCAGCAGTTCCTTGGCTTGGCGCACCGGATTTATCTGAAACCGTCCGGCTTTGCCGAGTGCCAGGATATTGGCAATGCTCTCCGGAGCGGGTTTTACCCGGGAATAAAGCACTGACCCGCCGTCAACGGTCTCGATTTCCACCACCGGTTCGCAATAGCAATGTCCGAAGCAGCCGACCTGGTCGATCGGAATCTTATCTGCATGTTCTTTCAGCACCGCCAGGACACCATCGGCACCGGCAGCGATCCCGCAGGAAGCCATGCCGATTTTTATTTTTCTGATTTTATCGCTGATCGTCATTTATTCCGGTACTCCTTCAAAATCCTGATAGTGGTTTTGCGGTCGAGATTGCCGAACACCTTACCGTTGATACTGAATACCGGCGCCAGGCTGCAGCAGCCGAGACAGGCAACGGTTTCCAGGGAAAAAAGACCGTCAGCATCGGTTTCTCCGGCCGTGATGCCCAACTCGGTACTGATCCATTCGCTGATGAGCGGACTGCCTTTAATATGGCAGGCGGTGCCGTCGCAGACGCAGATCTGATAGCGGCCGGGCCTGGTGCTTTTGAACTGGGCGTAAAAGGAGAGGACGCCTTCAGTCTCCACCACCGGGGTATGGAAGTAATCGGCCACAGCGACAATGCTCGCGTCAGAAACGTAACCTTCCCGGGTCTGAACAGCCTGCAATCCCTTGATGAGATTACTTGATTCCGGCGCGATCGCCTTCAGATAATCGTAGTTTTGTCCCATTAAGAACCTCCCTGTCGGTATTTCGCCGGTCTTAAACCCAACCGGTGAGCGCTTACTATATTTCCATAAACCGGATTTCGCAATCCGGCCGGGATATTTATGACACATTTTTTCAGCAATTTGAAAAACCGGACGATTCCCGGTATATTTATGATTTTACGGATAACCTTCAGCCTGCGGAATGAAATATGAAACTGCCGGTTATTTTTTGCCTGCCACTGCTGCTGCCGTGGACGGCGGCAGCCAAACTGATCATCGCCGATACGATCGGACGGGAAAAAATCGTACGCAACCTCACTCTCGGTCTGACTCCCGCCCGGAACGTCGAAGTCAAAGCGGCCAAGCTGGTTGACGCGCTGCGGGAGTTGCGGCAGGGTAAAATCCAACTGCTCCTCAGCAGTTATAAATTGGACCGTCAACAACGGAAGCAGTTACAGGTGGACTGTTACCGCTATGCTTTGGATCCGACGCTGTTTGTGGTCAATTCGGCCAACCGGCTCAACGATCTGACCGGGGCACAGCTCGGAGAAGTGCTGCGCGGCGAAACCGTGACCTGGCAGCCGCTGGGCGGCGATGCCTATGCTATTCACCTGGCCATCGCCAAAGATGATCAGCCCGGAATAAAATCCCTGCATCGGAAACTCCTGAAAAAAGCCGCGATCAAAGCCAGATATTTTGAAGTCTCCAACGCCAAGGGAATCAGCGTGCTGGCCTCCTGCCAGCAAGGATTTCTGGGAGTCTGCGGGTTCATCAACCTGCCTTTGGCTGCTAAAGCTTTGGCCGTGAACGGAACGGCGCCGACCATCGCGAACATCCGTTCGGGAAAATATCAGCCGGTATTGGAGTATTGGATTTGGATCTCGGTGCGGGACAAAGCTAAAAATACCCTGAAACATCAGGCCGCCCTCGAATTCATCCGGCTGCTCCGGGATCAGAAAACCGCTAAATTTATCGAAGGCTGCGGCCTGCTGGCCGGCAGGGAAGACACTCAATGAACCACGAAACCCACGAAATACGCGAAAAAAATTTCAAAGAAAAAACTTTGGAGTGGTGAAGAAATAAGCGGAACTTTATCCTGAGGGTATCGGGGAGAAATTTTGGATTCGCCGGTGAGGAGCAAAGCCGCAACGCTTGGTAACGAACCGGCGGAGCCGAAAGCGCCCCCTGAGACGCCAGTAGAAAGTTTCAGCTATTTTTGAATGACTCCTTATATTATTGAAGGAATAAAATTATGCGGAATATAAGAACTTTACCGATTGACCGGATTACGGTGGCGCCGTCGCTGCTGGCGGCGGACTTCGGCAAGCTGAACGCCGAAATAAAACGGGTGACGGAAGCAGGAGCGGATTTGCTGCACCTCGACATCATGGACGGCCATTTCGTGCCTAATCTGACTATCGGCCCTCCCGTGCTGAAATCGCTCCGTCCGGTCAGCAACCTGATTTTCGATACTCATCTGATGCTCAGCGAGCCGCTCAAATACGCGCCGGTTTTCATCGAAAACGGGGCCGACCACATCACTTTCCACCTCGAAGCGGACAATGATCCGGCGGAAGTAATCCGGGCAATTAAGGCCGCCGGTGCAACCGCCGGGATTTCAGTCAAACCGGGAACGCCGGTGGAAACCGTTTATCCTTACCTGGATGACCTGGATCTGGTGTTAATCATGACCGTCGAACCGGGTTTCGGCGGACAGAGTTTTATGGCCGACCTGATGCCCAAGATAACCGCGCTGCGCCGGGAAATCCGCCGCCGGCAATTGCGGATTCATATTGAAGCGGACGGCGGGATCGGAGCCGCTACTGTCGAAACCGTCGCCCGGGCCGGAGGCAACATGATAGTCGCCGGCACCAGTGTCTTCCGCCATCCCGAAAGCGCCGCCCAGGGTATAGCGGAACTCCATGCCGCATCAAAATTTCTCTGAACACCGTTTCAAAATCCCGGTTTTTATGACCGCTGAACTTGACAAAAGGCTTTTCAGCATCCATAGTACTGTTAGAAAACTGTTAGTAGCTAGTAGAAAGCATTGTCGGTAAAATCATTTGCAACCGGCTCCGGCGGTCCGGCGTGAGGTAGGGTATGGATCATAGCAGATTGCCTGAAGTGCTCCAGGGAAACTGGATCTGGAAAAAATCTCATATCGCTATTCCCGATTCAATGCTGCTCGTCCGTAAAGAATTCATGCTTGATTCCAGCCATAGCGCCGCCGAGTTCTGGATCAGCGCGAACTGTTCCTACCAGTTATTCATCAATGAACGCCTCGTCGGTTTCGGGCCGCGGGCAATCCATTCGCTCCGTAATACTTACGTCGATGAATACGATATCTCATATTATTTGCAGCAGGGCACTAACGTCATTGCGGTCATAATTTCCTATACTTCGCCCCGGAAACCGGCTGCTGCTCTGAAACTGCCCGGCGTGTGGTGTCAACTGAATCTGGATCGCGAACCCTTCCTGTATACCGACAAGACCTGGGACGTATTCGAAGCCGCCCATTTCACCAGTCCCCGCTGCCGGATGAGCGACAAACGCGGCCTGACGGAAGCCATCGATTACCGGAACTATCCGTTCGGCTGGATGAAAAGTTCCGAAAACTTCGATGCCAGATGGTTCAAACCGGATGAACTTACCCCGATCCAGGAAATCGGCGACCGCTTGGAAATATGCCCGCTGAGGCCGAATACCGCCGATGAAATCTATTTTTTCACCAATCTTTCCAAAGGTTACTATGAACCGGACGCGGCGGTAACGCATGTCGATTTCAACGGAATTTTTACGGATTCCGGAGTCTATGCTGCGGTGACGTTCCTGTTCGTAGAATCGGAACAACCGGTAGAAATAAAGGTTTCCGCCGATGATCCCTACAAGTTCTTCTGCAACAAAACCCTGGTCAAAGCTAAAAACCGGCAAAATGATACGCTGTTCAGTTCGGGCAACGGGAAAATTACCGTAAAACTGAAAGCCGGCTGGAACCGCCTGCTGGTGCTCCAGCAGGTCAGCGGCACCGGAGTCGGGATAACTCTGGCATTTCCGGCGCTGGCGGCGGCGGATTTCAGGCTCTACCAGGATACCCTGGAAGATGCGGAGGCCTGCTGGAATATCGCCGGGCCGTTGCGGATGCCGCTGAGCGAAGCAACGCCGTCCATTTCCTTCGAGCGGTTAAATTCCCAGGCTTATCTGCCGTCTCTCCAGAATGCGCTGAACATTTCCGGCTACTTGCAACACAGCCGTTTTAAATTGGTCCAGGTAAAATCCTCCGTATCGATCGGCCGGGGAGAATATTTGTTGTTTAAACTGGAAGGACTCAAATACGGTTTCCTGTCCCTGGAACTGGTCGCTTCGCAGGACGACATTGTCGATATCAGTCTCGGTCAGTACCTCGGCGATAATGATTTTCCCCTGAATGCCGACGGCATCAGGAATACCCACACGCTGATCTGCCGGGCCGGGAATAATAAGTTCGTTAAGTTCAGACCGGAGGAAGTTTGTTACGTCATGCTTTCCGTACGCAAGTCCGAAGGCCAGGTAACTGTTCAGGATCTGATGTTTTCGGAATTTTCGCGCAGTCACCACAACTTCACCAGCTTTCAGTGTTCCGATGAAGACCTGAATACCATCTGGAAAATCGGCCGCAACGTCATGCAGCGGGCGGCTTCGTTCATCTGCCAGAACGAAGCCGGCATTCTCAATGCCTGCGGGCTGGGGGATTTCTATTTTCAGAGCTGTAACCTGGCCAGCGTCTTCGGTGATTACCATCTGACGGAAGTATGGCTGCGCAATTTTGCCGAGGCCCAGTTTGAAAACGGCAATATCCCGGCAATATCGCTCGGCGACAAAGTCTATTCTCAGATTTCGCACCTCTTTCTCTTTCCCGCCTGGCTGCTGTTCCATTATCAGACCACCGCCGACGAGGCCTTCCTGAAAAAAATGGCGCCCCACCTGGAGCTGATTTTTGAACTTTTCCTTTCCCTCATCGATGAAACGACCGGTCTGTTCCAGGATTTGGACAAACAATTGAAATCCGCCTGCAAACTGAACGTTTTCTCCGGCCAGGAAAATGGTCTCAACACCACGGTAAACGCTTTGTATTGCCGTTTCCTGCTTTCCGCCGGCGAAATTTACCGGGCCCTGGATCGCCCGAAAGACCTGTTCAAGTGTTTCAAACAGGCGGCAGCGGTAACCAAAAAAATAAACGAATGCAACTGGAATACCGAACAGCATCTCTTCGCGGTAAGCGATCTCGACCATGAAAATTGTTCGGACTTATTCACCAATTTCATCGCGATCTATTCGGGGATGGCGGAAAATTCCGAATTCGAGAATATTTTCACGAAGTTCTTCAACCTGGAGCTGCCCTTCGCCCGCCATCCGGAACAAAGCGATTTGCCTTATTTTAATTTCCTGTTCACGGAAACCATGTTCGCCCTGGGACAGACGCAGTGGGCACTGGAGTACCTTAAAGATTACTGGCGGCGGCGGGTCGACCCGGCCACCTTGGCCTGGCGGATACGGCCGGACGCGCCGGAAATCGCGACCACCGATTTTTACCGGGGCAATACGGTCAGTCCCAATGTTTTCCTGCTGCGGGAAGTAGCGGGGGTAAGGATTGCCGAACCCGGCTACACGACCATCTATTTCAATCCGGCGCTGGACTTCGTCAGGTGGGTAAAACTTCTGCTGCCGACAGTATACGGCAGTATCAAGCTCGAATGGGAACTGCTCGACGATAACTCTCTCGAAGTGACGATCGATGCTAAATTCCCGATCAAAGTACTGCCCGAATTGTCTTCTGAAACGCTCGCCAATACGACTTTTACCTTAGGCAAGAACGTCTCGCTGCTCGACGCCCAATCAATTGCGGAACAATCGTGAAGCAGACCGGTTTCTTACGCCGAAGCGCGCCTTACAGCCGAATTGACCGATTTTGCATTTATATTCGATTCCGGGCTTGATTGTTGGAAATCTTACCTTATTGTAGTCGTTTTGAATGAAAAACGGTGGTTTCCGAAATGGCAAACGGCAAAAGTCCAAACCGGGAGATTGAAGTACTCAATCAAATCAGCCACGTTATCGTACGCCAGAAAAACGTTTCCTTATTATTGAAGGAAGTCCTGGATATCCTTTATCGCGAAATCGGCTTGCAGCGCGGCACGGTAACGCTTCGGCGCGGGAACGCCGTATACATTGAGGCTTCTCATGGTTTGAGCGAAGCCGAGATCAAGCGCGGCAAGTATAATTTCGGAGAAGGCATCACCGGCCGCGTCGCCCAGATCGCCAAACCGATCATCATTCCGGAAATCTCCAAAGACCCTAATTTCCTCGACCGTACCCAATCCCGCGCCGATCTGCAGGGGATTGCCTTTCTCTGCG
>JAQULZ010000012.1 GCA_028718375.1 Victivallaceae bacterium | reverse complement strand
GGTTCTTTTTTTGATTATAAGATGTAAATTTTCATTGGATTGATCTTTTTTGATTAATTTACACCGCTTTCAAAATAAAGCATCTCTCTCGTTATTAAATCTTTAGCTTTTTACGGACAGGCTCTAAGTTACTCAACCCTAAGCCGTTAAAGGTTTTTTCAGTATCGACTAATCAATAAAAAACGGAAGCTATCAGGATTTCTGCTGCCGGATGTTCTGTTGGCGGCTGGAAGCAAATTTATACCCGGCAGGGTATAATTTGTGCCGGGAGTTTCTCTCGCCTGAATTACCTGAATTACAGGCCACCGAGCTTGTAACCTTGGGCAAGATTATAAAGCCGTTTGAGTGATTTATCGGTGTTGACATGGGCTGCCACGATTTCTCCGATGACCAGCGGGCAATCTCCGGGACGAACAATATTAACCAGGCGGCATTCAAAATTGGCTACCGCATCGGATAATAAAGGAACGTTGACTTTACTTGCTGCTGAGAACGTCAGGCCGCACTCTTTTCCTTTATCTATAGCGTGGCCGTGAGTGGTACCAAGGTACAAGGTTTCTTCGGCCATATTTACACTCGGGTAAGCAATGACGAATTCTTGATTTTTTTTGAGCAATTCCAGCGTATAGGCGTGTTCATCAATTCCCATAATAAACATCGGCGGCTCATCTGAGGCCGTACAAATCCAGCCGATTGCCATCAGATTGATGCGGTCTTGTTCATTTTTGGTGATCGCCAGAACGACCTGTTCCGGATATTTTCTGGTCCATGCTTCAGCGGCCGTTACTTGTTTCTGCATAATATTTCCCTCTTTATAATTTTAACGGGTATATTCCATCATACCATGTTATGATATTTTTTTATAGATTTCAATTTATATTCCTTTTCCAATTTAACTATTCTCTGTATTATTACAAACAATTTTTTGTTGCTGATGCGGCGGAGCTATGGGAATTGCCTATACCGGATCAATTAACTCAAACGCAATAAATAATAAGCAACCGCCGGAATTTGCTTTTATAAGCGTGCCGGGTATAGTAAATCATAGGTTTTCTGGCCGAATTTGTTTAATATCATTAATTGTTTATGGACGGATATTATGGATGAAAAAAGAGAACATTGGAGTGGCAGTTTAGGTTTTATTCTGGCGGCGGCCGGTTCGGCAATCGGTCTCGGCAATATCTGGAAATTTCCGTATATTGCCGGTGAAAACGGCGGCGGCGCTTTCGTTTTCGTTTATCTGGTGTGTATAGTCATGGTTGGCATACCGGTGATGTTGTGCGAAATGACCCTGGGCAGGGCCACCCAGAAAAACCCGATCGGAGCTTTCCGGCAGTTCAGCCCCAGAAATTCACATCTGGCCAATTTGATCGGCGTATCTCTGATTTTCGCCGGTCTCGCGTTGTTGTGCTTCCGGCAGTTCGGGTGGGCGGCGGTATTGTCGCTGTCGGGGCTGCTGGTGATTTTCTACGGCTGGACGATCGTCGGTATATTGTGCGTGATTATCCCGTTTGCGATTTTATCTTATTATAATGTGGTCGGCGGCTGGACTTTGGGGTATATTTACAAAAGTTTTGCTCAGGAATTACAAGTCGGAGCGGTAAAGGATGCAGGTAAATTGTTTGAGGGATTTATACTCGACTTCAGATGGATGATCGGTTTGTTCCTGGGATTTACTCTGCTTTGTGCACTGATTGTGATCGGCGGGATCAGAAAAGGCATTGAGCGTTGGGCGAAAATCCTTATGCCGATACTGTTCATTCTGCTGCTGGCGGTGATGCTCCGCAGTCTGACCCTGACCGGAGCCATAGGAGGAGTCAAATTTTTTCTGAAGCCGGACTTTTCCAAACTTTCTTCCGAAGGTGTCCTGACCGCGCTCGGACACGCATTTTTTACTTTAAGCCTCGGAATGGGCATTACGATCACTTTCAGCAGTTACATGTCCAGGGACCAGAATATATTCCTGTCGGCGTTATCGATTGTCTTCCTAGATACTCTGGTGGCGATTCTGGCGGGCCTGGCGATTTTCCCGGCGGTGTTCGCTATGAATTTCAAACCGGACAAAGGTGCGGGCCTGGCTTTTCAGGTACTGCCGGCAGTATTCAACGCCATGCCGCACGGCTGGTTGTGGTGCGGATTGTTTTTCCTGCTTTTGTGTATTGCCGCTTTGACCTCGGCGGTGGCGTTGCTGGAAGTCGCGGTCTCTTATTTCATGGATGAACGGAAGTGGAACCGCCCGAAAGCCGTATGGGTTTGCACGGCCGTAATAGCCCTGCTGGGCATTCTGTCTGCGGTCAGTATCGCGAGCTGGGATCGCATTACCTGGCTGCATTGCTGGCTGGTGACGGCGTTTAATGTTGATTCCGCCAACTTTTTCGATATGATTGACAATTTATGTACCAACTGGTTTCTGCCGTTGAGCGGCCTGGGTATTTCCTTATTTGTCGGCTGGATTTGGGGTACGCGTAAAGCGGCGGAGGAAATCCGGCGCGGTTCGAACAATTTTGCCGATGTGCACCTGATTGCGCTGCTTGCCGGTTTGAAAGACGATCCCAGTCATAATGAAAGTTATCACGTGCTCACTCTGGCTTCGATCTGGGGTATTTTTATTCGGTTCGTAGCTCCGGTAGCGATTACCGTCGCATTTATCTGGATGAATGCGAACTGATTTTTTCAGGAGTTGGTCGGGACGCTGATATTCATAACGCCGGTGTATTTACTCTGTCGGCGACGGTCGGGGCTTTCGGACATTAGTTTTTTGCGGTTTTCGGAGCGCGGATCAATGATCTGTAACTTGCGGCAATTTTAAATCGACCAGAATACAAAAAACGGGGTTTGGATTTTATCAAAACCCCAAACCCCGTTTTTTATCCGGAAACGGAGGTTTAGTCCATAGAAATAGCTTCTACCGGGCATTCACTGACACATGCGCCGCAATCGATGCAATCGTCAGCGCTGATTTCTGCAACCCCCTCTTGCATGGAAATAGCTTCTACCGGACATGCATCCACACATGATTCGCAGCCGGTGCACGTATCTTTATCTACTATTGCCGCCATCTTTCATCTCCTTTTAAGAATTTAAATCCTGAGGCTCTACTATTGCCTGATGTTAGTGAATAATATAGCCTCCGAAACATATTATTGCAATTTTGGAAAAGCGAAAATTTCATAATTTACACCGTGTGCAAGTTTTTTTTAATGAGTGAAAAAACACTAAAAGTTTGAAAATTGAGCATGAAGTATCCATATTATGGGTATTAATCCTTTTAAATTTGGATAACCACATTCAAATATTATAAGGATTATCCGACATGCTCACCGAAGGATATATCATTGCAGTTTACTGGTTGGTAGATAAAATGATGAAAAAAGTCTCAAAAATCAATTAATACCAATTTGTGATCTAAAGGTTAGTAATTATCCAATCACAACCTGGAAAACATTTTACAATATCAGGAGTTTGATTCATGAAAGTTAACGCTTCCATTAATCTGTTTTCCACGGCATCAATGCTTTTGAAAACAACATTTGCAAAATATTTTTCCCTTACTTCTTTCCACAAATGTTCAACTGGATTGAGCTGAGGGCGGTATGGCGGCAGAAACAACAATTTTATGTTATCTGGAATATTGAGCTTACCAGCAGTGTGCCATGATGCTTTATCCATGAACATGATAATAAATTCGTCGGGGAAGCGTTCTGCTACCTGTTGTAAAAAGATGGCCATGATTTCTGTGTCGGCGCTTTTTTGCCGAACAGCCCGCTGGTCCATTCTTTTTCCGTGAACCGGTCGAGCGGCTCCAATCCCGCGTCCCGAAACTGCCGGGCGGTGTGGTCGAAATCCCCGGTCAGAATCCCGGCCAGGATCAGTTTCCCGCCGGGTTTTACCCAGGACGCGATTTGACCGCAGTTGGCGCCCAGGACGTGGGCCAGGATATTGGCGGCGACCAGGTCATAAGCTCCGCCGGACGGAGCGAATTCCGCCGCGTCGGCAATCCGGACCCGGATATTTCCGGGGATGATCCCGTTCAGCGCCATGTTTTCCCGGGCAATCCGGACGGCGTCGGGATCGATGTCGAAAGCATCGATATCCGGACAGCCGAGTTTGGCGGCGGCGATGGACAGAATCCCCGAGCCGCAACCCGCATCAAGTAACCGGGCGACATTTCCGGCATCGGTCAGTTTATCGATCATCCGGAGACAATACGCCGTAGTTGCATGCTGCCCGGTGCCGAAACTCATGCCGGGGTCGATTTCCACGATCTGCTGTCCCGGTTGCGGGTAATATTCCAGCCAGCTCGGCTTGATGACCAGCCGCGGGGAAATCGGCAGCACGGGAAAATATTTTTTCCAGACTTCCGCCCAATCTTCACGCCGGATGGAAAATAATTCAATTTCCTTGATCTCAATGCCGTATTCCCGCCATTCCTCCCGCCGGGCTTCAAGGTCATCCTTAGCCGCAACGGCGCCGGCTTCCCGTTCAAAATAAAGCGTATGGCTGCTCCGGCAATTTTCCAAATCTTCCCAGGAACTGAAATCATAGCCTCGTGCACTCAAAAATTCCGAGGTCAAATCCGGATTCCCGGACTCGTCCGTCAGTTTACAGCAGTAAAGAAGGTCGTTGTTCATCTTTCAATTATCAATTTTTTTAACCACGAAATACACGAAAGCTCTTTTTTTGAAATTCTTTTTTTCGTGTGTTTCGTGTATTTTGTGGTTTATTTTTACCTGAGACCGTAAAAAATAACCCCTATTTGTTGGTTTGTCCAGTTTTTTTACTGAAATACGCGGCAAGGGTTATTTGGCAAAAAATATTTATCCGCTATTTAAAAATCGTTATTTTAAACTATTAGTAATTCAAAATACAATTATGAGATTTATCATGAAGCATGACCAGACTGAAACGATTATCGTATTGGATTTCGGTTCGCAATACAGCCAGTTAATCGCCCGGAGAATCCGGGAATGCAGCGTCTACAGCAAAATCCTCCCCTTCAATACTCCCGCCGCGGTTCTTAAAGCGGAACACCCGCGGGGTATTATTCTCAGCGGCGGCCCCAGCAGCGTCTATCAGGCGGGAGCTCCGAAATGCGATCCCGAAATTTTTAGCGCCGGGATTCCGATTCTCGGCATCTGTTACGGTTTACAGCTGCTCACTCACACGCTTGGCGGCGAAGTTTCCCCCGGCAAGGCCCGTGAATACGGCAAGGTCCTGCTGAAAATCGCAGGCCCCAGCGCTTTATTCGCCGGGCTGGAAGGAGAAATTCAGGTTTGGATGTCGCACGGCGACAAAGTCAGTAAAGCTCCGGCCGGCGGCTTCAAGGTTCTGGCGACCACCGCCAACACCGAATATGGCGCGGTGCAGATCGATAACCGCGATATTTACGGCATCCAGTTTCACCCGGAAGTGGTGCATACCCCCCAGGGACACCGGATAATTAAAAACTTCTGTCACAGAATCTGCGGTTGTTTCGGCAACTGGACGATCGCTTCGTTCATCGAGCGGTCAGTGCGGGAAATCCGTGAAAATGTCGGCGGCAGACGGGTGATTCTCGGGTTGAGCGGCGGCGTCGATTCCTCGGTCGCGGCGGCGCTGATCCATAAGGCGATCGGCCGGCAGCTCACCTGTATTTTCGTCAATAACGGCTTGCTTCGCAAGAATGAAGCCGACCGGGTGAGGAAGTTGTTCGGGGATAATTTCCGGATGGATCTGGTTTATGTTGACGCGACGGTCCAGTTCATGACCGCGCTGGCCGGGGTGGACGATCCGGAAACCAAACGTAAGATCATCGGTCGGGAATTCGTCGCGGTTTTCGACCGGGCGGCGGCCGGCATCGAGGGCGCGGAATTCCTGGCCCAGGGCACGACCTACCCGGACGTGATCGAAAGCGTTCCGATTGACGGCAATCCGGCGGCGATGATCAAAAGCCATCATAACGTCGGCGGTTTGCCGCAAGACCTGAAATTCAAACTGCTCGAACCGCTGAGCCGCCTGTTCAAAGATGAAGTGCGGGAAGTCGGCCGGCAGCTCGGTTTGCCCAAAGACGTAGTGATGCGGCAGCCGTTTCCAGGGCCGGGGCTGGCGGTCCGCCACCTCGGCGCGGTAACTACGGCTACGCTGGACATCCTCCGCGACGCCGATGAAATCATCGTCGATGAAATCAAGAAAGCCGGTTTGTATTATGAAACCTGGCAGACCTTCGGGGTGTTTCTCCCGGTCCGAACGGTCGGCGTGATGGGCGACGAACGCACTTACGATTACGTGATCGCGTTACGCGCCGTGGAAAGTTCCGACGGCATGACCGCGGACTGGGTGAAACTGCCTTATGAAGTGCTCGAAAACATTTCCAACCGGATCATCAACGAAGTGCGCGGCGTCAACCGCGTGGTTTACGATATCACCTCCAAACCCCCGGGCACCATCGAGTGGGAATGAAGATAATTTCCGGGATCGCTAAAAGTATAGTATTAACGGTGCCGCCGGGTGTGGCGGTGCGTCCGACCGCGGCACGGGCGCGCAAGGCGCTGTTCGACAGCTTGGGAATTTTTACGGGCGCAAAAGTTGCGGATTTATTTGCGGGCTCCGGAGCGCTCGGACTGGAAGCCGCCAGCCGCGGCGCCGCAAAGGTCATTTTTGTGGAGAATTTGCCCGCGCATTGTGCCGTCATCGAGGCGAATGCGGCCAACCTTGCCAAAGCCGGAGTCAGCGCTGAATTAACAGTCATCCGGGCCGATGTTTTGAGCGGAATTTACCGGCGGCAGCTGCCGGAACCGGATTTTATTTTTGCCGATCCGCCCTATCCGGAATCTGCGGCTTTTTTCGCCCGGCTGCTGGCGGATAGGGAGTTCGTAAACTGGACGGCCGGGGGCCGGCTGGTTTGGGAAATTCCATCGTTCCCCGGCGCGGCGGGCGGATTCATGAACCCGCCCGCCGCGGATTCCCGGATTCGCGAATTCGGCGGCACCCGGTTTTTGATTGCGACGGTTGGCAGTAAAAACAGGTGAAAAGCAAAAGCGGTATTCATACCGAATTAAGCGAGCAAGAGAAGCCGTCTTATGCAGAAAATACGGATAAACGACTGGCAGTGGATGATCGAAACTCCCGCGTTATTGCACGGCTGGTTCGACCACTGGGAAGATTTCGCCCGGAACTCCGCCGTCAAACAAAATCCGGTGCGCACGGTTTTTAAGGTTGAAGACCTTTTCTATGTAAAGATCGAACAGCCCGCCGGGTTCTGGCGCCGGGCCCGTAACCGGTTGGCGCCGAAAGCGGCGCGCGAATTTGCCGCCGGGCGCGCGCTCGCAACCGCGGGCGTTCCGGTGGTACGGCATTTGGGCTGGGCGAAACGCGGTTCCGCCGTCATGCTGTTGACCGAGGCGCTGCCGGAAAGCTGCTCGGCGCTGGAATACTGGCATCGCGAAATTGTTTACGGCCCTGAGACGCCGAAGAAATTTCTGACGGGTCTGGCAGAATTTTTAAACCCTTTTTTTGCTGCGGGCTTTTACCATCCGGATTTTCACCTTGGCAACCTCCTGTATTGCGCGCCGTCGGGCAATTTTGCCCTGGTGGATGTTTACGGCGTCCGGCGTCCGAAAAAATTATCTCCCCGGCAAATAACCGAACACTCCCGGATCGTTCTGGAATTATTCCGGGGATTGAGTAACGCGGAGGGAAGCGCTTTTTTGCGGAGCGTCAGGAGCGAATTAAGTGCGGCGGCGGCCGGGGAGTTTTGGCGGCGGGGGTTGGCGCTGCGGGCCGCTCGGGCGCAAGAAAACTGGCCGAAGCGCCGGGTGCAGATATTGGAAAACTATTCCAAATATATAACGCCGGTAAATACCGCGGACCATGAATTTCTGGTGCGGAAAATGCCGGGCGCCGGAGTTGCGGTCGATCCGCCGGCGATTCCGGACCGGCTGACCGGCAATTATTTCGACGTGGCGCAGTTGCCGTCCCGCCGGGCGGAAGCCCTCTGGCTGGAATCTTTTCGCCTGGAGCTGCTCGGCGTCGATCATTTGCGGCCGCTGGTGTTTGAGAAGCCGGGAGTGCTTTATTTTGAGAAGCCGCCGGACGGAGCCCGGAAAGCCTCCCCGGACAGCACTGCGGAATTCATTGACCGGGCCCGAACCGCCGGAATCGAAATCGATCCCGCAATCCTGCTGCAATTGCCCAACAACCGGGTGGTGGCGCCGTTGATGTTACTGTCAAACGGCGGTCAATAAGTCAAAAGGGCGTTTTGGAATTTTTCGAGGAAGATTTCGGCTTCCCGTAGGGTGTTTTGCGGGCAGAAACTCAGCCGGATCCCGGCGTAGGCGTCACCGCGGCTGAAATTCATTGCGGTAAGGACGGCGCTCGGCTGATCCGTTTCGGAGCGGCAGGCGCTGCCGGCGGAAAAATAGACGTTCGCTTCCGAAAGCATCCGTACCAGCACCCCGCTCTGGTAGCCGGGAACGATAAAGTGCAGAATATAGGGAGATGCGTGGTCGGCGGGGATGGTCAGGAGCGGTTTTTTCCCGTTAATCAGTTTCAGCTTTACCAGTTCCCGGCGCAGGAAGGCGTTGACGGCGTTTACCTTGTTGAAATTTTCCGATAGTTCGTTCAGATTTTTGCGGATGCCCTGCGCCAGGGCCAGTACGGCGGCCGGTTCGGGGCGGCCGGCGGTATAATATTCCGTGCGGCAGCGCTGCAAATGATCGGCCAGCGCCCGGGCGCGCGGGATGCTGAGGTTCAACAATAGCGCCGCCGCCGCAGGCGCGCCGATTTTAGGGCCGGAAACACTGATGATATCGGGTTGGGCTTTTTCCCGGGAAAACGGAATTTTGCCCGCGGACTGGATGGTGTCCGTCAGCAGCAGGCTTTGCGGCGCCCGGGCATCGAGTACCCGGCGGATTTCAACCGGGTCCTGAATCGCCCCGGTTTCGCTTTGGACCTGGTAAACCGCAGTTAAAACGGTTTTTTCATCCAGTACCCCCGCCAGATGTTCAAGGTCAACCCGGCCGGCGGTTATGCTGCTGAAACGGATTTCGGCGCCGGTGCGCTTGAGCGCGGCAGTCAGCGCCGGATGTTCGAGGGCGGTGGTCACGATATTGCCGCGCTGAAAGCCGGGAAAACCGCCCAGCAGACTGAAGAGCCCGGTGCCGGAATGCCCCCAATGAACAAAAGTTTCTTCGCCGCACAAAGCCCGGGAAAGCCGCCGGGCGGCGGCGGCGATTTGACCGCGTTCCCGCACCGCCAGGGCGTGCGCCGCTTCCTGGTTGGCGTAGAAGCGGGAAGCGCAGGCATAATAATAACCCCAGATTTTCGGATCCGGCCGGCATGCGGCGGCATTATCGAAATATATGCTCAAACCAGCTTCCATGGCTCAGGTTCCGGAACGGATTTTTTCCTTATCTCGCGCGGCTTTGGACCGGATCGAAGCGCGTTCGACCGCCAGGTCTTCCTTAAGCTGCTCAATGGCCTGGTAGTCGGAAGTCCGCTTCAATTTTTCAGTGTAAGCCAGTTCCGCTTCCGCCAGTCGGGCCTGGCAGGCGCGGTCGATTTGCGCGATGGCTTTTTTGCGGTCGTCATCGAGTTCATTCAATGTTCCGCCGCTGCGTTCGAGGGCTAATTCCCAAGCGGTTTTCATGGCTGCCTCCGTTAAAGTTCACAATGGTGTAACTTAGCACACCCGGCCGGGAAAACAAGTCGGGCCGCCGCCCGGAAAAAAATAACGGCTGAAAATCCGGGATTCCGACCGCCGGCGACCGCTGCCGGCGGCGCACTTTCGCCGACTGCGGCAATATCCTTTTTTTTCTGCCTAAAATAAGCTCCTTTGCTGCTTGTTAATTTGCTAAAACGGTGTATGTTAAGTAAAGCTATTGATAACCCGGCAGCAGGGCCGGATTGAAGATATAAGGAAACCACCATGACTGAACTCAGCACGCACGATTTTCCGGTTGGCATTGAAGATATTATGCATACGGCCTATTTGCAGTATTCCCTCAGCGTAAACGTCGGCCGGGCGATTCCCGACGTCCGCGACGGGCTTAAACCCGTCAACCGCCGCATCCTGTACGCCATGAAACAGCTCGGCCTGACTAAATCTCATTCGTTCAAAAAGAGCGCCAGTGTGGTCGGAGAAGTCATCGCGAAATACCATCCGCACGGCGACGGTTCGATTTATGACGCGATGGTGCGCCTGGCCCAGGATTTTGCGATGCGCGAGCCGCTCGTGGATGGGCAGGGCAATTTCGGCAGCATCGACGGCGACGCTCCGGCCGCCTACCGTTATACGGAAGCCCGGCTGGAACGGCTCGCGGAAGAACTGCTGGTCGACATCGATAAAGACACCATCGACATGATCCCGACTTTCGACGAAGCCTCCCTGGAGCCCACGGTACTGCCGGCGCGTTTTCCCCAGCTGCTGGTCAACGGCACCACCGGGATCGGAGTCGGCATGGCGACGAATATTCCTCCGCACAACCTCGGCGAAGTGATCAATGCGACCATCTGTCTTCTGGAAAACCCGACCGCTGCCGTCAACGACTTGATGGCGCATCTGCCGGGGCCGGATTATCCTACCGGCGCCATCATCCGCGGGGTCGCCAGTCTCCGCAATTTTTACGCCACCGGCCGGGGCAGCGTCCGGATCCGCGCCCGCGCTGAGCTGGTGGAAAGCGACAAAGGCCGCGAACAGATCATCGTTACCGAAATACCC
Source organism: Victivallaceae bacterium (assembly GCA_028718375.1). Taxonomy (GTDB): domain Bacteria; phylum Verrucomicrobiota; class Lentisphaeria; order Victivallales; family Victivallaceae; genus JAHOYW01. Next base: position 23,950 of record JAQULZ010000012.1, on the reverse strand, counting down.
TATGCCGTGAACAAGGAAATGATGGTCAAGAAAATCGCCGATCTGGTCAATGAAAAACATATCGTCGGCATTTCCGGTCTGCGCGACGAATCCAGCCGCCGCCAGGGAATCCGGATCGTTATCGACATCAAACGCGGCGCGATGGGCAGCGTCGTGCTCAATCAGCTTTACGCCCATACGCCGCTGGAAAGTTCCTACGGCTACACCATGCTGGTCGTGGACAACAACCGCCCGCGGGTCATGAATCTCGTCCAGGTATTGCAGGCTTATATTGATCACCGGATGGAAGTCATCACCCGCCGGACTGTATTTGACCTGGAAAAAGCCGAAGCCCGCGCCCACATTCTCGACGGGCTGCTCAAGGCGCTCGACAATATCGACGAAGTCGTTCATACCATCCGCGCCTCCCGCACCCGCCAGGCCGCGGGCGAAGCGCTGGTGGAGCGGTTCGGTTTCACTCCGATCCAGGCCAACGCCATCCTGGAAATGCGGCTGCATCAATTGACCGGGCTGGCGCGCGAAGACGTGGAGAACGAGTTGGCGGAGCTGAAAAAACAGATCGAATACTACCGGACCCTCCTGGCCAGCCGGGAAATGCGGCTCGGCGTCATCAAGGATGAACTCGTGGAAGTCCGCGATAAACACGCCAATCCGCGCCGCACCGAGATTACTCTGGACGACAGCGATCTGAATGTCGCCGACCTGATTGCCCGCCATTCCTGCGTCATCACGGTTTCCGATACCGGTTACATCAAACGCACCCCGGCCGTGACTTACCGCACTCAGCATCGCGGCGGCAAGGGCATCATCGGCATGGAAACCAAGGACGAAGATCATGTCGAGCACCTGTTCAACGCCGACAGTCATGATTTGATTTTCTTCTTTACGGACAAAGGGTTCATGCACTGGCTGAATGTTTACGAAATTCCCGAAGGCTCCCGGGTGTCGAAAGGCAAAGCCATCGTCAATATGATAAAAATCGAGCCCGGCGAGAAAATCAAGGCCATGCTCACCGTCTGCAAGGCGGATTTTGAAGATGAAAATAAATTCATCATCCTGTGTGCGGGAAGCGGCTATATCAAGAAAACTTACCTGAGCGCTTTCCGCAACCTGCGCCGCACCGGGCTGCGCGCCCTCCGCATCGAGGACGGGGACGATCTCATCGGCGCCGCAATTTGTGAAAACGGCAATGAGATCATTCTTTCCACCCGGAAAGGCATGGCCTGCCGCTTCGACCAAAATGATTCCCAGTTGCGCCCGATGGGCCGGACGGCCCGCGGCGTTACCGGGATGCGGTTCAAGCTCGGGGATGACCACATCGTCAGCATGGAAGTCATCCGCGAGCACCTCGGCGAAATTGAAGAGGGCATGGATGAGGAAACCGCCGGCGGTCCCGAACTGCTGGTGGTTTCGCAGCTCGGCATGGGCAAACGCAGTTTCGTCAAAACTTACCGGAAAACCAACCGCGGCGCCAAAGGCGTGGTCAGCATGAGACTGCGGGAAGACGATATGGTGCTTGACGCGCTCCAGATCGTCCCGGGCGACGAACTGCTGCTCACCACCGAGCGCGGCCAGCTGGTGCGCATTCCGGTGGACGAAATCCGCACTATCGGCCGCGCCTCCAAAGGCGTCCGGATCATGAACCTCAATCCCGACGACTGCATTACCGGCGTTTCCAAAATCATTAAAGTCGAGGAAGAAGAGGAAATGCTCGCCGCCACTGCGGAGCGCGCCGCCGCCGGAGTTTCCGTTCCGGCGCTTGACCGCGCCGAACCGGCGGTCGACAGCGAACCGGAAACCGGTTTACCGGAAGATGCCGAAGAGCTTGAATAACCGGAAAGAATTATGCGGTTTTGCTTTAAGAATCGTACCGTGGAAATAACGGAGCGCCCGGCTCTGATGGGTATTGTCAATGTTACGCCGGATTCGTTCAGCGACGGCGGAAAGTTTTTCGATACTGAGGCGGCAGTGCGGCATGGTCTGGAACTTTATGCTGATGGCGCTGCCGTCATCGACATCGGCGGCGAATCGACCCGCCCCGGCGCTCCGGAAGTTCGGGAAGAAGAGGAAATCCGCCGCATCATTCCGGTCATCGCCGCCATGAAACAACAACGGCCGGAAATCATTCTCAGCGTCGATACCCGCAAAGCCGCGGTGGCCGCGGCCGCGGTGGACGCCGGAGCCGAGATCATCAATGACGTCAGCGGTCTGGAATATTCCCCGGAAATCGCCGCGCTTGCCGCGCAGCGCCGTACCGGGCTGATCATCATGCATATGCAGGGCAACCCGGAAACTATGCAGCATCCGGAGTTCCTGCTGTATGAGGACGTGGTGAACGAAGTTGCCGGTTTTTTGGCCGCGGCCGCGCAAAAAGCCCTTGACTATGGAGTGAAACGGGAGAATATTATTCTTGATCCCGGCATTGGTTTCGCCAAGACTGCGGAACAGAATCTGGCGCTGCTCCGGAATATCAGCCGAATCCGCGCCGGCGGGTATCCCGTAATGGTCGGGCCTTCGCGCAAGGCGTTTATCGGCCGGTTATTGGGGCGTGATAACGCCGGAGACCGCCTGGCGGGCACGGTCGGCGCGGCGCTCTGTCTCGCGGCGCAGGGAGTGGAGATATTGCGGGTACATGACGTCAGAGAGATTGCGGACGCCATGAAAATGTTCAATTTGTGCGCCCCGGCTCAAGGAGTGAAAATATGATTACAGAAATCCTGAGGTATCTCGCGACGGCTTGGGGTTACTTGCAGCCGGTGCTGGAAATACTCATCCTGACCTTCATTTTTTATAAAATACTGTATTACCTGCGCGGTACCCGCGGCTCCACCATCCTGGCCGGTTTGATTATCGCTCTGATGCTGCTGACCGCCGCTGCGGACTTGTTGAAGTTTGAAGTGCTCAGTTGGGCGCTCAGCGGCTTGTGGACGTTGCTGGCTACCGCGATGATCGTCATTTTTCAGCCGGAACTCAGGCGCGCTTTCGCCCAGCTCGGCAGTATTTCTTTCCGCCAGAAAGACCGCAAAAAGGAAGTTATTACCGAAATCGTTACCGCCGTGTTGAACATGGCGAACCGGAAGATCGGCGCCTTGATGGTCATCGAGCGCAAAATCGGGATGCGGGCGATTGTCGAAGACGCCGTAAAACTGGACATTAAAGTCAATGCCATGATCCTCGAATCCATTTTCTATCCTAATTCCCCCTTGCATGACGGGGCGATAATCATTAAAAACGACCGGATCATCGCAGCCCATGCCATCCTGCCGCTCTCCCGGAATGAAAATTTCGCCAGATCGCTCGGCACCCGGCATCGCGCTGCGGTCGGGATAACCGAGGAAACCGATGCCGTGGTGGTAGTGGTTTCCGAAGAAAACGGCAATATCAGCGTGGCCTGCCGGGGGAATATCCGTTACGATGTGAAAGTCGATAAACTCCTCCGTTATCTGAGCGCGCTGCTGATGGCTTCGGACGATAATTCATTCATCAGCATTTTCGGTTCAATAGAAGAGACCGGCAACAAAGCCGAAGGGTTTTCCCAGGGAGGCGAGCAATGAGTCAAAATGTCGGGGAAACGCCGCGTTTGGCCTGGATTCCGGGATTTTTGCGGGATGATTTTCTGCGTAAAGCCACGGCTTTATTTTTTGCCGGGCTGTTTTACTTTACGGTTACCAGCCGGCTGGGAATTGAAGAACAGGTAAACAGCGTCCCGGTGGACATTGATTTGCCGACCACCCTGCTTAACATCGGCGAACTCTCCCCCAAAGTGTCCCTGATAATAAAAGGCAGTCCCGGCATCCTTAAACAGATTAACCGGGCCTCCTTCAAAATCCGCGCGGCGGTCCAGTTGTCCGATTATCTTCCCGGTGAGGTTTATACCCTGCGCCTGAGCCCCAATAACATTTCCGCGCCGCTGGGGGTCAAAATCCTGCGCATTGAACCGCGCGATTTATTGCTTAATCTGGATCGCAAAGCCTCCAAAAAAGTCGGCGTGGCGGCAACTTTCGCCAACCAGGACGCTTTGCCGGAAGGCTACGCGGTTGAACAGGTCGGTTTCCAGCCTTCCGAGGTGCTGGTTACCGGGCCGGAAAGCATTTTAAACAAAATAACCAGCGTCAAAAGTGCGCCGATCCCGTTAAGTTCCGGGCTGACCGACAGTTTCGATTATGAAACGAAGATTGTAAAGGACCCGTCGATTTCAGTTTCCCCCGATAAGGTCAATGCGCAGGTAAAAATAGTCCGCCAGTACAAAACCGTCACAATTGAAAATGTCGCAATAAAAGTTCTTGAAGCGCCGGACAAAGTCGGCAGATTTAAGGTGGAACTGCTGTCTTCGCCTCACGTTGCGGTAACCCTCAGCGGTTTGAAAAGTACCATCGACCTGCTGAAAAATGATTCTGTCAAACCGTATATCGACACCTCTTTGCTGGATACCGAAGGGACGTTTCTGGTGAACATTGCCTGCTGGATCAGTTCTGCTGACCGGGTCACGGTCAAAAGCATTTACCCGGATAAAGTGCAGGTCAAGATAACTGCCGTCAAATAAGCCGGATTTAATAACCTCTGGAAGTTGCATAATTTTGCCCGTAACCCGGCAAAATAATTACCCGCCGGGATACCCCCCCTGAAAAAATGACGGATTTCATATTTTTTTCGTTTTTCGTGTAGAAATTAAGATAAAAATGATTATTGTTAGGTATGATTTTGGATTATTGCAGAAAAATATAAAGAGTAAGTAAGATAAAGGTGTAAATGAAAGACGTTTTTATCACCGGGCGGGGGTTGATTACGCCCTTGGGAATCGGCCGGGCGGTTAATGAAAAAGCATTGCGGGAAGGGAAGTCCGGGGTTAGTTTCGTTACCGAATGGGCGGAACACAATTTGACCAGTTGTGTGGCCGGAATTGTCAATACCGACATGGAATGTCCGCGGTTGAATAATAAACATAAGCGCTTTACTGCATTTAACTCAATCATGGCGGTCGTCGCGGTTGAAGAGGCGTTGGCTGAAGCGAAATTGACTCCTGAGGACATTGCCGACCGACGGATTGCCGTGATCAGCGGCGTGGCCGGCACCTGCTATAAGGAAATTTTCGAAACCACCAATATTTTTTCCGCAACGAACAAATTGCGCAAAGTGAATCCATGCATCGTACCGCGCGTGATGCCGTCTTCAGCGGTAGCCAACCTGTCTTTGGTTTTTGGTTTTACCGGGGAATCGTATGATATCAGCGCGGCCTGCGCCAGCAGTGCTCATGCCGTTATTCTGGGTACCCGGATGATCCAGGCCGGAATGTATGATATTGTCGTCTGCGGCGGGGCCGAACAATGCGATTGGATTCAGGCGCTCGGATTTACTGCCATCCGGGCCCTGGCCACTAAATACAATGACTGTCCGCAACAGGCCAGCCGTCCTTTTGCTGCGGACCGCGACGGTTTCGTCCTGGCTGAAGGTGCCGGTTTTATGGTGCTGGAATCAGAAGCAAGCCTGAAACAACGCCGGGTGGAGGCGGTGTCGCGGATTTCCGGTTATTGCGGCAACAGTAATGCTACTGATATGGTCGTGCCGGATGTAAAGGCCAGTATTGCGGCAATGCGCGGCGCTTTGGCGGCGGCCGGCCTGGAGCCGCAGGATATTGCTTACATCAATACCCACGGTACCGCAACTCCGATCGGTGACCCGGTCGAAATGCAGGCCATAAAAGCGGTTTTTCCCCACTCCCCGGCCATAAACAGCACCAAATCCCAGACCGGCCATATGATCGGTGCCACCGGAGCTGTCGAACTGATATTCACCAGCCTGATGATTGAGAAAAATTTTATCAGCCCGTCCCTGAATCTGGAAAACCCGGAAACGGAATTCGAATGGGCGGATTTTGTCCTGCAGACCCGCGAAAACACTAAAATCAGACATGCGCTGAGCAACAGTTTCGCTTTCGGCGGTTCAAACGCCAGCTTAATTATTTCCGCGGTATAGCTTTTTTCAACGCTCAGAGATAAGGATTGAATTTCCTTTCGCTGCCGATGGTCGTTGCCGGGCCGTGGCCGGGGTAAAGTTTCAGATCGTCCGGCAGAGTCATGAGTTTGTTTTTTATTGAACTGATAAGCTGCTCCGGATTGCCGCCGGGAAGGTCGGAGCGTCCGATGGAATTTTTGAAAATCGTGTCTCCCGCGAAAAGCGCGGGAAGCCGGCTGAAATAAAACCCTACGCTGCCGGGCGAATGACCGGGAATTTCGAGAATCTCAAAATCATTGCCGGAAATGGCCGGGGTAGTTTCCGGAAGCTGTTCCGCCGGCGGAATATAGGGCAGCAGATGATTGTTCCGGCTGCGGTAAATGCCGACATCGTTTGGATGCAGATAAATTTTGCCGATCCCGAGCGCCTTCGCCACCTCGCGCACCGCACCGATATGATCGACATGGGCGTGCGTCAGCAGAATAACCGCTTCTTCGTAAGAGAATTTCCGCGCGGCCGCAATAATCGCCGCCGCCTCCGCACCGGGATCAATGATATAAAGCCGGCGGCTTGCCGCCGCCGGGACCAAATAACAATTAACCTCCAGCAGCCCGACTACTTCCCGCGCCGGATCCGCCCGCCCGGACATGTTTTCCGGACTCAGTCGCGGCTGTTGCCGAAAATCCGCAGCAACAGCAGGAACAGGTTGATGAAGTCGAGATAAAGAGTAAGCGCGCCCATTATCGCGTATTTTTTACCGGCGTCGACGGCGGACAATTCAGGCCCCAGGGCAATGGACATTTCCTTGATTTTCTGGGTATCATAGGCGGTCAGCCCGACAAAAATCAATATCCCGACATAAGTTACAACCCAATATAATGCCGAACTGCCGATGAAAATATTGATGACGGACGCGATAATCAACCCGATCAACGCCATTAAACACAAATTGCCGATGCTGGTCAGGTCGCGTTTGGTTACATAGCCGTAAATGCTCATGGCTCCGAAGGTCAGAGCGGTAATGAAAAAAGTAGTCGCGATCGACTCCAAAGTGAAAGTCAGGAAAATAAGCGAAAGAACCACCCCGGTCAAGGCGGAGTAAAGCAGATAACAGCCGGAAGCGACGGCGACGGACATTTTCTTGATTCCGGCGCTGATGGCGATCACCAGAATGAACTCGCCGATAATCGCGCCCCACAGCAAACCGGGATTGGCGGCCAGTTTCCGGGCCATGACCGGATCCGTGCCGATCAGATAAGCGATGACGCCGGTAAGAGTCAGCCCCCCGCTCATCCAGCCGTAAACCCGGTTGATGAATCCGGCGGTGACACTGACCTGATCGGCCGTACTCATTGCCGAGCGGGCGCTCTGCTGCATGTAAGTCCTGTCCATGATGTCCTGCTCCTCCTGTTCTGTTGAAAAACAGTATTTGCGGTACTTTGAAGTTCTTATTGGTTAACCGGCGGAAAGATAATTCGGCATTAAATCAACCGCCGCTTCATAAAAATACGCTTAATAATCGCGTTAAATGGTTTTTGGGGCGTTGCGAATTTTTTACCGGCGACTGCCCCGAGCCGCAGGAGAGGTTTTTGCCGCAACCGGTTCCGCCGTTGAGGCAATTCCCTTTTCCGTCAGCAGGCGTTTCAATTCGCGTTTACCCAGACTGCGCAAGGCGGCAATTTTTCGTTTACAGATTTCACGCGGCTTGGTTTTGCCCAATTCCCAATGACTGACCGAAAAATTGCTGGCACCCAACAACGTGGCGAGCTGAACCTGGGTAAGCCCCAGTTTCCGGCGAAGTTTGACGATGCCTTCAGCAGTAATGCGAACCGGATGGTCGGCAACTGATGCTGATTCGGTTTCTGGTTCGGGTATAGCCTGGGCAGGAACACGGTTTCCCAATGCTTTGATTTTCGCATTCTGCAGCACCACGGTTTTCTTCAGTGCGGAAACCTGGGCCTGAAGCGGCAGTAGTGCGGCTTTGACTTCTTTCCTGGCAAGGCGGCGAATTTCACTGGCTAAAACACTTTTGAGGTCCGACATATTTTAATTCCTTATTGATTTCAATGAGTTAATATGGTAACCATATCCGCAATGTTTCGAATTGTCAAGCAGTTAATTGCCATATTGCTCTATAATGAAAAAAACCGGATTTTTTCGCCGGATGCCGAACAGTTTTTCTTGTCAAAATCCGTAAATACTGCTAATGTACTTTTGCTGTGATGTCAGGGGCGCGTTTCACAGAGAACCTTAAATAATGCGGCAGTTCGCGCCGGGAAGCGAGCAGGAGAGTTATCCTGCCCCCGAGAATTTCCTGGCGGAAATTCCGGATTTAGAAACGCTTTTATGATGGAAGGGAAAACAAAGACACGAGATGAGGTAAAATATGAGTGATTTTACGAAACGGGAATTATACGGCTGGTGCCGCATCCCGGCCGAGGAACTGGAAGCAAATCCCCAACTGAAAGTACCGTTCAGAATATGCCGGGACCGCCGTGCGATGGGCGGTCTGATGGCCGACGAATTGGTAAAGGAAATCGACCTGGCCAACCGGGAGGGGCGTCAATTCCGGGCAATAATTCCCTGCGGCCCCGCCTGCTGGTACGAGCCTTTTACGAATTTGGTCAACCAAAAAAACGTTTCACTGCGCAATTTCATCGTTTTCCATATGGACGAATGTCTGGACTGGCAGGGACGCGAACTTTCCCGCCGGCATCCTTACAGTTTCAGAGGTTTCATGGAAGAACATTTTTACGCTCCGGTAAGAAAGGAATTATCCGTGCCGGAGGCGAACCGTAAATGGCTGATGCCCGCTAATATTGAAGAAATACGGAAAACTATCAGAGAAGCTCCCATAGATTTGACCTACGGCGGCTGGGGTCAGGACGGACACCTGGCGTACAATCAAACCCGGCGGGAGCCGTTCAGTCCGATAACCCTGGATGAACTGCGAGCCTCGACGGTACGCCTTCAGAACAACAATATCGACACCATAATAGCGCTGGCTCAGCGAAGTTTCGGCGCCGCATACCAGTTCGTTCCCCCGATGTCGGTTACCTTAGGCATAAGCGAATGCCTCTCCGCCCGCAAAGTAAGGGTATTCAGTGACACGGGGGCGTGGAAACAGACCGCATTGCGGGTAGCCTTGTTCGGGCCTCTGACGGCGGAATATCCCCTCACCCTGCTCCAGGAACATCCCGATGCGCTGATCACGGCCACTCTCGAAACCGCCCGGCATCCGGTGAGCCTGCATCCGGAATGGGAGCTGGTTCCGTAGCATGAACAGCGGCATTACCGGCACTTATAAATATCGGGCGATGGTTTCAACCGGCGGAATCGGCACCGGCAGCTTTTTCGCGTTGAACGGGAATCATACTCTCGGCCGGGAGGAGAGCCGAAGCGGCCATTTTCTGAAGCATCGCGATTATTGCAAGCAGCATATAATCGGCCATTATGTCCGAACGCTGCTGGGGGCCGAATTTCAGGTTTACCCGATAGGACAAGTTGGTGATGATAAGGCCGGACATGAACTCATTGAAGAAATGCGGCAGGCCGGTTTGAAAACGGACTTCCTGAAAATCACCGATAAAAAACCGACGCTTTGTTGTATCTGTTTCATTTATCCCGACGGCAGCGGCGGAAACCTTACGGTTGACGAATCGGCATGTTCGCTGGTTTCCGGAGCGGACGTGGCGGCGGCCTTGCCGGTGCTTGAAAAGAACGGCGGCAAATGCATTGCTCTGGCAGTTCCGGAAGTTCCGCTGAACAGCCGGCAAGCGCTGCTGGAAGCGGCGGCCAGGTGCAATGCCTTGCGCATCGCGTCTTTTCTTTCGGAAGAGATGCCGGAAGTCAGAAAGAACAATCTGCTGTCACTGGTAAACCTGCTGGCGATCAATATCGATGAGGCATCCAGTCTGGCGGAAATTTCCAGCCGGAATCCGCCGGATAAAATAGTCGCGGAAAGCGTCCGGAAAATTTCCGCAGTCCACCCCCGCTTACAGCTCTCAATTACCGCCGGCAAAACCGGAAGCTGGATATGGGACCGGGGGAAAATGTATTTTCAGGCTCCGGTGCCGGTTCATGCGGTCGGAACCGCGGGAGCCGGCGATGCGTATCTTTCGGGCCTGATCGTGGGGTTGACCGCGGGACTGGAACTGCGGGACGCCCAGGTGCTGGCCGTTTTAACCGCTGCTCTGTCGGTAACCGTCCCGGACAGTATCCATAAGGGTATTGACCGGACGGCTTTAAGCGAATTTGCCCTGAAGCAGCCTCAACTGCCTCCCGCACTAGGCCGTTTGTTGAAGCTGAAACCGGAAAACAACGAAGGATGTTTATCATGAGTGTTACCATGAGAATAATTCAAAGGTTTGATGTCCGCTGCGAAGACGAATTCATGAAGCTGGAAAAAAAGTTTGCCGAACTGGAATCCCGGCGTGCCGATTATCCGCAGGGCCGGAGAATGAAACCGCTCGCCGCTTCCGAACCGTGCAATTCACTGATCTGGGAAGCCGAGTTTCCCGACTTGAACGCGGCCCATGCGGCGCTTCATTTTTTCTCAGAAGATGCGGAACACGAAGCATTGCGCCCGTTACAACTGCGTTTTTTTGAAAAAGTCAAAATTGAGTTCTACGAGAATCTGTGAGCATAAGAATATGAAAACAATCGATCTTCACACTCACGTATTTCCGCAATATGCGGACTTGGCGATCAAGGTCATGAATAGGTGTTCCGTGGAAACTGCCGGATTGCTCGCCTGGCATGACGGATTCGGTCCCGGGCTGCGAAAATATCTTGAGCTTTCCGAGCGTTATCCGGGCCGGTTCGTAATTTTCGGGAACGTGGATTTTTCACGCATCAACGAACCGGATTTCGGCGAGAAAGCCGCGGCACAACTGGCTGCAGATGTCAAGGCGGGAATGTCCGGATTGAAAATATACAAGGCATTGGGACTGGAGTATCGCGGCAAAGATAATTCCTTCCGGCGCATTAACGATCCGGGATTGTACCCCATTTGGGAGACCGCCGGCAAGCTGGGGATTCCGGTTTTGATTCATACCGCGGATCCGGTTTATTTCTGGCAGCCGGTGAACAAATTTAATTTCTGGAATGGGGTGTTGTACGGCGAATATGCGTGGTGGAGTTATTACCGGAAGCATTACCCGTCGCTCGAAGAGTTGATTGCCGAACGGGATGAGGTAATTGCTCTTTTTCCGGAAACGCAGTTCATTTGTCCGCATCTCGGCAGCCTTTCACACGCATTGATTCCCGCGGCCGAAGCGCTGGATAATTTCCCCAACCTTTACTATGATATTTCGGCGCGGATCCCGGAAATGGGCAAGTCGGAAGTCAGAAGCGAATATTCCCGGGAATTTATCATCAAGTACCAGGATCGCATTTTGTTCGGAACTGATATGATCTACGATGACCTGAATGTGGCGGCCGGAGTACAAGCCCAGTCGTTATATCAGCCGGGAGAAGTGGCTTTGAACGGTGCTGATCCGGAAGCAAGTTATATTGAAACGTCAGTGGATTTTTTCGCCTCCCATATCCGGTTTCTATCCGGCAATGGGGTTCAGGAACATCCGCCGTTCAACCGGAGCCGGGAGCCCTTCCGGGTTTATGAGCTGGGGCTGCCGGAAAAGGTGGTGCGGAAACTGGTATGGGAAAACCCCCGGAATATTATTGCCGGCAATGTTAAACTGAAAACAGGGAGCGGAAACCATGCACCAATACGATGAGCTCAAAAGACAATGTTTTGAGGCCAATTTAGCGCTTCCCCGGCTGGGGCTGGTCTTTTATACTTTCGGCAACGCCAGCGCCGGGGATCGGCAGGCGGGAGTTTTTGCCATAAAACCAAGCGGGGTGCCGTATGATAAATTGACCTGGCAGGACATGATTGTGCTGGATTTCGACCACCGGCAGGTGTCCGGCAAGCTGAGGCCGAGTTCGGATACCCCTACTCATGCGGTGTTATATCGAGAAATTCCGGATATCGGCGGCATTGTTCATACGCATTCGACGAATGCGGTAGCCTGGGCCCAGGCCAAGCGCCCGGTTCCCATTTACGGAACCACCCATGCGGATCATTTGCCGGGTGATGTTCCGTGCACTCCTGAAATGTCCGATCGCGCGATTAACGGAAATTATGAGGAAGAAACCGGATACCAGATAATCAAAACCTTAAAAACGAATCAGCTTTCTCCGGCTCATGTTCCTATGGTGTTAGTGGCTTCCCATGGCCCGTTTACCTGGGGGCGTGATGCGTTTCAGGCGGTATATCATTCCAAGGTGCTGGAAGAGATCTGTACCATGGCGCTGCTTTCCGAACAGCTTGACAGTTCGATAAGCCGCATAAAAAAGACTCTGATCAAAAAACATTTCGAGCGAAAACACGGCAACGGCGCTTATTACGGCCAGTAACCCTTGGTTTGGCGGTTGCGGAAGTCTGAAACCCCGCCGTTTGCTTTTAATTTAAGGCCAAAATATTTTTCCGGTTCAAATTTTTCCCTGAAATTTGACTCCAATATTTGATTTCCGGAAAGTAATTGCCATAGGCGGCCATCCAATGGTGACCGAGGCCGTTGCTGAAAATCCAGTCGTTTATTTCGCTCAGGGGAGTTTTAAAGCGGACTTTCAGCGGGTTTCCCGGAAAGAGCATTTCGGTTTCGACCGCTTTACCTTCAAGCACCGCGCTCAGATAACCATTTTCGCCCGGAGTCAGGTTGAGAAGGGTGACCGGTCCCGGTTTCGAGGGAAACTGGGCGCAGACGCCTTGTCCCATGAGCCTGACGGAGGCAAGGTTTATGTCTTCCCGCTTTTGCGCCAGCGAGAAGGAGCCTGAACCGCAATGAGTAAAGAGTACCGTATCTCGTCCTATCGGTTCAAGCCAGTCGCAATTGTGCACCGCTTCCCCGGACAGCCGATTGAGCATAAGCATGGCGGCAGCGCCGTTGACGTCCCCTTCACAGGCCAGCGGGACCCCATCGTCCGCCAGCAGCGATGCGGCAAGGCATACCTTACCCATCAGTTGCGGATAACATCCGACCGCAAGCGCATCCAGTTCTTTTTCTTCGACCGCTTTTTTAAGGGCAAAATACATCTTGACCGAATAGATGCCTTCCGGTTCCGAAACGTTGCAGGAACCGGCGGCGGAACATAGTTCATGCCATTTTTCCGCGGCGGTTGGCTCGGACTGCGATTCTGCGCCGGCAAGGATTTCCGGCAGGTCGAGGGGGATTACCCTGACGCCGAGATCTCTTTTCAGCATGAATTCATTTGGGGAAGTATGAGTCATGCCGTTTACCCGGTGTCCGGCAAGACCGATTTTGGCGCGGCGCATTATTTTCGCTAAAGCGGCGGCCCGGAAAAATTTCATGGCCTGTTCCAGGCATTGCCGGTTATTGGGCTCCCCGAACACGTATTCCGCCGGATGGTGCAGGCGTTTTAAAAAGCTCATGTTCTGTTGTGCTCCGCACAAGGCTCCGGTCTCGAGTCCCGGCAAGGGCCAGAGCAGCAAGGGGCCCGGCCATTCTTCCAGGAGGTCAATGATCAGATAATCCTCGTACCAGGAAACCGGAACTGCGAGCAGCGCCGCGGCGCGTTCGTCGTAAAGCTTCATTCCCGCCCGGCGCGAATCCCGGATATTCTGCAGCGCTCCCAGATTGATAACCGTGCACCCCGCCGCCGCAAGTTTATCCGTAAACTCTGCCGCCACGCCGGGCGCGCGTCCAGCTCCGATTTCCAGCGGGCTCGACAATGCGGCAACACCTATTTTGGGAAGCAGTTTTTTATTCTTTTTACTCATGTGCCGCCTGATTCTCGTCCCATCTTTTCAGGATTTCATCGAGCTCCAGTGCGTTATCCTCAGCAAGAACTGAAGCGTTTTTCGCCGTTAAGATTTCCTCAACTTTTTCATCGGCCAGCGCGGAAGCGCTTAGTGCCCCGTTATTTTTCCAGTTTTCATAATTCAGCCCCTTTATCACAAGGCTTTCGACATGTTCGCCCGAATGCAAATTCATCAGGGTATGCTCGGAGTCAAGGAAAATTCCTCGCGGCCCGATGTTTTTAATAAGTTCGGCCGCGATGCTTTCGGAACTGACGTTTATTCCTGCGGCCATTCGCCTGGCAAACCGGTTCATTTCGTTGTCGAGCAGAAGCTGTTCATTGGTCGCGGTCATACCGGTACCGAACATTCCGGAGTTGACGATCAGGTCATTCCCGCCCGAAACCGCCGCGAGCAGACTCATCATTTTCTCCCAGCCCATTTGTTCGTCATATAAATTGGAATCGGAATCCGGACCGATGCAGTGACTGGGCATATGATAAAAACGAGCCATTTGCGCCCCGGCAATTCTCATTAACGCGGCTTCGGGGCGGCCTATTATCACATTGCCGTAACGCATATCGCAGACCGTCCAAGCGGCCGCATAAATCAGGGGAGCGCCGGGATTTACCAGATGGGCAAGTACGACTCCGGAAAGAACTTCCGCATTATGGACGGTAATGTTTCCCGCCAGCGTGTACGGCGCCGTCATGCCGGCGATGGGTTGGGGAAGAAAAGCCAGCGGCATCCCGGCGCGGGCACATTCAACCACTGATTCAGCGGCTCCCGGTTCCCAGTAAAGCGGACTGGTGGAGGAAAGCTGGCTTATCATGCTGGACTTTTCCCTGAAATCCTTTATCCCGGTCGTCTGCCGGGCCAATTCTATAATTGCCCGGTTCACTTCCCTGCTCTCAGAAGAAAAGAAAACCGGCTTTTTTGAATTCTTCAAAATCGCGGCCACCGCATGGGCCAGCATCATCCGGTCCGGAACATCGCCGGGATTGAGAGGAACACCCACGATATCAATATCCTCCAGGGCTTCGCAGATTTTCGCGAAATCCTCGACATCCTTCAGAACGGAACTTCTTCTGGAGCCCTTGTCATCGCTCATTACAAAAACCGCATTGTGTCCTCCCGCAAATCTTACTTGACCGTCTCCGATAGCAAAAAGCTCGCGCCCCTCGCGGTTGCAGATATTCACCGTGCTTTTGTTCCTGGCAATACAATCCTCGACAAGTTGCTTGGGAAAACGAACCATTTCGCCCGTGCAGGACGCTCCGCCGGCCAGGAGTATTTGTCTTACCTCCCGGCTTTCATAAAGCAAACCGGTATTTTCCAGAATATCCAGGGAAGCCGCGTGGATCCGGCTGATTTCATCATCGGTAAGCGTTTTCCATTGAGAAAGTTTCATAAGAAATCCTTATTTTACTCCATTTAGTGTCTTTATTTTACCCTTCTATCATAAAAGGGCGCAGGATAACTATCCTGCTCGCTTCCCGGCGCGAACTGCCGGACCGCTCCGCATGCTCTGCAAGCGGCCAACGCTTTTGCTGTTGGACCACAACCAGCCGAACGGCTGGACCGGGTTGCCATGCAAACCCTCATTTGGGTTGCGGGCAGAGCCCGCCTTAATCTATTTCAAAAATTAACAGCTTCGCTTATTATTTGCGCCGCGCGCTCTTCCTGCTCCGCGGTCAAACACGATGGGACCGGAATCAGTATTGAACGGCTGAAAAGTTTATCGCTCTGCGGACAAGCTCCTTTCGAATAATCATAATCACTATCCTTATTGGCGCATAAATTCCAGGGATTGCCCGACGGCGAAAGCGGGGTTTTATTCACCAGCGCGGGAATGTTAAAGTATATATGAAGACCGTAATCGGCGATCCTGAAAATGTTGTGCAAGCCGTTCCTTTTCATTTTTTCCACGGCGGCAAGAGTTGTTTTTTCATCTTCCAGGATTATTACCAGAAAAGGCCCGCTGTCCCCGGCTTCATCTGCCAGTCTTCTGAATTCAAGCCCTCTCGTATCTTGAAGCATTTCCTTAATGCGTTTTTTAGAGGAATGCATTTTGCCCGTTATATCGGGAAGTTTACTTAATTGGACATTCGCCACCGCCCCGCACATTTCATTCATTCTGCGCCCGTTTCCCCACATGACCGCGTAATCGTCGGGAAGCGCCAGCCGTCCGTTCTTTCTTATCATTCCCATGTCATGCGCCGAAAAAGCCCGGTTGTAGAGCCTTTCGTCACCGGTAATAATAAGTCCGCCTTCTCCGCAGGTTATATTTTTGTTGAGCTGCAAACTGAATATTCCCATCCTGCCGAAGGTGCCGACCTTTTTCCCTTTGAAAGAACCGCCGTTGCATTGGGCGCAGTCTTCAAGGACCGGAATTCCGTGCCGGTCGGCAATTTCCATTATTTTATCCATTTCACAAGGCGCACCCGCCATGTGAACCGGAACAATAAGTTTGGTTTTAGCGGTTATTTTCCTTTCCAAATCCTCCGGGTCGATATTAAAACTGTCGTTGACCTCACAAATCACCGGAATCGCCCCGCACTGCACCACCGCGCCGACCGTGGCAACCCATAAAAAAGACGGGATAACAACTTCACACCCCGGCCCTATTCCCAACGCGGCCAGCGAACAAATCAAGGCGCCGGTTCCGCTGTTGAGGCCAAGCGCATAGTTAACGCCGTAAAAATTTCTCGCGGACTCCTCGAACCTATCAACATAAAACGGCTTCTTCAATCCGTAATACCTGAACATCGAGCCGTTTCTCAATACCTCCAGAACGGCTTCTTCTTCCTCTTTCCCAACCCAGTAGACACCGGGAAATTCATAGGGCCAGTCAATTCCCATAAGTCACCTCAGCTTTCTTAAACGTTTTCGTATTCAATATTATAATTATAGTGTACATTTGAATATTGTCAACAAGTTTACTGAAAAATTATCTAATGTAGTGTCTCTCAAAATATGTTAAGTGGAAACTATTGCATATAGCCTCGTTAAATGAGAAAACCTATGCGATAGAACTTAAGAGACACTACACTAATTACTGTAATGATAGCCGGAGTCAGGCTCAATTATTAACTTAATCGTTATAGAGCACGAAAAAGTGACAGCGGCGATGGAATATTTGGCGGCCGGCGGCAAGGACATCCCCGGGCAGCCGAAAAACAGCCGACCGGTGGTAATGCATCTCATATCTCATGCGCATTGGGACTTTACGTTCCAGAAATTCAGAATGCGTCTGATTCCGTTATTAATACCGAATTGCATAAGAGCTAGTAAAAACAGCTTTGATTTTGAGCCTGAGTTGCCGGCAAAAATAATGAGCGATAGGTATATCGCAGTATTCTTTTTGCTGGTGAACTAGCCCAAAAGCATGCTGCCGTGTACGGTCGGATTCTTGCGGCGCCGTTTTGCGTCAAAACGAACCGTCGCTACCCCGGTAGCGCCCAGTTCGTTTTAACGCTTCCGGCATCCGCAATAATTCCGATTTTTACTTGCTCTTAGATTGCAAATCGGTATGAACAGCGGGTTCCCGAAGGAGTCAAGTATTTTTCCGTATAAGTCCCCGGCTTGCCGGGGCGGCGAAGTCGTTATGCCGGAAAAAACTTGACGCCGCAGGGGTTCCGCGGTATTACCTTTGACCCACAAATTTCGGTGAAGACCCATAAAAAGAATAAGTTGATCAATACCTTTCTCGAAAAGCGATGTTTTTTACTTTTCATTTTTTTCATGCAACTTTTGACGGAAGCTTGTATCTTCGGCAAATCGGACTAATGTAGGAAGGGTTCGAAGGTTTCCGGAGCGGGAAACAGGTTTTCCCGCAACCGGTCTTATGATAAAACCTGCAGCGAAGGAATGCAAAATGGAAAAATTCGATTTGTGCGTTATCGGCGCCGGACCCGGAGGCTATGTCGCGGCCATTCATGCCGGCCAAAAAGGCCTGAATGTAGCCTTGATTGAAAAAGCGTATTTCGGCGGCACCTGCCTGAATACCGGCTGTATCCCGACCAAAACTTTAATCGCGAGCGTGGAAGTGCTCCGTCAGGCGCGCCGCGCGGCCGATTTCGGCATTGACATCAGCGGCGAAATAACTCCTGACTGGAATCGGATGCAGCTCCGCAAAGACCAAGTCGTCGCCAAGCTGCGCCAGGGCATCGCCGGTTTACTGAAAGCCGCCGGAGTCAGAACGTTTAACGGCGCCGCCGCTTTTCTCGACCGGAAAAGCGTGGTCGTCAGCGGCGGGGAAGACAACGGCGCGAAAATCACCGCGGACAATTTCATCATCGCCAGCGGTTCGGAATCTTTAGTGCCCGGATTCATCCCCGAGTCCCCGCGAGTGCTGACTTCGACCGAACTGCTGGCTATTGAAAAAATACCCGAAAGCCTGCTTATTCTGGGCGGCGGAGTGATCGGCTGCGAATTCGCCTGTCTGTTCGCCGAACTCGGCACCAAAGTTACCGTGGTCGAAATGCTGCCGCAGGCTCTGCCGCTGGTCGACCGGGAAATCGCCCGCGTCACCGCCGCCGCCATGAAAAAACTCGGCATTGAGATTCTGACCGGAACGCCGATGTCCGATATAAAAGCGACTGCCCACGGCGTCAGCGGCAAGGTCGGCGGCCAGACTTTGCAGGCCGATTATCTGCTGGTTTCCGTCGGCCGCAAAGCGGTTTCCGCCGCTTTGAATCTGCCCGCCGCCGGAGTGAAAACCGATGACCGCGGCTGGATTCCGGTCAATGAACACTGCAAGACCAATGTTCCCAATATTTACGCCATCGGTGACATCGCCGGCAGAATCTGGCTGGCCCATCTGGCCAGTGCGATGGGGGTTTGCGCCGTGAACAACATTTGCGGCCGCCGTACCGCTTTCAGTTACGACCTGGTACCGGGGTGTATTTTCACTCATCCCGAAATCGGTACCGTCGGCCTGAGCGAAGAACAGTGCAAAGCACAAAATATCGATTATACCGCCGGTAAATTCCCGTTCGCGGCATTAGGCAAGGCAATGGCCGTTGAAGAAACCGGCGGTATGGTCAAAATCATTGCCGACCGTAAAACGGATCAGGTACTGGGAGTTCATATCGTCGGCACGCACGCTACTGACCTTATTGCCGAAGCGGTCCCGGCAATGCGGCTCGAAATCACCGCCCGGGAACTCGGCCGGGCTGTCCATGCCCATCCGACCCTCGGCGAAGCCATGATGGAAGCCGCTCACGCCGTCCACGGGGAGTGCGCCCATATCCCCATCCGTAAGCAGGGTAAATAAATCCATTAAAACGCCCGCGGCTGAATTGACTAATCATCACTGCGGGTGTTTTTACGGTAATTTTTCTTCCCGGACTCTTGATACTTTCAGCCATAAGGTGTATCTTCTGAAATGGTCTGATGCTTTGGTACAGCCGACACCGGTAAATTCGGATTAGCGAGATATGGTTAAAAATAACAGGATTCTAATTGTAGACGATCAGGAAGACCTGCGTGAACAACTGGGGAAGTTACTGGTCAACAGCGGTCAACCAAACAAAACGAGTTCGCTGGTCCAAAGTATGCGCGCCCGGCTGATGGGAATCGAACCGGAAAAGCAGAATCCACCCTTGAGAACTGCACCCCGCTATGACATCGATACTGCGGGCCAGGGAGAAGAAGCCTTCGAAATGGTGAAGGCGGCGCTCAACAACAAAGCTCCTTACGCCGTCATGTTCACGGACATGCGCATGCCGCCGGGTTGGGACGGTCTCACTACCGCCAAAAAGATCCGGGAAATAGATAAGAATATTGAGATCGTAATCATGACCGCTTATGCCGATCATAATCAGAGTACCATTGCCGAGGAAGTAGGCATGCCGGAAAAACTGCTTTATATCAAAAAACCGTTCCAGGCCGAAGAAATCTTCCAGCTCGCCCTGTCGCTGACCGCCAAATGGAACGCCGAATGCCTTGAACGGCTGCGGCGCGCCTGGCTCGAAAAAACGCTGGTCTGTATGCGTACCGCGAGACATAACGCCAACACGGCAGACAATCCTTACCTGGCTACGCTTAATTCTTTCCTTTTTTTCCTGAATGCGCCGAAGGGCATGGCGGCGGAATGGAATGAAAGTCAGGGGAAATGGATATTGCAGGCGGTAAAAGGGGTTGAAGATGACTTCGCGGCCGACTTTTTTGCCAGGAATTCCAAACGGTTACAGGGAAGCAACGCCGTCCGGAACAATATTGACGAGGTTTATGTCATTCCGCTTAAAAGTAATGATTTTTCGGTGATAATCGGGATTTGCGACGCCCGGCCCCAGACCGACCCGGAATGGTATAAGCTGCTTAATCTGCTGGTGATGACCTCGCTTGAGGGATTGGAAAACGCCTCGATCAAGGCGAAAAAGGATTCTGCTTCCACCAGGACGCGCAATCTGGTGGCGATCATCAATGGAATCCGTTCCGATGTGCGGCAATTGCAGAAGAAATATGATTCCGACCAGACCGTGAAATCATTGGTTCAGAAAGTCGACAATTGCCTGGAAACAGCCAACCGGGAAAACGACCTCGGCCAATAGCGGAAGCTGTGATGCAGGCCTCTCTATAAGCTCTGTCCGGAGACCGGCAGATAAACGATAAAACTCGAGCCCTTTCCGACTTCGGTGTTCGCTTCGATGAACCCGCCGTATTTTTTGAGACAGTCTACACAGAAATGCAGCCCGATGCCGCGGCTGCTGCTGTTCTTTTCCATTTTGGTGGAAAACCCGAAGTTGAACATTTTCTCCTTGATTTCGTCCGGAATGCCGGGACCGTTGTCATCGACCGTCACGGCAGCATAGTTCTTATCGCCCCGCTGCGCGGATTTCAAACTGATATTCAGGGCATACTTTTTCTTGGGGTCATTCTCCGCCTCCATCGCCTCGATGGCGTTTTTGATAAGGTTAATGAATACCTGAGTCAGCATGGACGGATCGACCAGAACCTCGGGAACCTTCTCATCCAGATCGGTATTGATTTTATAGCCGCGCTTATTGAATGATTCGTCAAAAATAGTTACCGAGGCGGTGACAACCTTGCTTAGCCGGGTCATGTTTTCAGTGCCCAGCTCGCCCACGAAACGCTGCTGTAATTCGATAATCTCGCTGATATGAAACAACTTGTCGGACAATGACTTGAGCATCATCATGGCTTCGTTGTTGGTAACCCTGATATGACCGAGCAGTTCCTTCAGCGCCGGCAAATATTCCTTGCCCTGAGGATCATCTCGGAGAAATTCAGTCAGGTTACCCTTGGCAAGCGCCTGTTCCAGCCGCGGCAGAATCGTATCCAGCATCAGATTTTCCGGGCGGTCTTCGGATTTGAGGTTAAAACTTTCGATCAGGCTGTTGACGGCAAGTTTGGCAATCGTGATGGCGTTACCGATATTGTGAATGATTCCGGAAGATACCTGGGTCATGCCTTCTTCCCTGGCTGCCTGGAGCTGCTGTTCATATTCCTGCCGTTTCCTGAAATCCTTAATGACCTCAATACACAGCGCCGCTATTTCCGCCAGGCGGATCAGATACAGCCCGTCGTTGCGGGATAAACGGTGGGAATCAAAGTCATCCTTCGAAGTGACGATGATGCAGCCGTAGATTTTATCATCGAGTTTGATCGGGGCGATCAGGGAAAGCGGGGCTTCGTTGATGAAGGTTTTCGGAAAGGATTCCGGCGCGTCATGATGGAAAAAGACGAAACCTTTGGCATCGCAAAGTTGGGCGAGTTCATTCGCCATAAATTTCGTTTTGAACCCGCGGATAAATTCAGTGTGGCGTTTTTCATGGGCCAGCAGCTGACTTTCGATCTGCGGTCCCACTTCCTTCAGCGGGGGGAAAGTGCCGGCGACCGCACAGCCGTAAAAATAATCGTCCTTCCCGCACAGTAATATCGCTCCGCCGCTGGCTTTCAACGACCGGATGGTATACTTGATGAAGTAAGGCAGAAATTCTTTTTCCTTGCTTTGGGAAGCAATAATCCGCCGGGACAAACCCAGAATATCCGCAGTCGCATTGCGTTCCTTGGTAATGCCCTTAACCAGGCTGGCGGAAATGCGCCGGGTTACGATCAGCTTGGTCCTCAGGATAACAATAACGATCGCAAGTATCACCGACAATAAGATTAACAGAACGATTTCCATTTTTGAAGTTCACCCCTTATTTGTTGCGGAAAACAGTTCTTCCGCGTGATATGAACTGCGAACCAACGGTGCGCTGGCGACGAAATCGAAACCGGTTTCCCGGGCGAATTTTCCCCATTCCGCAAATTTTTCCGGCTCGACGTAGCGGTCCAGCGGCCAATGGGCAGCGGAAGGCGGCAGATACTGGCCGATAGTCAATATACTCACTTTACGCTCCCGTAATTCCCGGATGGTCTCATGTACTTCCTCATCCTTTTCCCCCAAACCGACCATAAGTCCGGATTTCACCGGGATCGAACCTTCAGTCAATTCAAAAGCCCGGCCGAGCACTTCGAGCGATCGGTCATAGGTAGCCTTGCCGCGGATCGGTTCCGCCAGACGCCGGACGGTTTCGACGTTATGGTTAAAGACGGTCGGGCGCGCGTCGAGCACGGTTTTCAGAGCCCTGATATTGCCGTTGAAATCGGAAGTCAACACCTCGATTTCCGTCCCGGGAACTTCCCGGCGGAGAGCGTCGATTACCGCCGCGAACTGCCCGGCGCCGCCGTCCGGCAGGTCGTCCCGGGTGACGCAGGTGACGACGACATATTTAAGCTGCAGGCGTTCGACCGCTTCAATCAGATTCGGCACTTCCGCCGGATCGGGGGGAGCGGGATGCGGATTATGCCTGACCGCGCAGAATTTGCAGTTGCGGGTACACTCGTCGCCGAGAATCATGAAGGCGGCGGTACCGCGATGCCAGCACTCGCCTAAATTGGGACATTGGGCGCTGGCGCAGACGGAATGCAGCCGGAGTTCGTCCAGGAGGTGCGCCACAGCGCTGCGGTTCTTGCCGCAATTCACTTTTACCCTAATCCAAGGCGGTAATTTCGGACGTTGCTGCATCTTGCTAATATACTGGGTAATTCCTGTTGCAATCAGTTAAAATCGGGACGGTACTATTATATGACGGTTAGGCTCATTTGTCCACTTGAGTTTCCAATTTATGTCGTAAAATATCAGTTTCGGCGGTTTATTTTTCGGTTTCAGAGTGTATACTATTAGTAGAAATATAACTATCAGGTGACTGATATGCAATATGAATTCAGGAAAAACGAAGATACCAATACCCGGGTGCTGGTCTGCCCGAACTGCAATGAGCATCTGATGTACGCGGATATCGAAATTTTCCGCAACTGCCCGTTTTGCAACAAACCTCTGCCTCAGACCGGCGAGTTGGAAGATTTTATTCTGGAACCCATAGTTCAGAGCTGGGTTGCGAAATATACCGGGGCTTATTCAGGAAAAGACTTCCTGAATTTCTGATCTATTTCCTCCTTCCGCGGTTTTCCCGCTTGCTTTCGGTTACGCTTATTTGCGAAGATTCGGTCAATTCCGCTTGCATTAACGTCCAAACCATAATAATATAGTATAAGCCGTCAGTGCAGGGAAATGACTTTTTTATGACTTGTGACAAAACCAAAATCATCTATTTAAGCGGTCCGATTATGGACGAACACGCCGGTCACGCCCGCGAATGGCGCGAAACCGCCAAAAAACTGCTGGATTCGCAGTTCAAGACTCTGGATCCGATGCGGCGGCAGTTTACCGACCGCCGGGTCGACAGCGCCAATGAGATCGTCGAATTTGACTTGCAGGATGTCCGCGCGGCGGACATCGTTCTGGTCAACTACAATAAGCCGAGCATCGGGACAAGCATGGAAATATTCTACGCGTCTCATGATCTCGGCAAATTCGTCGTGGCCTTTTCGCCTTTTGAATTTCAGGAATGCAGTCCGTGGATGGTGCGTTACTGCACCAAAATCCTCGCTTCGCTCGAGGAGGCGTGCAATTACATTAATACTCACTTTTGCGAGGCGGAAAAGGATTAGGAAAACCGCAGGGAGGAGAGAGTTATGAGTGCGCCAAGCAAAGCTGGCATTTGCAAGCTGGACAATCCAGCCCGGGTAAAGGTTAGCCGCCAGCCCGGAACGGAACTATGGGCATAGTGAGGTAACGAGCCATGTCATGCCATAGGAAAG
>JAQULZ010000011.1 GCA_028718375.1 Victivallaceae bacterium | reverse complement strand
CACCGCCAGCGCGCAGTGAAAAGGAAAATGTCAAACTGGCCGGTAAAAAAGAAAGGTCGGCACAAGTCGGTAAAAATTAATATCTTTCAGACTATAGAGGTGATTAAATGAACAGTATTGCATCTAACAGCCAGTAAAAAAACAGCTTTGATTTTGAGGCTGAGTTGCCGGCAAAAATAATGAGCGATAGGTCTGTCGTAACATTCTTTTTATACTAATGAGCGGTCAGTCATAGATAATGGCAATGGCGGATTTTGAGATGGATTTTGGTTATAAACCGCAGAGCGATACAGAGTATCGCGCGAGGATTTATGGCAAAAATCGGCTCAAAAGAACCATCGAAATGTCTATGAATGAGAGCGAATTGGTATTAGTTCTTCTCAAAAATCTGTAATGAAACGCAAACCGTTAAGGTCGCAAATGCAGTCCCGACTTGAGTATCACTGTTTTCAAAAACAAAAAAAACGATTTTTTTGTTTTTGAACTGTTTATCAGCTCTTTTTGCCGGTGTCGTCGAAACCGGCAGGCGGCAAAAATTGAAATAAAACGGTGACGGGCTGGATTTTATTCTGAGCACCGCTAAATTAACCGGAAACAACATCAACCGGCAGGCTTATGGAAAATAATCGGGTTTTAATCATCGGAGCCGGGGGTATCGGCGCGTATTTCGGCGGGCGGCTGGCCCAGGCCGGAATGGAAGTTGCAGTGGTTTGCCGTTCAAATTATACCCCGGTGAAAAAAAACGGTTTCGACATCAGAAGTATTGCCGGGGATTTTTCCTTTAATCCGGCTGGGGTTTACCGTTCCTGTGCCGAATATCCGGGCGCCGCCGATTACCTGATCGTAACGACTAAAGTTCTGCCCGAGATCGAGGCGGTAAAAATAATTGCCGCGGCGGTGAAACCCGGAACAGCGATCGTCCTGATCCAGAACGGCATTGGAATCGAAACGGATATCGCTGCCGCTTATCCGGACCATGAACTGATCAGTGCGGTAGCCTATATCGGGGTTTTCCGGGAAAGTGACAACCGGATCGAACATCAGGCGGCGGGACACCTGAAAATGGGCCTTTACCGGGGCGGCTCATCCGCAAAGTTAGATTTGCTGTGCCGGGCGTTCAACCGGGCAGGGGTCGAATGTGAAGCCGTGGCGGATATTGAATTTTGCCGCTGGGTCAAGCTGGTCTGGAATACGCCGTACAATCCGGTTTCGGTGCTGGCCGGAGGCGCCGATACCAGAGTCATTTCGACGACGCCGGAACTGGATGACCTGTGTATGGAACTGATGCGGGAGGTATGCGCGGTGGCCGCGGCCCGCGGCATTCATCTGCCGGCGGACATTATCCGGAAAAACCTGGATTATACCCGGGCGTTTCCGCCTTACAAGACCAGCATGCTGCTCGATTTTGAACACAAACGTCCGCTGGAGGCGGAGGCCATCGTCGGGAAAGTCGTGCAGCTCGCCCGCGCCGCCCGGGTCGCCGTACCTCGTCTGGAGACGGTATACGCCTTGCTCACCGCCGCAGATATCAGCAACCGGTCGCGATCATGAACGTCAAAGTCGCGATTTTAACCGATCTGCATTTTTCCCGCTCTGCCGATCCGGGGTTTCCCGAGCGCCAGGGAGAATTTGCCGGCATTCTGCTGCTCCGGGCAGTGCACCGCCTGAACCGTTATATCAAACCCGACCTGGTGGTTATCGGCGGCGATCTGCTGAACCGCCCGGACGGGGAAGATGCCCGGGGATTGCTGACTGAACTGAAAAAGACCATCGATCTGCTTCAGTTTCCGGTAATCGTCCTTCGCGGCAACCACGACCCGGAACCGGAAATTTTTGCCCGCATTATCGGCAAACCGCCGGAGTTCATCGATATTAACGGGGTGCGTTTCGTGCCGTTCGCCGATGTCGAACAGCCGGGGTTCAACGCCTTCCGCCCGCCGGAAGCACTGGCCCGGATGCGCCGGCTCGGCGCCGACTTTCCCGGGCCGCTGGTCAGTTTGCAGCATGTGCCGCTGTTTCCGCCCGGAACCGGGCTTGCTCCCTATAATTATACCAATGCCGCGGAAATCATCGGAATTATGCATGCCGCCGGTTACGCCGCGGCTGTATCCGGACATTATCATCCGGGTTTTGAGCTGCTTGATCATCAGGGCGCAAGTTATATCGCGGCAGGAGCCCTGGCTGAACGTCCCTTCGGTTACCTGCTGCTTGAAATCGACGACGCCGGCCGGATAAACTGCGTCCGGGAAGAGTTAGCCATGCCGGCGGAATTGCGGTTGATCGACCACCACGTCCATACCGAACTGGCCTACTGCAATGAAAACATGGATATCGCGAAGTCGATCGCCCTCGGGAAAATGTTCAACCTGGACGGGCTCGTCTTCAGCGAACATTCCGCGCATCTGTATTTCAACCGCCCGGACTACGGCCGCCATGCGGATTATCTGGAAGGTCTGGCCTCAAGTGCCAAAACTGACCGGACGGCGGAATATCTCGCTTTATACGCCCGGGAAGCGGACGCGTTCTGCCGGCTGGGACTGGAAATCGATTACGACTGCCGGGGACAGGCCGTAATCGCGCCGGAGTTTAAGGACAAACTGGAATTCCGCAACGGTTCGGTGCATGTTCTGAATGGCATCCTGAACGGCGCGGAGATGAAAAAGATCGAAGCCGAATTCCGGTTCATGACCGAAGCGGTCGCGGCCTCGGGAGTTGAAGTGCTGACGCATCCGTTCCGCATTTTCAAACGCCGCGGCCTGGATTTGCCGCGCCGCCTGTTCGCACCGACGGTTGAAATCCTGAAGCGTTACGGTACTGCGGCCGAAATAAATTACCATACCAATGAGCCGCCGCCGGAATTTTTCCGGATGTGCGTCGAAAACGGGGTCAAATTGAGTCTGGGAAGTGATGCCCATAATCTTTATGAAGTCGGCGAATTTTATCCCCATTTGAAATTTTTGCGGGAAATCGCGCCGAATTCCGAGCTTTGTGATTTGTTAATCCACTGACGGGAGCTATAATAGCTTCCGAATTAATGATAATAAAAAAATGAGCGGCATGATGGCGAATAATTTCAGGAGTCGAATTATTTTCCCGGCGCTTTTGCTGGGGATTGTCCTGCCGGCGCACAGCGAGAAAATATCGCAGTTCGACCTGACAGCGGTTCAGGAGTCTCCGGTCTCCGTCGATGATACGGAGGCCTACGACAACCTGAGGCGGCTGGTAACGGTAATGAAGCTGCTTCAGCAGCTTTACGTGGACCCGGAAAAAGTTACCATGCGCAAGCTGGTCGACGGCGCGTTGAAAGGAATGCTCCATGAGCTGGATCCATACAGCAGTTACGAACCGTTCCGGGAAGAAAAAAATTCTCATTCCGTCTCCCGGCTTGCGGGCGTCGGCATCATGGGAACAAAGAATAAGCGTTCCGGCCTGAAAGTAATCTGCACCCTGAAGAATTCCCCGGCCGCCAAAGCCGGCATCAGGGTCGGGGATCTGATTGTGAAAATCGACGATAAGCCGCTTGGCGGTTTGACTTACGATCAGTGCAGTGATTTACTGCGGGGAAAAGCCGGTACCGCCGTCAAAGTGGAACTGCTGCGCAACGGCAATGACAATCCGCTGTTTTTTCAGGTTACCCGCACGGCAGACACCGATAATATGCCGCTCGTCCGGGATGTCCGGCTTCTGGACAATCGCATCGGTTACATCCGGATAGAGAGCTTCGGAAAACAAACCGCGGCCTTTCTGGACCAGGCCCTGCACCGGTTGAAGGAAAAAAACTGTCAGGGAATCATCCTCGATCTGCGCAATAATCCCGGCGGTCTGGTTGAGGCGGCGGTAGACTTATGCAGCCGGTTCCTGGCGACCGGCGAACCGGTCATCACCATCGAGGGGCGCGATCCGGCCAAAGCCCAGAAGATTTCCGCCGTGAAATGCAAAAAATATACCCGGCTTCCGCTGCTGGTGCTGATCAACCGGTTCAGCGCCAGCGCTGCGGAAATCGTCGCCGGCTGTCTGAAAGACCATAAACGCGCAATCCTGCTCGGCAGCAAAACCTTCGGCAAAGGTTCGGTACAGCGGGTCTGCAATATCCGGGACAACGGCACCTTGCGCTTCACCGTGGCGAAATATTATACTCCCGCCCATAATGTCATCCACGGGGCGGGTATAAAACCCGATATTGAAGCGCCGTTATCCCTGAAAGCCTGCCTGCTGTTGGCCCAGCAAATGGAAAACTCTCCGGGCGTCATCCATCCGGCTAAAAAAGGTATGATCCCCGATGTGCAGCTGGAGCGTGCCGAACACGTGCTTAGCGGCATAATAAAACTTTCCGAAAAGAAAAATTTACCCGCCGGTAAAAATTGAACCGCAGGCAACCGTCCGGCGGCGCTTCCGAACGGTTTGCCGGGGGGTTGAATTACCAATTCAGTTTTTTGCCGCCGATCAGATACTGGCTGTTGGCCAGCGGCAGCGATTCCCCGCCGACCCCGATTTTATCGTCCACACTCCTCATTTCATACTAATGAGCGATCAGTCATAGATAATGGCGATGGCGGATTTTGAGATGGATTTTGGTTATAAACCGCAGAGCGATACAGAGTATCGCGCGAGGATTTATGGCAAAAATCGGCTCAAAAGAACCATCGAAATGTCTATGAATGAGAGCGAATTGGTATCAGCTTCGGTATCCGGGTCCGCCGCGGATTCCGGAGTCATCATCCGGCATTCCGTCGGATTTCCAGCCCACCAGACTGTCGTTGATGATGCTCACCGATAATAGGCAAAACGGCTGATCCCGCTGCCGTGGATCAGCGAATTTGCCTTCTAAAGAGAACCGCGATCTAAACGACGGATAAAATAAAAATGTGAATCTTTCAATGAGTTTTTTTCGTCAGAACCCTGGTCTTGTCAAGCTCATACCAATACCTATTTTTACTTGCTCTTAGATTGCAAATCGGTATTATTTCAAGCGAAGGCGGAAATTTTCAGCATCGCCTCCGGAATCAGACCGATAATGTCGTCAGCAATAAAGCCGCGGTCTCCGAACGGGCTGATTTCACCGGTCAGACCATGCACGAATACCGCCGCCGCAGTTGACGCATAATAGTCCTCGCGCTTTTTCGCGTTAAAGGCCGCGATTATCCCGCTCAGACCGTCGCCGCTGCCGGCGGTCGCTAATGCCGGGCAACCGGAAGAATTAACGGTTACTTGTCCGTCAGGTGCGGCAGTTACGGTACGCAGCCCCTTCAGAACGACGATCGAATCCAGCCGCCCGGCGAGCGCCGCCGCTTTCTCCGGCCGGCTTCGGTCGTTCAGACATTCCAGATCGAACGCCTTCAGCAGCCGTCTCATTTCCCCGGGATGCGGCGTTAAAATATTTGAATCCTTCCGACGGTAAATTTCCGGAGATTCGGCGATGATGTTCAACGCGTCCGCATCAATAACCAGCGGTTGGTCGATTTTCAATATTTTCTGAATAAAAAGAAAAGTATCCCGTTCCGTACCGATCCCCGGCCCCACAACAATCAGGTCGCTCTTATCAATTAAAGGTTTCAATTCCTTCAGTGATTCCGGTCCGAAATATCCTCGACCGTTGTTTTTTACCCTGGAAACAATTAATGATAACGACGCCTCCGGAATTTTTTCGATTCCTTCCGGCACGGCAACCCTGACCATCCCGGCCCCGGCGCGCTGCGCCGCTGCCGCCGCCAGAAAAGGCGCGCCGAAATACTCCCGGCTGCCACCGATGATCAATACCGAACCAACGCTGTTCTTATGTGAATCCGGCGCCAGCCGCGGCAAAAATTTTTCGGCGTCATCACTAAAACAAACGTCCAAATCGCTTTCAATTTCAGCGTTATACGCTTTGGGAATGCCGATATCCACGCACCGCAGCAACCCGCAATATTCCGGCCCGTCACCGGTAACCAGCCCGCGTTTCGGCAAGGCCATCGTCACGGTCAAATCCGCGCGAATGCAATCGCCGGGAAAATGTCCGTCATTACCGTCCAATCCGGACGGTATATCCAGAGAAATAACGGGCAATAACGATAAATTAACGGTTTTTATCCAATTATCATAAGGTTTTTTGAGTGCTCCGGTTATTCCGGTTCCCAGCAACCCATCAATAATAACGTCACCTTTACGAAAATCGTTATCGGTCAATTGTTCCTTGACCAAATAATCGACATTGCCAATAATCATTCTCGCCTGCCGGCAGGAATCGTCTCCCAATTCCTCCGGTTTACAGACCGCATAAATTATTATCTCAATATCCGTGTTTTCATATAAATATCTGGCCGCAGCATAAGCGTCGCCACCGTTATTTCCTTTGCCGGCGAGAATGACAAACCGTTTGACGTGATTAAAATAAATCCGATCGTCAATAAACCGGATTATTTCTTCTCCGGCGGCAAAACCGGCCCGTTCCATTAACACAAAACTCGGAATGCCGGCTTCTTTTATCGCCCGCCGGTCAAGTCCCCGCATCTGTTCAACCGTTACCGCTTTCATCTACCATTTTTATTGAAGTTATGGTTCCAGCAAATCCTTTTTTTGGGGGCCCTCCGCCCCCCAAACCCCTTCCGCGCCTTGCGCCGCCGGCGGCAGGGCATTGCCCTGCACCCTTTTAACTTGATTGCCTACTTAGCTTTTGCTTTATGCCTTGGTCTGTCCGCGTTATACCGTGAAGAGTCCGGCGCAGCCGGGTTTTCACGGTATAACGCAGGAGAGCAACAAATCTCGCTCCCGCCCTCCGGGCACTGAGCTAGATTTGAAATATGATGACCACTTCAAAAACAAAAAAACATTTTTTTTGTTTTTTGAACTGCTTATCAGCTCTTTCGCCGGGGCGGCAAGTCAAGTTAAAAAGTCTATAAGTGCCCGCAGGGCTGGAGCGCTGCTCCATTATGCGGCTTTTTCAACTTTACTTGTAAGCCGGAAGACAAAATATCCGCCCGGAACAACATTTGCGCCATTTAACTATTTCAATCTTTATGCGCGAAGCAACAGCCGCGTCCACCCATTCTGCAGGTTGTCCAATTTCTTCCTCAATTTTTGCATCATAGCCGGAAGCATAAGTAATTATTTTTCCCAAATGATCATGATTCGTATCTTCAAGCTGGTTCTCAATGATTATTTTTCTGCCGGTCATTTCTTCTTCGGCAAGAATATCAACACTGAATTTTCCAGTGTTAGCTTCAGTTTTTATTAATTTTATATTGACGCCGACTTCTTCACTCAGAGCATCAAGATTTTCTTGTCGAGCAAGCCAAGTTGTAAAATCAAGAGCTTCATGTTCCCAAACGTCCCGGAGGTTAATTTTCTGCAATTTTGATAATTTCTTTTTCATATTGGGTAAGATTACGCTCTAAATTATAATTTTAAAAAATTTTGGAAAAAGTTTTTGTCTTTTTCCCAATTTCTTAATCATTTTACCATTACTTCTACAACTTTTTGACCGTTCCGTTTACAATTTCATAATATTCCAATCCGCCGGAAAAATCAAATCCCGGCTGGTCGGTAAAAGTAAAAAACGTTTGGCCGGCCCGGCTGATCATGGTCAGGAACAGTTCCCGTTTCGCCTGGTCAAGTTCGCCGGTCACATCATCCGCCAGGACTATTACATTCTCCAGATCCGAACTGCCGCCCCCGCCCAGGATATTCAGTTTTGCCAGCTTGAGACATAAACTGATCAGCCTACATTGACCGGTGGATGCAAAACTGCGCATCGGTTTTTTCCCGAAATAAAGTTCGAAATCATCGGCCTGCGGGCCGAAACCGGTAAAACCGCGCCGGAAATCCCGGTTCCGGTCTCGGAAAAATTTATTTTGTATCACCGCGGCCGAAACCGGATCAACTTCCATTCGGTAACGGATATCAAAAACATCTCCGTCCGATAAATTCAGGAGTATCCCGTTAACTTCCCGGATCAACAATTCAACATACTTTTTCCTGGCCGGAATGATCTCAACGCAATTTTCCGCCATAACGGCCTCATAAGCCGTCAACACCGACAAATCAGGCTCAGCTGTTCGAAGCAGGACATTTCGGTTTTTCAGCGCAATACCGTAATTCCGCAACGCATTAAGGTAAGCCGGCTCAACTACGGAAATGAGCATATCCATGAACCGCCGGCGAAACCCGGAATGAGCAGTCACGATATTGATGTCTTCCGGTGAAAAAACCACGGCCCTGATTTGATTGATGAATTCGCTGGCCCGGGTCACCGGGCAATGGTCGATGCTCAATCTGCGCCGCCGGTTTTCTCCGTAATCAACCTCCAGCAATTCGTGCCACTGCTGTTGCTCAATTTCAGCCCCGAGGTAAAATGAAGTCCGGCCGATTTTTTTCATCTCCCGGGTTACGGAAGTCCGGAAGGAACGCAGGACACTGAGAAAAAAAACGGCTTCCAGGAGATTAGTTTTTCCCTGGCCGTTGCGCCCGGTAAAAATTACATTCCGGGCATTAAAAGCAAGTTCAGCATGATCATAATTCCGGAAGCTGCTCAATACTAAACGGCTTATCATCAAGCTGCTCCAACCTGCAATTTATCGCGCTAACGGTTGCGCATCGGCATGATCACGTAAAGAAAACCGTCCGCAGCTTCAAGCGCTACCGGACTGAAACCGTCATTAAGTTTTATTCTAATTTTATCGGCATCGCAATGTTTCAGCGGATCGGCCAGGAAATTAGGATTGAACGAAATATCGATCCGAGCATCATTGTAATCAATATCCAGATAATCACTGCCTTCCCCGACATTGGCGCTCGAAGCCTGCAGCTTCAGTTTTCCTTCGTCGAAAGTCAGAATAACGTAGCTGGCGTCATCCGATAACGCCAGTGACACCAGTTCCAGCTTAGCCAGCAGTACGACTGCCGGAATCTCCAGAACCCGGCTGAAATTAACCGGAATAACCTGCCGGTAATTAGGATAATTGCCTTCAATCAGCTTGGTGGTCAGGCAAACCTTATCCGTTCTGAAGCAGGCTTGCTTATCGCCGAATTCAAAAGTAACAATCCCGTCCTTGCCGTCAAGTATCCGCTTGATTTCATTAGCCGCCTTGAGCGGGATGATCGTGTCGCCTTCGCTGCCGGTAAATTCTTCCGGTACTTTTTCCACCAGAGCCAAACGCTTACCGTCGGTAGCAACCGCGGTTACCGTATTTTCCTTTACCGAACAGAGAATACCGTGCAACACCTTGCGGGTATCATCGAGACTGACCGCATAGGAAATTCGGTCGAGCATTTTCCGGAAATCAGATTCCTTGAATTTAACCTGGCAACTGGAAGGAAATTCCGCCGGCGGCGGAAAATCATCATCGCTTAATCCAAGTATTTTGAATTCGGATGTTCCGCAGGTGATCTGGGTATGATGCTTTTCGTTGCAATCCAGATGAATGTCATCTGCCAGAAACCGTGAAACCAGCGCCGCCAGTTTTTTTGCCGGAATGGTAGTTTTGCCTTCCCGTTCTACCGCGGCTTCGATGTTGTTGGTTATCCTGACTTCCAGGTCGGTGGTAGTCAAAGTCAGATTTCCATTGCGTGCTTCCAGAAGAATATTGGCTAAAACCGGCAAAGTCGACCGGCTGCCGATGATATTGATGACTTTTTGAATGGCCTGCATGAAGTTTTCACGTTTTACCGTCAGTTTCATCGTCGTTCTCCCAGGTTGTCCACGAGTTGGATATTTATACTTAAATAAGATATTTTAATATAGTATTCTTATTATAGCCTGTTAATTTTGTTAATAAAGGTTAGATTATGCAGAATTTAACCTTTTTTGGCTTATCTACAACTTTGTTCTTATTTTTATATCAAAACCGTTTTTATGAATATTTGAATTTTATTAATATTTTGTTAGATTTGTATTAACAAGATTGTAAACAGGTTTCAAAAGTTGTTCCGTCAATTGGTAAAAACTGCCCGCAAAGCTAAATTATATTGATTTTCAGAATAAACAATGATAAAGGTGTAAAATAATGCAAATTTTTATCGATAAGTTAAATGAAAAATGTCCCGGTTTGGCGAGGTGTCAGGATTCAGTCCGGCAGGCGGCTGAAATGATCATCGCGGCCCTGGAGAATGATAACAGTCTATACTTATGCGGCAATGGCGGCAGTGCGGCGGACTGTGAGCATATTGCCGGTGAATTGCTCAAAAGTTTCAAATGCCCCCGGCGGCTGAATCCGGAGATAAAGGAAAAATTTAAAAAATTTTCCGGTCTTGGCGAGGAGCTGGCGGAAAAACTCGAATATGGTCTGCGGGCGATTGCGTTGACTTCGCATCCTTCATTTTCCACGGCCTTTGCGAATGACGTCGACGCTTCGCTGATTTTTGCGCAGCAGTTGTTTGCTTTGGCCCGGAAAGGGGACGTGGTGTTGGGAATTTCGACCGGCGGCAATGCGGAAAACGTTAAAAAATGTTTTATTACCGCTAAGGTGCAGGGGGTTAAAACTATTTTGCTGACCGGCAAAACCGGTGGGAAATGTGCTGAATACGCCGACTGCATGATCAAAGTTCCGGAAACTGAAACTTACCTGATTCAGGAACAACATGTGGCAATTTATCATATCCTGTGTCTGATCATCGAGGATTACTTTTATGGCGGAAAATAAGCCGGTCCGACATGCAGCCATTATTATGGACGGCAACGGCCGCTGGGCAGAAAAACGGTTGCTGCCGCATCTCGAAGGTCACCGCAGAGGCGTCGAGGCGGTGAAGAAAACTATTGAAGCGAGCAGGGAACTGAATATCGAATACCTGACGCTTTATGCCTTCAGTACAGAGAACTGGAAACGCTCGCAAGAAGAGGTTGACGGTTTGATGAACTTGCTGGATGAATTCATCGAGGCTAATCTGGATGAATTCAACCGCAATAATATAAAATTGGCCGTCAGCGGCCGGGTATCCGGTCTGCCGGAGAGCGTTGGCAGGAAAGTTGCCCGGGCGGTTGAACTTACTGCCGGGAATACGGCCGGTACGTTGATTTTGGCGCTGAATTACGGCGGCCGGGCGGAAATTGTCGATGCGGCGGTGAAAATAGGGCGGAAACTGCTGAAGAATGAACTGCAGCCGGAAGAAATAACCGAGGAATTGTTTGCGCGGAACCTGTATGTTCCCGGGATTCCGGATCCGGACATCATGATCAGGACCGGCGGCGAATTCCGGTTGAGTAATTTTTTGTTGTGGGAACTGTCTTACAGCGAAATTTATGTAACGGAAGTGTTGTGGCCGGATTTTGACAAGGGGGAATTTATCCGGGCGATAGAGTGGTTTAACCGCAGGAAGCGACGTTTCGGCGGCAGATGAAGAAATAATTGGAAGGGAATAATAATGTTTAGCTTGCGATTGTTAAGCTGGGTGATTTTGGTGGGTCTGTTCGTTGCGGCGGTGCTGCTGAAAGAGACCGGCAAGTATATCTGGTTCGTCATGCTGGTTGCCGGAGCATTCG
Organism: Victivallaceae bacterium; assembly: GCA_028718375.1. Lineage (GTDB taxonomy): Bacteria > Verrucomicrobiota > Lentisphaeria > Victivallales > Victivallaceae > JAHOYW01. The sequence goes on along the minus strand of JAQULZ010000011.1, from coordinate 23,494 downwards.
GAGCGACGGCTGAAATCCTGGCTATGCTGGGAAAAACCGGGCGGCGGGGATTTGAGAAAGCGGCGGCGCTGACAGCGGCGTTGACCGTGGCGCTGGTATTTGTTTTTAATGGCCGCTATGTTTTTTTACCGGCGACCCTGTTTATCGCCGGCGGCTGGGGATGTTTACTGGTAAGCGGTAAAAAAACGGTGATCCTGGAGAAATTGGTAACGTCGACAGGCGGTTTGCTGCTGGCCCTGCTGCCGGTATTCTTCCTGGCGGAGATTTATTGCCGCGGTAATCCCGGAGCCGATCTGACGCTCGGCGCAAAACGGTTATTGTATCTGGTTGCGGTTACCAAAACCGGGGATACGTTCGCTTACCTGTTTGGTATTTTGTCCAATAAAATAATTACCGGCGGCAATCACAAGATCGTTCCGGCAATCAGCCCGAAAAAATCCTGGGAAGGCACCATCGGCGGACTGGTTTTTTCCGTCCTGGTGAGTTATTGTCTGACTTACTGGTTATTTAATGTCGGATCCTGGTTTATTCCGTTGTTCGCGGGGATGTTCCTGTTTTTCGGGGGATTTGCCGGCGATCTGGCGGAATCGGCTCTGAAACGAACCTGCGGCGTCAAGGATTCCGGCCGGATTCTCCCCGGCATGGGGGGAGTCTATGATGTGTTGGACAGTTTTATTTTCAACGCGCCGTTATTTTATTTTTTCATATCGCTTTAAAAGCAGGTGATGACCATGAAACAAAACATACTAGAGCTGTTGAGCAAGAACGCCCGGATCAGCGCGGCGGAAATCGCCGCCCGGGTCGGGGTGGAAGAAGCCAAGGTCAATGAACTTATCAGGGAATTGGAAGCGGATAATATCATCAAGGGTTACAAAGTAATCCTCAACGAGGAAGCGTTGAACAAGAATATAGTCCGGGCGCTGATTGAAGTGAAGGTAACCCCGGAACGGGAAGGGGGTTTTGACCGGATCGCGAAACGTCTGTGCCGGTTTCCGGAAGTTACGGACTGTTATTTGATTTCCGGGGATTACGATTTAAGGCTGGAAGTGAAAGGCAACAGTCTCCAGGACGTTGCGGCGTTCGTCGCTGAAAAACTTTCCACCATTGACGGCGTGATTTCCACCGCGACCTTGTTTTTGTTGAAGAAATACAAAGAATCAGGAAAAATACTGGAAGAAGAAGAAGAATATGAACGGCTTAAAGTTTCACCCTAGCGATAGAATCGCCGAACATGTCAAAAAAATCCCCCGCAGCGGCATCCGGGAATTTTTTGAACTGGTGGTCGATTGTGACGATGACGTAATTTCCCTGGGAGTCGGCGAACCCGACTTCGTAACCCCGTGGGTGATCCGGGAAAGCGCGATTTATTCTCTGGACCGCGGTCATACCAGTTATACTTCGAATCAGGGGCTGCTGTCCCTGCGCAAGGAGATTTGTAATTACGTCAACTGCAATTTCGGCGTGAATTATATTCCGGAAACGGAGTGTCTGGTAACCGTCGGAGTCAGCGAAGCGCTGGATCTGGCAATGCGCGCCTTGGTCAATCCCGGCGATGAAGTGCTTTACAGCGAACCTTGTTATGTTTCTTACGGCGCGGAAATCCGGCTGGTGCATGGTGTGCCGGTGGTGATCGAGAACACCGCCGATACGGAATTCTCGCCGGACATCGGGCAATTAAAAGCTGCAATTACTCCGAAAACTAAAATTCTGATGCTTAATTTTCCCTGTAATCCGACTGGGGCAACGCTCCGCCTGGAGCAGATGGAAGAAATCGCCGCGATTGCCGTAAAAAACGACCTGATCGTATTTACGGATGAAATTTATTCGGAATTGAGTTACGTGAAACGGTTGCCGACCATTGCGTCTTTACCGGGAATGCGGGAGCGGACGGTATTTCTGCACGGTTTTTCCAAGGCCTTTGCCATGACCGGATTCCGGATCGGTTACGCCTGCGGACCGGCCGAAATCATCGCCGCGATGAACAAGATTCACCAGTATACTATTTTATGCGCTCCGATCATGGCCCAGGAAGCTGCCGAAGAAGCGTTGAAAAACGGTCTCGAATCCATGGAAAAAATGCGCCGGGAATATCAGCAGCGCCGCGACTTTGTAGTTAACGGTTTCAATGAAATCGGACTGAAATGCCTCAAGCCGAAAGGAGCATTTTACGTCTTTCCGTCCATTAAGAGCACCGGGCTTTCGTCGCGGGAATTCGCCACGCGGCTGCTGCAGGAACAAAAAGTAGCGGTGGTGCCCGGTACGGCGTTTGGAGCTTGCGGTGAAGGTTATATCCGCTGCTGCTACGCGGCGTCATACGAAGAACTGGCCGAAGCGCTGAAACGAATCAAAATCTTCATTGAAGATTTGAAAAGATAAATGTTGAAAGAATTTTCCAGGTATTATCGGCCTCATTTGAAGCTGTTTCTGCTGGATATGGGAACGGCGGTTGTCCTGGCGCTTTTCGGGGTAGTTATTCCGGCGGTTACCTATAAGATATTCAAGGAATATCTGCCGGCCCGGCATTTGGAAATGATTTATATCAGTCTGGGCGTCTGGGCGGTGCTGATCATTCTGCAGGCGCTGTGCGATTATGCGAATATCCGCTGGGGACACGTGCTGGGAGTCCGCATGGAAGCGGATATGAGGCGGGATATATTTTCTCATTTGCAGAAACTTTCCTTCAGTTATTTTGACCGGACTAAAACCGGACATATCATGTCCCGGATTTCCAATGATCTGACCATGATCGCCGAAAGCGCGCACCATTGTCCCGAGGATTTTCTGATTTCGCTGGTCACTGTTATCGGCGCATTCGCGGTGATGCTGTATATCAACCCCCTGCTGGCCGCGGTAACTTTCATTCCGCTGCCGTTCATCATTCTGTGGGGGATGGTTTTCCAGTGTCGAATGAAAGACCGCTTCCGGGAAGTGCGCAAAACCATCGCCGACGTCAACAGCGGGGTGGAAAATTCCATCCAGGGCATCCGGGAAGTAAAATCCTATACCAACGAAGCCGGAGAAATCGAGAAATTCCATTTGGTCAACAGGCGGTTCACCCATGCCCGGGAAAACGTGTTCGGTACTCTGGCCGGTTTTCATTCCGGGATCATGTTTCTGATCCAGGCTTATTCGGCGCTGTTTATCGGAGCGGGGGCCGTGTTGAGTTATTATGACCGGGCGACTTTCGCGCAACTGCTGATGTTTTTCATGTACTCGCGTTATATTACGATGCCGATTTTCCGTCTGGTCAGTTTTGCCGAACAGTTTCAGCAGGGAATTACCGCTTTCGAGCGCTTCCGCGAGGTAATGGAGGAAAAACCGGATATTGAGGACAAAACCGGCGCGCTGAATCTGAACACGGTTTCCGGAGCAATCGAGTTCAGAAACGTTTATTTTAACTATGCGGACTCGCCCGGAGAAGAGGAATGGATTCTCCGGGATGTCAGTTTTAAGGTGGAATCCGGCCGGACGGTGGCGCTGGTGGGCGAATCCGGCGCCGGCAAATCTACGATCGCGGCACTGATTCCGCGTTTTTACGAAGTAAGCAAAGGGGCGGTGCTGCTGGACGGCAGAAACGTCATGGATTTGAAGCAGGAATGCCTGCGGGCGAATATCGGCGTGGTGCAGCAGACTCCGTTTTTATTTGATTCCACGATCCGGGAGAACATTCTGTTCGGCAACCCCGGCGCTTCGGAAGAACAAGTGGTGGAAGCCGCCCGCAAAGCGAATATTTATGATTTTATTCTGAGTTTGCCGGATCAGCTTGATTCGGAAGTCGGGGAACGGGGAGTCAAGCTTTCCGGCGGCCAGAAGCAGCGCATCTCAATCGCCCGAGTATTTCTGAAAGATCCGAAAGTATTGATTTTTGACGAAGCGACGTCTTCGCTGGACAATGAATCGGAATCCCTGATCCGGCAATCGATGGAGCAACTGTGCGCCGGGCGGACGACGATTATTATCGCCCACCGGCTGTCAACGGTGCGCAGCGCCGATTACATTTACTGCGTCCGGGAAGGCCGGATCGTCGAGTCCGGCACTCACCGGGAATTATTGAAAAAAGCCGGTTATTACAAAAAACTGTATTCCATGCATAGCTTCTGAAAACAATCCCTTTGCGCTGATGGCGTTTATTCCGTCACTTCCAGAATCAGGGTTACTTCTCTGGGACCGTTTTCGGGCGCGGGTAAAAGTTTAATTTTCCCCAGAAGCTGCTTTACGGATTCGTCCATCGCCGCAATGCCGCTGGGTTTCAGTACGGTCGAATTCCGGAGCCGGCCGTCGGCCGCAATGTCCAGGCGGATTTTAACTTCGGGCCGTTTGCCGCCCAGGACGCTTTTATCCGGGGTATCCCAAAGCCGGTAAAGATAGGCCCCCAACTGATTTTCATAACTGGCGGTAACGCCGGTACCGGCGCCGGAGTGGATTTTGACCCGGTCCTGGTTGAGAAACGCCAGCAGTTGCCGTTTGTCCATCGGTTCCGGGGCGGCAGGTTTCGGAGCGGTGCGCCGGGGCCTGATGTACACCAGTTCCCGGGATACTTTGATGGTTTTGGCCGGCTGCCATTTTTTCTTGGCGGTTTTGGCTATTTTGGGTTTGGGCTGGGCGGGCGGAGCTGCTGCCGGCCGGGGGCGGGGGACCGGGACGGGCGGCGCCGGGGCCGTCGGTCGCGGTGAGCCGGGGGCGGCTGCGGGGGTATAAAGCGACACGGTGATCACCTTCGGCTGCCGCGACCGCAGCAACTCGGCGAGACAGCTCCAGATCAGGATGGCGCCGATGATTGCAAGATGGGCAATCACCACGGAACGGAAAATTTTTTTCCTGGTCCGGGCGTCGACCAGAGCGTTTTGGGCTTCGTCTGCCTTGTAAGTGCGGCCGCTCATAATAGTTAATCGTTTTCCGAAACGGTTATCAGCGAAATATTGGAAAAACCGGAATTCTTGATGTCTTTCATCAGCTCAATGACCTGGCGGTAGGGAATATTGCCGTCGGCGCGCAGGAAGATGGTGGTTTTAGGCGAAACAACCCTTAAATTCTGCAGGATTTTCAGTAAATTGTCCAGACTGACGATTCGTCCCCGGTAATTGATCCGGCCGTCGGCCAACAGGTTCACGGTCTCGGAATTTTTATCTTCGATTTTGTCCGCGTTCATTTCCGGCGGGGAAACGTCGATGGAATATTCCAGCAGCGGCGTGGCGATCATAAAGATGATCAGCAGCAAAAAAGTCAAATCCATCAACGGCGTCATGTTGATTTCATCGATCGTATCCAACTGCGATCTGGTTTTTCTCCGGTTCATCGTGGGTTCTCCCGCTTACCGGTTGTCTATCTCGAGTTGTTCAAGTTTGACTTTGGCGATGAATTCTTCGGTGAAATTGTCCATATAAACGGTGAGTTTCCGGATAGTCACGGTCAACAGGTTGTAGCCGATCAGGGAAGGGATCGCTACTACCAGTCCGACCACCGTGGTCAGCAAAGCTCCGCTCACTCCCGGCGCCAATGCGTCGATATTGGCGTTGCCTTTGGAGGCAATGCCGGTAAACGCGATCATTATTCCCCAGACGGTACCGAACAACCCGAAAAACGGACTGACGCTTACCGCAGTGCCGAGGACGCCGATCCGTTTTTCCAGGATCATGATCTGGTCGGCCACTTCGCGTTCGAGAGCGGTCTGGATGGCGTCAATCTGGGCGTGGGTAAGCTTGACTTGAGGCGCCGTTCGCTGAGTCTGCATGATTGCCGCCTGTTCAGGTGAAAGCGACTTGAATTCCATCAGTTTGCCGATGCCCGCCATATAGACCTGAGCGATCGGGGACGGATTGTCTTTGGCGTCCCGGTAAAGGCTGAAAATCGTCCGGCAATCCCGGGTGATGGCAATCAGATATTCCGACAACTTTATTGCCCGGTGCAGCGCCAATCCCTTGTCGAGCATGATCGTCCAGGTCAGAATCGACCCGAACAGTAACAAAACGACAATGGCCTGACCGACAATATCGCTGTGGGAAAACGCGTAACCGACCCCCTGTACCGCAATTGCGGAATCAATCCATCCGAACATTTATGTACCTCCATTTTTCCGGAAAAACCAGCGTTGAATATTCATACTATCAGAGTATATTCAAATCAGTGAAGATTACAAATATTATCGGCAAAAAAGGGCGACTTTCATGAAAGATATTTTTACGGTATTGGGGTATGACATCGGCGGTACCAAACTGGGGATCGGGCTGGTGCGGAGCGACGGCAGGCTGCTCGGCCAGGCGCGGATCGAAAACAAAGACACCCGGCCGGAAGAAATCCTGCCGCAAATGGCGGAATCCGGCCGCCGGCTGATCGCCGCCGCCGGCCTGGACGCGAACGGAATTCGCGCCGTCGGAATTTCGGCGCCGTGCCCGGCGGATATTCCGAACGGCGTTCTGACCGCCCCGACCAACAACCCGCACTGGCGCAACGTTCCGGTGAAACAATATCTTGCCGCTCAATTCGGGGTCGAGGCGTATTTCGACAACGACGCCAACGCCGGGGTACTGGCCGAATGGTTTTTCGGGGCCGGACGGGGCGCGCAAAATTTGGTTTACCTGACCATGAGCTCGGGAATCGGCGGCGGCATTATCGCCAACGGCAGACTGGTTCAGGGCGCAAGTTACCATGCCGGGGAAATCGGCCATATGGTACTGACCCCGGACGGCCCGGTTTGTTCCTGCGGTCTGCGCGGCTGTTATGAAGCCTATTGCGGCGGCATCGCGGTTGCGAGACGGGTTCAGCGAGAATTGGCGGGTCAAATTGAACATCCGATCGTCAAATTTGCCGGCGGCAAGCTGGCGGACATCGATTTGATCGCCATCGAAAAAGCGGTGCGGGCCGGGAACTCTTACGCGGCGGCGCTCTGGGATGAGTTTTGCCGGCGCAACGCCCAGGCTTACGGCATGCTGATGAATATTCTGAATCCCGAAAAGATTATTCTTGGCACCATTGCCTGGGCGGCCGGTGAACTGTTTATGGAACCGGTTTTGAAATACGTGCCGCATTTTGCCTGGCGGGAAACGTACGAGGCCTGCGAAATCGTGCCGAGTCAATTACGCCGGGAAATCGGCTGTTACGCCGGGGCCGCCGTCGCTTTCAACCAGCTTCACGAAGGCGGTGAATTCGGTTTTTGAGGTTTACAAAAACGGAAAAACTATTTTATGAAATAACCGGAAACCCGCCACTTTCCGTCTTTATCCAGCATCGGCGTAATGGTTTCGATTGCGGACTTTTTGTTTGCAAATGCAGTTATGAACCGGATGACGACATATTTCCCGTCCGGAGCGCCCGGCAATGATGAACAGTAATGCGCGGATTTAAGTTTTCTGGACACATTTTTTCCCAATGGTTTTCTGGCGGCTTCCAGAGCCTGAATCCATTGCTCTTTTGTAACGGCGTTTTTGAAAAGTGCCGCGGCCTGATCCCAGCTTGCCGAATATTGTCCCCCGTCGACCAGCGCGAGCCAATTTTCAGCGGCATCGACCGCCGCTTTAGATTTGGAATTGCCGGTTGAATCATAGCCGGCAGCACCAATGACGGCAACCATCACTAAACTCATCAATACGGTTTTCATTCACTTTCTCCTATGTTAATAGTCTCCTTCTTTTCGTTATTTTTCAATTCTGACTAATCTCCTTTACGAACTCGACCAGAAACTTCCTGGATACGGCTCAACTAATCAATTCAGCCGGCAACCAGTATACTTCGAATTCATTGATTTATAAACCCTTAAGTAATAATTTTATTTTCTGCCGGAAACACTTTCGTTCCAGGATTTTTCCAGCATTTTTTCACTGATCTGCTGAATATAATAATAACCCAGCGACGGAAGCCGGTTCAGCGCGAACAGATATTTAGTATTATATCCGACGGCCTCAAAATGCCCCTTATGCTGTTTGACCGCGGCTTTAAATGCTTCGGCGAAAGGAAATTCTTTCAGGATCAATTCAGTACTTTTCCGGTTCGTCTCCGCTTTTTCGTTTTCGAAACCGCTCGACAGAATGATTTTACCTTCCCGGTTGATCAAATATTCCCTGATTCCCGAAGACTGATTCCCGAAAATATATTTCTGAATATATTCCAGCCGGATATGCAGTCCGGCCACCCCTAGAAAAACCCGGTTACGATCATAAACCCCCGTCGTCGTGGACATGAGTATCTTCGAGCTCAAAGCACACCGGAAAGGCTCCGACCAGACATTATTGTTTTTCGGATTCAGGGCTCTTTTATACCAGGGGCGCGTCCGCGGATCATAATCATCCGGGTAACAGCTCGTCCCCGGATAAGCGAACATCGTGCCGTTTTCCACTCCCAGCGTAATCCAATTCAGCGGCGCGCCTTTCTCCATGATTATTGTTTTGACGGCTTTCAGGGTTTTACGTTTGAATTGCGGATCGCTGGTAAACATCACATGTTCGAACAACGGCGTCAGACCAATCACCCTTTTATCAAGTTTGTCGAACCCTTTTTCCCCGGGAGCTTTTTTGAATACCGGATAGTCCAGACTTATGTCTATGCCGTAGGCGGGCGAATAGGCATAATCCGGCGGCGGCGACGTCCCCCGGAAATCGGCCAGAGTATAAACTTTGATATTCGTCTCCGGCCGGCGCTCCAGAATCCGGGCCGCCTGATAGGCTATACCCGCCAGCTGGGTATTGAAATAAAAAAACACCCGTTCCATCCGGTGCGCCTGCTGAGCGACTCCGTTATGAAAATAAGCCAGCATGTCCTCCCGCACTTTCTGGTTACGCATGAGCTGATTCTGGGAATACAGGCTGTAACTCGTGACGGCGGCTAACCCCAGCAGCACACTCAATATCACCACGGAAGTAGTCAGCTTGTGATTGAGCATGGTACGAATGCATTTCCGGAAAATATTATCCGGCCTGGCTACAGTTTCTTCGCTCAGCAGATAAAGCCTCAGATCTTCAGCCATATCGTTAGCCGTCTTATAGCGCCGGGACGGCGGTTCGCAAATGGCTTTGGCGATAATCGATTTCAAATCATGGGGAAGTTTCCCTTTCAGAAAACGGTGTCTGAAAGAACGGTAATTCCAGTTGATAATGTTTTTCAATACTTCATTTACGCTGTCTCCGGGTACGGCTCTTTTCAGAGTGACGAGTTCAAACAGGATCATCCCCAGCGAGAAAATATCCGACTGCGGACTGCACTCGCCGCCCCGAATCAGTTCCGGAGCGATGTAACAAGGCGTTCCGACCAGCGCATTTTTGGATCGCTTTCCGACTTCGGTCAGATGCTCGTCGTCCGAAAATTTTTCCGGGTCGACCAGACAGGCCAGCCCCCAGTCCATGACATACACTTCGCCGTAATTGCCGATCATGATATTTTCGGGCTTGAGGTCGCGGTGAATCACTCCCTTGCGATGTGCGTAGTCCACCGCTTCACATACCTTGATGAGGTATTCGATACGGGTCGCCATCGAACGTTTCTCGTCAAAATTATTTATCCCGTCGCGTTCATATAAAGCGATGGTGTCCTGAAGGTATTTCTGCAGGGTTTTTCCGTGAATATGTTTCATCGCCAGGTGCAGTTTATGCTCGGTTCCGGAATGCAGCCCGTACAGAGGAATAATTGACGGGTGATCCAACTGCGCCATTATCCGGGCCTCGGCTACGAACAGATTTTCATCTTCCCGGGAGTGCCCTTCGGAATCGCCGGGCTTGAGCGATTTCACGACAATATCGCGCTTCAGAGATTTATCGAAGGCGCTTCTGATTACGCCCTGAGCGCCCTCCGAAAATTGATGCTTAAGCTCATAATTGCTGTACACGGACTGTAGTTCCAAATTATCCTCAAGCGGCGGGATGGAACCGATCGTGGATAGAACCGTGCTCGATCTCACATAGTCGTCGGCGACCCGTTTCCGATTAAAAAAGGATTTGCCGGTAAATGAACCTGAAGCATCGGTACGGCCGGAAGGTTTGCCGGAATCCGAATGCCGTTTTTTACTGCTCTCATCGACTACTTTTTCATGATCGACTTTAATTTTCTGGGTCGTTTCGACGTCAGCTGCATTAAACTCCAGCCTGGCCGTTTTCCCAGGCTTATCCTGCTTTTTATCATCGCCGGATTCAGACATTACGCATCTTCTCCTTAAACATTTGAGACCCGGGTTTATTATAACCCGGGAAAAATAGATAATCAATTACGGCATTTTAAAAACAAAGATTTTTTTGTTTTTGCTACAGAAAAAATAAGTTTGACCGTTTATTGAAAACACGTCCCACTCTGTTTGGGTAATCAAACGCCCCCTTTCGGGGATAAATCGGATTTCCTTGCCGCTCAAAAATCTTTGGAAGAGGTTGAGGGTTCGGCGCCTTCCCCGAAATCAGTTTTTTACAAAACTTTCCGGAATTTCTCAAAAAAGCGGATTATTTCGGGAGTCCATTTTTGGTCCAGCTTCGGCAGGATATATTCCACGGGGTACGACGCTGACGGACGATGATGACTACCGTCCAGACCACCAGCAGCAGGTTAACCGTCAGATTCTGCCAGGAAAACAGCGGCCAGTTCAGTTTACTGTATAGCTCACAGGACAAAAACGGCTCGAAATAAGCGTTCGTCCAGCGGGGGCCGGAACCGACTAAATCCATTACCAGAGGCAAATGAAAAAGTGCCAGGTAAAGGATAAGGCATTGCAGCCGGTGAAAAGAAAAAAGCGCCAACAGCGCCGCCATAGTCAATCCGAACAGCGGATTATGAACCGGCACATGATGGTAATCATGACAGACTGTTGACAAACTCCTTTCTTATTTTGGCTTCTTCACCAGAATTTATGGGTTATATATGCTCAGATTGAGCGAAAATATTTCGGTGTTCAAAAAAATCCGTTATTTCAAATATGGTATGACGGCGCCGGCCCTCCTTTTTTTGGTGGGCCCTTAAGCCCCCCAAACCCCCTCTGCGCCTTTCGCCGGCGGCGGCAGGGCAATGCCCTGCACTTTGACGCTTCCTTTGCCTTGGTCTGTCCGCGTGATACCGTGAAGCCCCGGCTGCGCCGGACACTTCCCGGTATCACACGGGAGAGCAAAAAATCTTCGCTCCCGCCCTCCGGGCACTGAGCTCAATTTTAAAAGCCGAGTTCCTTAGTTGCCTGCTTTATTATTATGTTTCAGGGAAAAAAAACCATTGTTTTTCCCTGAAAGCAAAAAACTTTACTTATCAGGTTCCTGGCCTTGTCAAGCTCGGATTCGAAATAAATAGCGAAGCGGTTTATTTCGAATCCGAGCTTGACAAGAGCAGGGTTCTGATATATTTGCGTTCAACCCATAAATTCGCGCGAAGACCCTTATTTTGAATAGGGAAGGACTTTTCAATTGAAATGATTAGGCAGCAGTCCTCCCGGATAGAATTTGAGTTCGTCAGTTTAGAACAACTGGTACCGCAAGACCACCTTTTGCGGGAAATCGATAGAGTGTTCGATTTCGGGTTCATTCGGGCAAAGTTGAAAAAGCAATCATTACTATATTTTTGATCGCAACTTGGTATAAAATGCTGTTTATCGGCTATTTGTTCGGAGTGTGCAGTGAGCGTCAGCTCATCCGCGAAATAGAGGTCAACCTGGCTTACCGTTGGTTTCTCGGCTACAACCTTCAAGAAGCAATTCCGCACCATTCAACCATCAGATAATTCAGCACTTTAATGAATAAAAAATGTTCTGTATTATTTTTTACGTTTGAAAAATTTAACTGAAAAATAAATCAGAAATGAATCTTAATACCAATTCGCTCTCATTCATAGGCATTTCGATGGTTCTTTTGAGCCGATTTTTGCCATAAATCCTCGCGCGATACTCTGTATCGCTCTGCGGTTTATAACCAAAATCCATCTCAAAATCCGCCATCGCCATTATCTATGACTGATCGCTCATTAGTATAAGCGCATAATTGAAAAAAACGATACTACGGCGGGAAAAATATTGGTCTTTCAGGTTTTTCGCTTTTTGAACTTGTTTATGTCATAAACCGGCGAAGAACTCCATATTTTTGATCAACTTGGTATAAAAATTGAAATTTCCGGCAAAAATTGCTGCTGCGGTTAATGGTGATCAGCGGCCTGGTTTTTGTTGCCGGCGATAAAAAAATGAGGATAAATTGCCGACGTCGTTACGCGGTGTTTCAGCCTGCGCAAAGTCGGCCGTTGGATCACCGCGGCGTTACATCTTTTTTTTCATTTTATTTTTGCTTTAAAAAGAAGCGTCTTCCGACTTAAAGGCTTTATTGGCGGCGGTGAAGGGATTTTTATCAAAATCGGCATCTTCGGTTTTAAAAGACTTTTCCCCCGTGGTGAAAGGATTCTTTTTAAAAGCCTTATCTTCCGACTTGAAAGCTTTCTCGCCGATGACAAAGGGATTTTTATCGAAAGATTTATCATACTTTTCCCGCGCTTTCTTAAAATCGAGCTGAGCCTGCTTTGCGTAACCGAGTTTTTTCTTGGCGCAGCCGCGGTTGTAATAAGCGTGCCCGTATTCGGGGTCGATATTGAGCGCCTGGGTAAAATCGACGATCGCATTCTGGTAACTTCCCTTTTTCGCTTTGGCGACACCGCGGTTATTGTAGATTTTCGCGTCGTCCGGCCTGATCTCAAGCGCCTGGGTAAAATCTTTGATGGCTTCTTCCAGATTTCCCGAATCGCGCTTGGCGACGCCGCGGTTGTTATAGATGTTCGCGTCGTTCGGCTTAAAATTAAGCGCTTTGGTGTAATCCTCAATCGCCTCGAGAGTTTTCCCCAAACTGTGTTTGGCATTGCCGCGGTTATAATAGGAACTGCCGGATTTCGGGTTAAGGTTCAGGGCCGCAGTGAAATCCTTGATCGCGTCCTCGAATTTCCCCATGGCTTTTTTGGCGATGCCGCGGTTGTTATAGGCGGCCGCGTTTTTCGGGTCGATGGCGAGCGCTTTGGTGTAATTGGCAATGGCATTGCTGAGATCGCCTTTGTGGTAAGAGATTCTCCCGAGCTCAAAAAAATCCTTGAAATTGCTTTGCGCCGCGGCTTGAATAAAGACGGCCGAGATGACCATTAATCCGAAAAAAAACTTCCTGAACATTTTTTGCCTCCTGTATTTATTTCACCAGGTTCACCAGGTTATAATAGCCGTTTTCTTGTTGAATTCAATATCCTGCCGGTATTTTTATCTTTGCGGCATATTCTCTATCCGGATTCTGCAGCTTCCGGTTGGTTTTTTTATATTATTTTTGGATGTTGAACTTGAATAACCATAGCTTTTCCTATAATTTAAAGGCAAACAGGGGGATTCCGCCATGTCTTTGAAAAAAATAGAAGCGATAGAGAAGGAAATCCGGGAAACGTCTCAACTGGACGCCAGGATCAAGGAAGACCTGCTGGATTTGATGTGCAGTCTGAAAACGGAATTATCCGATTTGAATAAAATCCGGCCGGATACGGCTCAGGATATCGCCGATAAAACCCAGGTTTCAACTAAGCAGCTTTTGGCTTCCGGCGGTGAACCGGCCGAATTCCGGGAAAATATTGCGGGGTTGCGCGGCACGGTGGAGGAATTCGAGGCGTCCCATCCCAAGCTGGTCGGAATAATAAATCATCTGTGTATGATGTTGTCTGATCTCGGCATTTGATGAATTGAACTAATTCGTATTTGCATACTTAAGGTAAGGAGCCGGCTGTGTTCAGCTTTTTTAAACGTCATCGCGAAGTTTGTCTGCTTTTTTCCGGGCTGATACTTTTATTCATTTGCGCAACAGTCCAGGCCCGGGCCGGCGGCGGCGGCGGTTTCAGCGGCGGCGGCGGTTTCAGCGGCGGCGGCGGTTTCAGTGGCGGCGGCGGTTTCAGTGGCGGCGGCGGTTATCATGGGGGTTACGGCGGCGATGTTTTGCTGTTCGTCCTTATTTTTCAGTATCCTTTCATCAGCATTCCGATAATTCTCCTGATCCTGTTCCTGTTCGCTCTGGCCGGCAGCAAAGCCAATACGTCTTATCAGAATATTCAAATCCGGCGCGGACTGCAGCGGCAGCGTCCGGATGCCCTGGAAAATGCCGGCAAACGGTTGCTCGCCCGCGACCCGGACTTCACGGCTGAAGGATTGTGCGCCCGGGTAAAAACCGCTTTCGTCCGGATTCAGAACGCCTGGTCGGAAATGGATATGGCAAAAGCGCGCGCTTTCATTTCAGACGGTATTTTCGAGCGTTTCTCCCTGCAACTGGCGATGTACCGGGCGTCCGGGGTACGGAACGAGATGGCCGGCATCGAAGTTCTGAGCAGTGAAATCGTAGCTATCCGGAGCGATGAATTTTTCGACGCGGTAGATTTGAAGATCACCGCTGAAGCGGTTGACCGTTTTATCAATACTGCCAATAACGAATCTGTGCGGGGTAATCCTTATCCCGAATCCTTTACCGAATACTGGACTTTGCTGCGCCGGCCGGGCGCAAAAACCAAAACCGCCGCCGGGCTGCTGGAAAACTGCTGCCCGAACTGCGGCAATCCCCTGGAACTGCTGGACAAAACCGAATGTCCCTCCTGTAAGGCGATCATCAATTCCGGCGAATACGACTGGGTTTTGACTGAAATAACCCAGGAATCGGAATATGCAGTCCGGCTTCCCCGCTGCATTCCCGGCCTCGAAGCTATCCGCCGGGCTGATCCCGCTTTCAATATCAGTCATATCGAGGATCGCGCCTCGGTCATTTTTTTCCGTCATATCGCCGCACAGTTTTTCGCCGATGTCAAATATCTGGTGAAGCTGGCCGCGAGTGAGTATCTGCATACCAACCGCGATGATTTCCGGCCGTTGCCGGACGGGCGGCATTGTTTTTTCGCCGATGTCGCGGTGGGCTGCGTCGAACTGCTGGAGGTTATTTCGGCGGAACACGCCAACAATGATTTCCTGCGGGTATTGATCCGCTGGTCGGGACATAAAGTCACTGCTGCAGTTCCCGGTTTTGCGATTCCGGACTTCAGGGCGGCGCACCTCTACCAGCACGAAATGATTCTTGAACGCCGGAAAGGCGTCAAATCCTCGGACAAAAATATTCTCACCAGCGTTCATTGTCCGAATTGCGGTGCGCCCGAGGTGAACAGCAGCAAACCTTGCTGCGAATATTGCCACACTCCGCTCAATGACGGCAGCCGGGATTGGATTCTGCACGATGTGCGGGTATTCTCCGGCTTCCCCGCCGTATCGGATGATACTGAAAAATCGGTCTATGTGAATAATATTGCCCGGCCGGGAGGCGCTTCCATTCCGGCGCCGGACGGTGAACTGCTGATCGCCGGGGCGGCCGCGATGATGCTGACGGACGGAAATATCGATTCCGCCGAACGCGCTTTGCTGGACAGTTTCGCCAAGTCCCGGAATGTCGCCCCGGCGCGGGTCGAGCTGATTATAAAATCAGTCGCCGCCGGCACCATGAAACCCGCGTTGCCGGATCATCCGTCGCTGTGCGTCGATTATCTCAACGCCATGGCGACGATGTGTCTGGCCGACGGAAAAATAACCGCTGAAGAAAACAAACTGTTGTATTCCTTAGGTATGAGAATGGGATTTGACCAGGCTCAGGTACGTGATTTCATCCGACAACTGCGGCGCGACCTGCTGCGGAAAGTGAGCACCTTAAAGTGATTTCCGCCCGCCCGGCGTGCGGTGAAAATACTTTTGTATTTGCGTCCGGGCTGAATTTCCCGCGTTTTTTTCCCGGCCCGATGGAAGGAGTGATTACCCCGTTGTTCTGCCGGGCATTTCATCAACTGCGGCTGACCGACGGCTGGCTCACTCCTTATTACCGGGTGACCACCAATGTTCCCAAACCGGCGCGGCTGAAAAAATTCCTCCAGCCTTATCTGCACGCCGGATTGCCGGTGATCGGGCAGGTGATGGGAACGAGTCCCGCCTTGCTGGCGGCAGTCGCCAAATGCCTGGCGGAACTGGGCATCAAAGGCGTCAACCTGAATTTTGCCTGTCCGAGCCGGCAGGTGCTCCGGAGCGGCGCCGGCGGTGCGCTGCTCCGGAATATTTCCCTGATGACGGAAATCCTTCATACAGTGAAGAACGTTTTGCCGGAGGTTTCACTCAGCGTCAAACTGCGCTCCGGTTGCGCGGACTGGCGGGAAAGCGAACGGATCATTCCCGCCCTGGCCGGAACCGGCACGCTGGACTTCATCGGAGTACATTACCGGACGGTTGGCGAGCTGTATCTGCCGGTGACGCTGCGGGCCGAACGATTCAGATGTCTGACCGCCTGGGCGGGAAAGGTGCCGGTCATTGCCAGCGGCGATATGTTTTCCGAAGAAGATGTGCGGGATTGCCTTGGAACCGGCTGCACCGGGGCGATGATTGCGCGCGGGCTGTTGCGCGATCCGTTTCTGATCCGCAATTTCCGGTCGGTTGGTCGGGCCGGGCCGGCCGCGGAAGCGAACCGGCGGTATTTTTTCCGGACGCTGCAGGAAATTGCCCGGACGGAGAGAAAATTATATTGCCGGGGAAAATTCCTGGAATACGCCGGAATGATGTGGGGAATGAATTCCGACCGTTTCTTGGAACTCAAGCGTTTGACAGACAAAGAATTATTGGATTTTGAATTTAATACTGAATTGCATTCTAATAGCTAGTGTCAAGTCAAGTCTGTAAGGTCAACAAGACTGCGAATCATCCGGATGCTGGATTGTCTCGAATCTGACATGCCGCTACCGAGGTAACGGCTTAGTCAGAGTCGCGCAATCCAGGGGCGGATGAACGCAACCGCTTGGCGGCCGGGGGCTTGTGCATTCTGTCGAGCGTTACCGACTTGTCCGATGGGCAGCATCGCCCTGCGCCAACAACGCTCGACAGCTTTGCACAAATCCTCTCGGTCTTGACGACCTTACAGGCTTGACTTGACACTAGTAAAAACAGCTTTGATTTTGAGGCTGAGTTGCCGGCAAAAATAATGAGCGATAGGTATATCGCAGTATTCTTTTTGCTGGTGAACTAGCCCAAAAGCATGCTGCCGTGTACGGTCGGATTCTTGCGGCGCCGTTTTGACGCTTCCGGCATCCGCAATAATTCCGATTTTTACTTGCTCTTGCAACTTGGTATTAAAATTAAATCTGAGAAGCAGAAAAAAGGAGGCCGAAGCCTCCTTGGGATCAAGTTGTGTATCAGTCAGTATAGCTCATGGTGGAATTGCCGTTGTTGGTATACCAAGTGGAGGTCGGGAAACCTTTTACGTGTCCGTCCAGGAACAGAATGTTGCCGTAATCGGAGTGATTAGCTGAACCGCTGTTGTTGGCGCTGTCATAGCGGTCCATACTGATGCCTGAATCGGCATTACCGAAAGTATCGGAAGAGCCTTCCATCATATGATAGGCTAAAGAATAGTTCGTCTGGCAACTGCCGGCTGCCGCGCTCGCGAAAATAATAGTGTCGGTACCAGTGCCTTTTGCCGTTACGGTAGAAGGACACTTGTAGACGCCGTAATCAGTCAGATAGTCAGCCCGACGCAGTTTTTCGAAGCCGGTACAGGTTGTACCATCCGAGTATTTTCCCTCGCTGGGGAAGTTGTCGCCATAGTCCATGGCGTACTGCTTTAGGGACAGACCAATTTGTTTCAGGTTGGAAGTGCAGGAAATACGGCGTGCTTTTTCCCTGGCCTGATTCAGGGCCGGCAGCAACATCCCGGCGAGAATTGCGATAATTGCAATCACGACGAGGAGTTCGATGAGGGTGAACTTACGGATACTTTTCATTTTTTTCTCCTTTATAGAGATTTATTAACGAACACCTTTTATGTTTAAAACTTAAATTTGTTAAACATAACCATTCTATTTCCATTACGTAGTATAGCAGGACGAAAAAACAAATGCAAATATTTCTTCGAAGAATAATGTTTTTTTAAGTTTTTTTTTAGAACCGCACAAAAAAATAACTTACTTTTCCGGACGGACGAAACTGATTTTCCGGCTGCCACGTTTTCCGGTTATTTATTCAGCGCTTCCAACTGGCGTTCGCAATCGATGGAAATGATCGGATTAATCAGTAAATCGAGGTCGCCTTCAAGTAAGGCCGGGAGATGGTAAAGCGTGATATTGTAACGATGATCCGTCACCCGGTTCTGCGGATAATTGTAAGTACGGATGCGTTCGCTGCGGTCACCGGTTCCGATTTGCGAGCGTTTGTCGGCGGCTTGCCGGGCGGCTTCCTCCCGTTGTTTCGTTTCCAGCAGGCGGGCGCACAAAATGCGCATGGCGATTTCACGGTTGCGGTGTTGGGATTTCTCCTGCTGACTGGCGACGGATACGCCGGTCGGGATATGGGTGATACGGACCGCGGAGTCCGTTGTATTTACACATTGCCCGCCCGGGCCGGAAGCCCGGAAGACGTCAATGCGCAACTCCGTCGGGTCCAGATCGAGTTCAACCGCTTCGGCTTCCGGCATGATGGATACCGTTACTGTGGAGGTATGAATCCGGCCGCCGGATTCGGTTGCCGGTACGCGCTGGACGCGGTGCACGCCGCTTTCGTATTTCAGCCGGGAATAGACACTGTCGCCGGACAAGGAAAACGCCGCATATTTGATGCCGCCGAGATCGCTGGCGTTCTGGTCGAGAATTTCCGGTTTCCAGCCCTTGTTTTCCGCATACCGGAGGTAAAGCCGTAAAAGTTCCCCCGCGAACAGAGCGGCTTCCTCGCCGCCGGCGGCCGGCCGGATTTCGACGATGATGTTGCGGGCGTCATTAGGGTCGGGAGGCAACAGCGCCAATTGGATGCGGCTTTCCAGTTTTTCGATTTTCGGCTCCAGAGATTCGATATCGGCCGCGATTAGAGTTTTAAGTTCCTCATCTTCCTCTTCCTCCAGCAACGTCCGGTTTTCCTCGAGCTCATCGAGGGCGGTTTTCCAGGCTTCAAGGTCCCGGAACAGATTTTCTAGTTTACGGTGTTCCTGTGAAACCGCTTTGGCCTCCAGCGGCCTGCTGTAGATTGCCGGTTCGGAGAGGCGTTGTTCAAGTTCCTTAAAGCGGTCTTTAAGGTTATCGATATATCCTGAAATTTCCTGGGGCGTCATCATTGCCTCCCGCGGGGTACCAAAGTTATACTGAAATTTAAATAAAAAAACGCCTGCAAACGGACTTGAGCCACTTGCAGGCGGAAGGAAAAGGTTAGGAATTGGCTTTTTTGGCGTAACGCTGGCGGAAACGTTCCACCCGGCCGGCGGTATCGACGAATTTCTGCGTCCCGGTGAAAAACGGGTGGCATTTGGCGCAGATACCGACCTTGGCTTCCGGCAGAGTCGATTTGGTTTTCCAGACCTGGCCGCAGGCGCAGGAGATTGTCGCGTCGCCATATTTCGGATGGATATCTTTTTTCATTTTGCACTACCTTTATTTACAGGTTATATTCTCTTGACAGGCAATAAACAGTTTCACCGGATTGTTTGAAAATCAAAATTACCGAATATAACCTGATTGCGAATAAATGCAAGCGTAAAGCCGGGAAAACCGTAAAAAAATGAGGAGTTTCACTTTATGAGCTCAAATCGCCCCCTTTGGGCGCCCTGGCGGATTGAGTTTATCTGCGGCGCCAAAGAAGACCGGTGTTTTCTATGCGGCAACGAACCGTCCGCTTCCGAAGCCGGAGAAAAAGCATTCGTCATTCATCGCGGCCGCACCGGTTTTGTGATGGTCAACCGTTTTCCCTACAATTCGGGACATCTGCTGATCGCGCCTTACCGGCACGTCGGGGATCTGGCGGATTTGACGGCCGCGGAGCGCTACGAACTGATGGATTTATGCGTGGACTGCCGGAAAGTTCTGCAGACGGCAATGAATCCGGACGCGTTCAACGTCGGTTTCAATCTCGGCACCGCCGCCGGAGCGGGGGTGGCCGATCATCTGCATCTGCATGTCGTGCCGCGCTGGAACGGGGATACGAATTTCATGCCGGTGCTGGCGGACACGCGCTGCGTACCCGAAGCCATTGCAAAGACCGCAGAACTGCTGCGCCGCGCCTGGCGGGATGAATTCAAATAATTGCTAAGGTCAGCGGGATGATTGCCGGGAGCAATTCAGTTTTATGCCATCGGCGGTAACGGTGATGCGGCGTTCCTTATAGAGGTTGCCGATCGCCTGCTTGAAAACCCGTTTGCTGATTTGGAAATAATTTTCGATTTCTTCCGGTGAAGACTTGGAGTTGAAGGGCAGGAATCCCCCGGCTTCCCGGAGTTTCTCCAAGATCAACGGTTTTTCCCGGATAATCCCGAAAAATCCCGGTTTCCGCAAGCTGACGTCAATTTTCCGGTCGGCGCGCAGCCGGGAAATATAGGCCGGCAGCGTCTCGCCGACTTTAACCGCCCGGTGCAGGTCGCTTTTGTAGAGCATCCCCAGATAGCGGCGGTCAATCAGCACGCTGAAACCGTGTTCTGCTTCAGCGCAAACCAGTATTTCCACCCGGTCGCCGACGGAAAAATTATTTTCATGGGTTTTTCTCGCGAAAACGTGCAACCGGGCGGAGCCGAAAATCCGGTTGCTGACCCGGTCGAAAACTATCCGTACCACATAACTCCGGCCTTTGACCATCGGTTCTTTTTGTTCCTTGAACGGCACGAACAGGTCTTTGTCCAGTCCCCAGTCGAGAAACGCGCCGATCCCGGTTACGTCGACCGCTTCCAGGAATACCGTATCGCCGACCATGCCTTTCGGTTTCTGCGTAGTCGCGACCGGTCGGTCTTCCGAATCCGGATAAACGAAAACTTCGAGTTCATTACCAATTTCCGTACCGGCGGGGACGTATTTGCACGGCAGCAGCACTTCATCTTCACCGTTTCCCAGAAACATTCCGAAATCCGCAGTGCGGCGAACTTCGAGCCGGTTGATTTTTCCCAGTTCAAGCATTTTAAATTCCTTTTTTTCATAAAGTACGGGCAAAGGCCGGAATTACAAGGCTGACCCCGCCGGTTGACGTTTATTTAACAGATATATGAGTAACATTAATCTTTAACCAAAGAGGTATTGACATGACGGATTTTGAATATTTATTCAGACGAGAACACCCGTTCTATCGCCGGCACAAAGCCATTTGGAAACACAGTTCGGACGCTTATTCCGGCGGTACGGACTATATCGACCAGGCTTTAATCAAACATGTTTCGGAAATCGATCTGGAATTCCTGGAACGCCGCCGGCGCGCTTATTACTTCAATTATCCGCGCCGGATCGCGCGTCTGATCACCCAGTACGCGCTCTCCGCCGAGCCCCAGCGTCACAACGCCGCTTCCGAACTGGTCGAGGATTTTTCCCGCGACGGGCTGCGCATCAATGAAGTCATGCGCCAGTTTTCCACCTTGCTGAACGTTTACGGCATGGCCTGGATACTCATCGAAATGCCGCGTTTCGACGGGGAAATAGACCCGGAGCGCAAACAGCGCGAACGGCTGCGTCCGTACGGGGTGGCGGTATCGCCCCTGGCGGTCGTTGACTGGGCCTACGGCGATGACGGGCGGCTGGAATGGGCGCTGATCGAGGAGAACACTTGCTCCAGCCGTAATGCGTTCGAACCCCCGTTCTGCCGGAAGTGCCGGCGGCTCTGGACCCGGAATGAATGGACGCTGTTTGAAAAGGAGGGCGGTTCCGGTACGACCGTGCTGCGCGAGCACGGCAGTCATAATTTAGGGGTGGTGCCGCTGGTGCAGGCCGTGGAAGCGGACGGCTTCGGCATGGACGCCAACCACTGGTTCGAAGATATCGTGCGCATTTCCGACGCCATCCTGAATAACGAATCGGAAGCCCAGATGAACATCGTCAAAC
The DNA here is from genome assembly GCA_028718375.1 of Victivallaceae bacterium. GTDB lineage: Bacteria > Verrucomicrobiota > Lentisphaeria > Victivallales > Victivallaceae > JAHOYW01. Next base: position 1,702 of record JAQULZ010000011.1, on the reverse strand, counting down.
AAATGTTCGGGCTACTGATCATCTCGGAGAATTTCGTCCGCAGTGCCCGCCAGCCATTGCCGGCCGCCGGCGAAACCGACAGTCCGCCTCAATTCAGCCACATCCTGGCGCGTTCCGCGGCGATTTGGGAAAGTTCCGAGGAAAAAGGCGTCAGCCGCTATATTTCGCCTTCCGGCACTGAAACCAAATATATCCGCGAAGAAAATATCAATCTGAAAAAGGAAATGTTCGATATTGTCGGCATGGCCATTCAGCGGGAATCCCCGAGCGCCCAGACGGCGGAATCCAAAGCCTGGGATCACCAGAACGTCAAACAGTTCCTGGTCTCGCGGGTCGATATTCTGGAACAGGCAGAACTCAAATGCTGGCAGTTGATGAATTTGTGGGACGCGAGCATAAAGATTCCGGAAGTAGTTTACAACCGGGAATTCGCGGTCGTGAACCTGAAAGAGTCCATTGACACTTTATTGGGCTTAAACAGCATTCCGGCGGGGGACGAATACCGGCGCGAGATTTCGCGCGCCGCGGTCAGCGTTCTGGAAAAGATCAAGAAAATCGCCCCGGAATCGCGCAAGACGATCCTGGCGGAAATCGACCACAACGTAAAGTAGAGGTGATTATGCTTGAAGACCGTTTACAGGAACCGGTCAGCCTCCGGGTTCCGACTGGAAATTTCACGGATGGAGAGGCGGAATATACCGAGTATTCAGGTTATGCCCTGATCACGGATTTCACCCGGCGGGACCTCAGCCGTTACGGCAGCATCAAAAATGGCAAAATTTTCCTGCTGCGCTGCGCCGCGGAGCCCCTGCCCGGCAGCCGGATGATCCACCAGGGACAAACCTATGACCTCAAAGACATTACCGTCTGCCGCGATCTGGACGGACAAATAGAATGTTACCGCTGCGTGGTGATGTAATCGATCAGTTCGAACGATAACCCTTATTGAGGGGCTCTTCGCCTTGCTATTATTTGCCAAAACAATTATAATTATTTTGTTATTAAAGCGTTATGACTTTCATGCCAGTCAAAGCGTTTACTCGGGTTTTTGCCAGCGTTACGCTCAATCATGCATGGTTTTTCATCGTATTGAAACAGCAATGGCAAATATTGGCAAATAAAAGTTTCCCTCAAAATCTTACGCCTGAATCCTTAAAAATCTGTTAGAATTGAAATTAAACTTTTATAAGCTGTCCGGCCAGCTAACGGCTGAAACCATGCTAAAAATACAATGAAGTAACTAAGAAGTCAACAGCCTTAGCAAAATTTCCCTGACCAGTCTCAAAACAAAGAATATGATACTCTAAAAATTTTTCATGGATTTATATTACTGGTTTTATCGTAAATTTATCGGAAATCCAGTAATGCGAATACTTGTGTTATTGTCCTTATCATAAGAAGTTTTTTCCTTTCGTTTTTCGGCAATCGAAATTATGATGCCGAAAAACAAAAATACGAAATGAGGAAATAAACATGTCACAAACAAAAGATTCCCGCGTGCCAATGGTTCCGGACGCATCTATAAAGCCAACGGAGTTTATTATCTGCAATACCGTCTGGACGGCAAGCGCAAAGTGCGGTATGGCAAAAAATTCTGTTATGTTTTTTTGAAAAAATGGGTAACACTTTTCTGAATGTTAATGATACATTCACGGCAGAGGATGTACGAAACAAAGGAAAAGTGTCATGGGAACGAAGAAAA
>JAQULZ010000010.1 GCA_028718375.1 Victivallaceae bacterium | reverse complement strand
GGGGACAAAAGAGAAAAACAATTCCCGGTAACGGAAAATAAGCGCTGAAATCAAGTTATTCGGCTGATTTTTCAGCCGTAAAATCAAACAAAAGAGAAATCCGGAAATTCTTTCACGGATTCAGGGTTTTCATGACCTGTTATAATAGTCGATACTGAAAAACCCTTTAACGACTTAGAGTTGAGTAATTTATTTTATCAAATCCCGATTTTTAATTGCAGGCTTTTCTGCACTCTTCGTTAGTTTCAGCTTCGCGTACGCCTGTACGCGTCAGCTTTCACTGCCTCGATTATGAAACAAAATAGACTTTTTCAGTATCGACTATAATAGAATCGCAAATATTTTTAATGCAATTACCAAATTATAAAAATTCACAAAAACCGCCTGGGACGGCACGGGGCGGTCGAATGCCTTATATAATGCGATGGTCAGGACTGTTCGGCAACGGCTTCCGAATCACCGGAAAACCAGCGTTTCAGCCGTTGTTTCAGGAAACTGATCAGGGACTCCAGCAATGAATAAACAACCGGGATGATCAGCAGCGTAATCAGGGTGGAACTGGTCAGTCCGCCGATTACCGCCCGGGCCAGCGGAGCCTGGGTTTCCCCGCCGCTGCCCAATCCGAGCGACATCGGCAGCAGGCCGAGGACGGTGGTGAGGGTAGTCATCAGGATCGGACGCAGCCGGGACCGCCCGGCTTCTTCCAGAGCGTCGCGAATGTTCAAATGACGTTTCTCGCGGTTCTGATTGGTCTGATCGACCAGCAGGATGGCGTTGTTGACCACAATTCCCGCCAGCATGATGCAGCCGATAAACGACTGCATGTTGAAGGTGGTGCCGGTAAGCAGCAGCAACAATACCACGCCGATAATCGACAGCGGCACGGAAAACATCACCACCAGCGGATGCAGGAATGATTCGAACTGCGAAGCCATGACCATGTAAACCAGCAGGATCGCCATAATCAGACTGAACAGGAGTTCCCGGAAGGATTCGGCCTGTTCCTCGTAATCTCCCGAGATATAATAGGAAAACCCCGGCGGCATGACAATGGCCGCATCGATTTTTCGGCGGATGTCATTCACCACATCGCCGAGCGGCCGGTCGCCGATATTGACCAGTACGGTCATGGTACGTTCCCGGTTTTCCCGGTTGATCTGGGTCGGGGCCCGGCCGCGCTGAACTGAAACCAGGTTGCGCAGGACGATCGGCTTGCCGTCGCGGTTGAGCACAATCTGATCGAGGACGTCTTCGGGTTTCATCCGGTCGGCATCCTTGATTTTTATCAGAATGTCGCTTTCGTCGCCGCCCTGGCGGAATTTACAGGATACGACGCCGGCGACAATAGTCCGCAGCGTCTTGGCGATCGCGTCAACGGAAACCTTGACCGAATTGAGTTTTTCCCGGTCGAGAATAACTTTGTCTTCCGGCGCGCCCTTGTCCTGATTGACCCGGGTATCCGTAACGCCGGGAATATCGGCCAGGGCGTCTTCAATCTGATGACAGATATTGTAAGCCGTATCGATCTCATGCCCGCGGATTTTAATCTGAATGCTTTCCTCCCCGCCGGCGCCGCCGCCGGATATCCGGCTGGCTTCGGCTCTTACTCTGATTCGGGCGCCCGGTAATCCGGTCAAGGCTTTGCGCAGCGCGGCGGCAATTTCTTCCGAGGAGCGGGACCGCCGCTTAATGTCCACCAGGGTCATCCGGATCGTGCCGATATGAGTGGAGCCTTCGCCGGCGAGCGTCAGATTGGTTCTGCTCTCAGGGACGTTTTTCTGTACTATCGCCTCAACGGTCCGCATGAATTCATTCGTATTTGCCAGCCGGGTGCCTTCGGCAAGTTCAACCGAAACCCTGATCCGTCCTTCATCGGTGACCGGCATGAGTTCAGTACCGACGAATTTCGCCAGAAAGAGTACGGCGCCAAGCAGAGCAAGCACGATCAGACCGGTAACCAGGCGGTGGTTCAGGACAATATCGATCAGGTGCTTATATCCCAGATCGAGACCGTCAAGCATTCGTCCGCTGGCCGTGAACAGCCGGCCGCTGAAGCCTTTTCTGCCGCGGCTCGGTTTGACTACCCGGGCGGCGATCATCGGCACTACCGTAACCGCGACTACCAGCGAACAGAGCAGGGAAAACGCGACTACCGACGAAAATTCCTGAAACAGAATTCCGGCCATGCCGCGCATAAACACCAGCGGCAGAAAAACCGCCAATGTCGTAAGCGTACTGGCGATAACCGGCGCCGTAACTTCCTGAGTGCCGTCGATCGCGGCGGCCGGGCCGCTTTCGCCCCGGTCGCGGTGCCGGGTAATATTTTCCAGAACCACAATCGAATTGTCGACCAGCATCCCGATTCCGAGCGCCAGGCCCCCGATGGTCATCATATTAAGGGTATATTTGGCGAAATAGATCAGCGCGAAAGTACCGATAATCGATAATGGAATAGAAACGGCGATAATCAGCGTACTGCGGATATTGCGCAGGAACAGCAGTAAAATAAGCACCGCCAGCCATACCCCCTGCAACGCGGTGGCGCTGACGTTGCTGATGGCGTTTTCAATAAAGGTCGCGTTGTTCACTATCGAAATAATGTGGACTTGGGGAAAATCGCGGTTGACGCGTTTTACTTCCTCCATAACTTCATTGGCGACCGCCACCGTATTGTAACCGGAACGTTTCCGGACGATCGCCACCAGGCCGGGCTTGCCGTTCAGATAGGCGATCCGGGAAACCTTCTCGTTAGTGTCCTTGATTTCCGCGATCTGGTCCAGGCGGACGACATCGCCGTCCGGAGTGGTGGCAACCGCAGTCTTACCCAATTCTTCCAGATAGTTGAACTGCCCGAAAGTCCGCATATTGACTTCAAAAGAACCGTCATCAATGGTTCCGGCCGAATAATTGAGATTGTTCTGGCTGATTTTTTGTTCAATGTCTTTAATATCGAGTTTCAGCGCCATGATCTTGTTGTAGTTCAGATTGACCTGGATCTGCCGGACGCGTTCCCCGTGCAGGCTGAATTCTCCGACGCCGGGAAGCCGCTCAAAGCGGTATACTACCTGGTCTTCGAGCATTTTGGTGGTCTTGAGCATGTCCATATTGCTTTCAATGCCCAGGAAAAGAATCGGAATATTGTCGGTATTGTATTTGCGAATGGTCGGACGGTCAAATCCGTCCGGCAAATTTTTGATAATCCGGTCGAGCCGGTCGCGAATATCGTTGGTAGCCTCGTCCAAATTAGTGCCCCATTCGAATTCGACGTAAACCCGGCTGTTTTCCTCCCGGGAAATCGAAGTTACTTTTTTCACCCCTTCCACTGCGCTGACGGCTTCTTCGACTTTCATCGTAACGGATTCTTCCACATCTTCCGGGCCGGCATTGTCGTAATCGGTGGAAATCGTAATTATCGGTCGGGTCATGTCCGGAAAAAGATCGATCGGCAGCCGGCTCAGGGAAACCAGTCCCATCAGCAGCGTCAGCAGGGAACACATGATCGTCAAGACGGGTCTTTTGACCGCAAAGCCGGCAATGTTCATGGTTATTTGGCCTCCGCGGTTTTTTTCCGGCCGGATTTGCCGGAATTGTCTTTGCCCCCGGCTGCGGCGGCAGCCCGGCCTTTCATTGCCTCGTCCCGCGAGGTGATATTAATGGCGATCCCGTTATAAAGCAGGTGATTGCCGAGCGTCACCACCGGCCGGACCAGGATCGGGGAGACGATCTGAATGTTGTCGCCGTCCATCAGGCCGGTTTTTACCGGTATGAAGCGGACGGTTTTCCGGTCGGCGGACAGCATGAAAACGCCGGTTACGTCATTGAAATTGACCACCGCGTGCTTGGGAATGACCTGGGCGTTTTCCAAGGTGGCGAACTCTATTGATACTTTGACGAACATTCCCGGCCGCAGCAGCAACTGGGAATTGTCTATTTCGATCTCGACTTCCGCCTGCCGGGAATATTCATCCAGCACCTTGGTAATCTTATAAACTTTCCCGGCAAAGGTTCTGTCCGGATAGGCGTCGGTGGTGACGACGGCCGGCTGACCGCTTTTCAGCAGCGGATAGTCTTTTTCAATCACATTCACCATTGCTTTCATGCGCCGGATATCGACAATGGTCAGAATTGCGTCATTGGCTTTCAGCATCTGCCCGGCGTCCAGATATTTTTTGCCGATATAGCGCAGCGTGGTATCTTTCCGGAAGTTTATGGTCGTGGCGGGAGAAAGTTTTTGCTTCATTTCCGCCAGCATTCTGGCAATCCCGGAAGCCAGCTGAGCAAAATTGAACAACGGGGTGGCCAGTTCCAGTTCAAGAATAAATTTTCCGGGAGCGGTTTCCCTGAAATCGATATGTTCGATACCATAACGTTTGACGACATTATACCGGACCATCAAATCATCGACCACCTTTTTGACTTCTTCCTTAGTCGGTCCGGGAGAAGCAATATCGAACAACAGGTTTTTCCGTCCCCAGCGGGCATAAATCTTGGTGAAATCATAGCGGACTTTAGCCAGGTTAAGCGCCGCCTGCTTCTGGTTCAGTTCCGCCTGCGCCCTTTTCAGCGTCGCGGCCTTGACCAGATACGCCGAACGTTTTGAATCGTATTCCGAGTCGGAAATGACTCTTTTCTTTTTCAAGCCGGTAGCACGGTCGAATTCGATTTTCGCCAGATTGAACTGGGTGATCGCTTCGCCTTTAAGCGCTTCCGAAATGCCGAGATCGGCGCTCGCCTTATTGATTTCCTGCAAATATTCTTCGTCATCGATGGTCGCCAGCAACTGGCCGTTGTAAACCGGGTCGCCGATTTCAACGTTGAGATTTTCCAGTCGTCCGGCGATTTTCGGTGCGACTTCGTATTTGCTCCACGGTTCCAGAGTACCGGTAAAAATATGGATATTTCTGATCTTCCGGATACTCACCGGCGCTATTTCAACCGGGACGGCAATCCCGGTGCCGGCCTTTGCCGGGGAAGTTCGTCCCCGGTTCTTTTTCGCCGGATTGTTTATTCTGACCGCGATGCCGTAACCTAACGCGCCGACAATCACCACGCCAATTATCAAAAAAATTATTTTCCGCATACCGACCTGCTTGATTAGATTGAATAAACTGCTAAAATAACATTTTTATAGTCGATTATTTAACGGGAAAAGTTACGCCGGCCAAGTGAGGACGCGACATTATTCCCGGTTTTTCCCGCGGCCGATGCTGCGAGTGAGATGAACTTGCAGCAACGCCAGTTCAGCCGGGGTGACGCCGTCGATGCGTCCGGCCTGCGCCAGGGTAGTAGGCGCTGTTTTTTTCAGTTTCAGCTTGGCTTCAGCGCGCAGACCGGCAATTTCATCGTAATTGAATGAAGCGGGAATTTTCCAGCTTTCCAGCTTCCGGAGTTTGACTATCGAGGCGTCTTCACGGTCAAAATAACCTTCATAATGAGCCGCAATGACAGCCTGACGGATAATTCTCCGCCCCATCCGGCTCGTAACGTCAAGCCCGGCTGATTCCGCAGAGAAGGGCAGGGAGGCGGGATCAGTAAAATTTCCTTTTAACTGTTTCAACGCTTCCCAGGCCGTTCTGCCGCCGGTTTTTTCCGTCCGCAGGATATTGACGGTCTGTTCAAGTTTATCCCGGTAAACCGCAAAAGCCCGATATTTTTCTTCCGGCAGCAGACCGTTCCGGTAAGCAAACTCACTCAACCGCAGATCGGCGTTGTCCTGGCGCAGGCGCAGCCGGTATTCGGCCCGGCTGGTGAACAGGCGGTACGGTTCGATAATGTCTTTGGTGACCAGATCATCGATCATCACCCCGATATAGGAGCTGTCCCGCGCTAATTCCACGGTTTCCCGGCCCGCGGCGAATTTGGCGGCGTTCATCCCCGCGATCAGTCCCTGGCCGGCCGCTTCCTCATAACCGCTGGTACCGTTGATCTGCCCGGCGGAAAACACGTTCGGATGTTTTTTCAGGGCCAGCGACCGGTTCAGTTGATCCGGGAAAATGAAGTCATATTCAATGGCATAGGCATAACGCGACAAGACGGCGTTTTCAAGGCCGGGAATCGAGTGAAGCATTGGTACCTGCACCTCCACCGGCAGGCTCGTGGAAATACCGTTGATGTAATATTCCTGAGTAAATTCGCCTTCAGGTTCGAGAAACAGCAAATGCCGGGGATGGTGTTCGAACCGTACCACCTTATCTTCAAAAGACGGACAGTAACGCGTTCCGATACCCTCGATTCTGCCCTGATACAGGGGCGCCTGATGGATATTTTCCCGAACGATTCGATTGGTTTCCGCAGTGGAATAAACCAGATAACACGGCAGGTCTTTTCGGGTGGCGCGCGGCAGCGGCGAGGGCAGGGGGGCAATATCATTCCAGAAACTGAACTGCTCTTCCTGAAGATCGGCGTCCTGACGCTGCATTTTGCTGAAATCGATGGTTTTGGCCAGAATCCGGGGCGGAGTACCGGTTTTCAGGCGTCCCAGCCGGATTTTCAGCCGTCCTTGGAGCGCGGCCGCCAATAAATTGGCCGCCGGGTCACCGGCCCGACCGCCGCTGAAATTGATATTGCCGTAATGGAGTTTGCCGCTTAAAAAAGTACCGGTAGTAAAAACGAGACAATCCGCGTAGATTTTATCGGAAAAATTAGTTATAACTCCCGTCGCTTTAGCGCCTTCCATCATAATATCGGTAACTTCGGCCTGAATTATATCGAGGTTCGGGCACGGTTCGAGCACCGCTTTCATGGCGCGCTGATAACAGCTCTTGTCGCACTGAGCCCGCGGCGACCAGACTGCGGGACCTTTGGCGCGGTTCAGCATCCGGAATTGAATGGCGGCAGCATCGGTAACTATCCCCTGATAACCGCCTAAAGCATCGATTTCCCGTACCACCTGGCCTTTGGCGATCCCGCCGACGGCCGGATTGCAGCTCATTTGAGCGATGTGATCCATATTGATGGTGATCAGTAAAGTCCGGCTGCCGAGCCGGGCCGCCGCCAGCGCGGCTTCGCAACCCGCATGCCCTGCTCCGATTACAATTACCGCGTATTTTTCGTTTTTTTCGCTCATGAGAATCTTTTTGGTTGATTAAAACTGAAATATAACCGGGTTTCCGGAATTTTAAACTGTAAATAACGATAAGTTAATCATCAAGTTATTAACAGGCAGCCTTTGCTAATGAGATAATGCACTAATAATAAAGAGGATACGAATATCTGTAAGGCCAAAACGGTCAATCATAAACTTAACATAACATGTATTATGCGACGTTGCAGATACGCTGATAAATAAAAAAATTCCTGCAGGAAATAAGAGCCAGAGCCGGCCCAAAATGATAACAAAAATTCGCCCTGGTATAAAAAGGATCCTAAAGCAGAATGATAACAAAATCTTCACCGCGGCAGCTGATCCCGGAAAGAAAATGATAACATTTTGCCTGAAAAAAACGGGAACCGACTTTTACGCCAGCTCCCGAAAAACCGTAAGAGGTTGAGAACGGTTTTACTTTAAAACATTACTTACGGCATTAGCGGACTGAATCAAAGGAAGCTTAAACTGTTTAAACGTCGGCAATTCAACCTGGCCGGACTGTTTAAGCTCCAGAATAAAATAAATTTTCTTTTTCATATCACGTTCCGTCGTAACCCGGAACAAAAACCCCAACCACGGAATATCAGCCAAAAACGGTATACCCTTGGTGTATTCGTTCTTAACCGTACCGAGATTCAGACAGCAAACCAAAACGCGACAATTATCATCCGAAAGCCGGACAACCGACTGAACCGAATTCAATGCCTTTTCCGTATTGGACTTAAAAACCGAATTCTCGATGTAACAGTCAAAAAACCAATCCTTCGAAGCGCAAAAACCCTTTATCTTAATGATAATGCCGGTATGCTGAGTATTATAACTCGACACCACCCTGTTTCCCTCACTTGACACCGAATAAACCGGACGGTCAACGTCCTCACCGGAATTAAATGTTATCTGAGAACCTGACATCACCCCCAAATCGCTGTCAATTACCGTTGAAGTCTCAAGATTGGAAGATTCAGCCTGTACCGAAGCCGTCAAAGACGCCGCCAAATGGACACCGGGGTCAACATCTTTAAGCCAATTCTCACAGGAAAGGAAATACTCGATAGATTTATCTATCTCAACTCCAAGCTCCAAATTTTTATCATAAAGAATCTCAACACCCCACAAATGAAGACTACAGAACTTACGGTCGGTAATGGTTTCCACAGCGTCTTTAATCTTCGTAACCTCGGATTCAGTTCCGGAAATAACCACCTTGTCGTTAATAATCCGAACCTGACCTTTCGAAAAAACATTCTGAAGATCCGCCCCTACTCCGGCACTGGAAAGAACACAAACCTGTTGGCTATTGCCACCGACATAATAAATACCATCCTTTTGCAACCATTCAACACCGCAAATCCAGGCAATACAATTTAACGTAGACTTTAAATCAATTCCTTCGACTTTACAGGAAATTTTCTTGTTTTTAAGCTCATCATAAGCCAAAACAGTAACCCCGTAAAAATTCGAAATCTCTTTAAGAATCTGCCAGACTTCCAGACCTCGGGAATCAAGATAAAAATCATTTTTTGATTTTTGACTTATCGGCTGCTTTAGCAGTAGATTGCTGCTGTTGGGCAACTCGACAGCCGGCAAACGGAATGGAATACAACTTCCCATTAGGAGCAGCAAAAACAACTGTTTCTTTCCGGCAATTAATTTCTTTAACCTTAAGCCCATAATACGAATCTCCCACCTTTAAATTAAAATTATCAGACCAAATAACCTTATCGCCAAATACACCAACGACCTGCAAATCTTCCGAAAGCGCCCCCCTGCCCTGCTCCAAAGACTTAAGCGGCTGATTAATTTTGACATCAGTTTTAGCCTTACCCGGCAAAACCGATTTATACCCCTGATACAAAAAATAACAACCCAAAAAAACAGAGCTTAAAACCGCAAAAGTAACCCAACCCTGACGGACAAAATACTGCTTAAAATTATGCCAAAAATTATGACCTCGATTATCATCATAAACATCGGCTTTGCATTCCCCGGAATTAACTTCACGCAAGGTCGAAGCAAGGCTATTTGAGTTATAACACTTAAAAATCGCCTTATCCGGCAAAACAGGATAAGATTCCTGAGGTTCGGCATCACCGGAAGCATAAGCGTAGACAATAAAATACTGAACCGGAGAACGAAAACCCCGAAGCCACTTGTTTTGAAAAAGATTGACATACTTGGAATTTTTAACGAAATATTGATACATGAACCCTTGACGGATAATACGATCGAGATCGTCCGGGTCATGACTGATAAGATAAACATGGTGATTGTCATGGCCATGCTGACGAGTAAATGAAAGCAACTGCTTACGAACGTCCTTCCCAGTAGACGAATAATCAAGCGATGAAAAATACTCGTAAAACTCATCAAACATAAACACCGTGCGCTTACGTTTCGTAAGCCGCCAGAAATCAAATATCCACCTGGTAGGCCAAATATAACCGGCCTCGTAATAATCCAGCGGCCAATCCTCTTTAGACGGATAATGACCGTATTCAGCAAGATAATCCTTAAAAAACGTCCGCTTATAATTCCGGTCAAACCGGCAAAACCGCCAGAAATCACGGTTTTTCCTTGCCCAGTCCTTAGCGGATTTAAAAGTCGGAAAATCCATAAAAAGATGAATACGCCGGAAAACCTCATAATATTTATCAAGATTCTGAAATTTCCGGCCAACCGCAAAACGAGCCATATAATCCGGATTCAAAGGTAAATTAGTAAAAATATCACGGTCAGTATGACGAATGAAATCTATACACGTTCTTACACAAAAATAAGTTTTTCCGGAACGTTGCGCTCCATGAATGCCAGCATACATAAATCAACCTCTTTTTTAATTGTTACCAAATAGTAGGAATAGCTTTTAAAACAATACGTAAAAGAAAAACAGCCACCACCGTCGCAAGTATAAACGTAAGACAAGCGCAAGCCTCATTCATAGGTAAAAAAACATTCATGGCGGTAAAAAGATTATTCGAAAATTCAGCCACGGAACAAACAAAAGCATGATCTGAAAAAAAAGCCGTCAATTTTGCAATAAACTCGGAAAACAACCATAAATAAAAATCCTGGAAATAAAACTTGACCGCATGAATCAAATAGTCTAAAATTTGCTTGGCAATAGAAGGAAAATTCTCATAGAAAAAAACCGCCCAACCCACAAGCGGAAAAAAGAAAAACAATATCTTTTTGAACAGCCAAACCACAACATCTTTCATAAATTCAAGCATCAGTCAGCTATCCTCCGTACTGCCCTAAACCATTGAAGCAATGTAAAATAATATAAACAAGCCGCAATCACCGTTCGAAAAGCGGAAACCATATCCCCAACCACCCCCTCGGAAAAATTTATTACCCTATCCTCAAGCCGGTCAGAAACCTTAGACAACGGAACAACAAACGTATAAGGCAACGTTCCATCACGCTGCCGCAAAGCCTGAGAAATTTCCGGAAAATCCTTTTCATAAGTTTTCATTTCCCGAGTTTGTAACTCCCCTTCGGGCGTTAAAGTAAACGAATACTCCGGAGCTGCAGGATTATCAACACTTTCCGGCAAAGTGGGAATTTCCTCACTGGAAGAATTGGCAATTTGATTTAAAACATCCAAAATATTTTGCTGAACAGTAAGCTGACTATCAAGAGCGGTTTTTATATCAACTAAATGCTGTTCCTGATTAGCCTGGCTGTTATTGATAAGAATTAACAAATCTTCAACCCGAAAAAACGTATCATTGACAGAAGAAAGATTACTATCAATCGATGAAACATTAGTATCAATATTAATGACAGCATCCTTAAGCCCTGCTATATTATCATTAATCAATGAAACATTAGCATCAACATTAAGAACAGTATCCTTAATCGTCGCGACATTATTATTAATAGGAATAAGATTTTCAGCAACTACAGCCTGCCCCATATCCAACAAAAAATTATAAATATCCTGCAAACTTGTATGAATATCCAACCCCCAATAAGTAAACTTCTCATCCAAAAAAGTTATCAAAGAAGTGAAATTATCAATTACAGACTGTTTAAGCTCATTAATAGCCGGTACGTCATCATCCGAATCAAACGAACCGTCATTCGTCATAAGCTGACCGGAAGGAGCAACAATAGAGACTGTAACATTTTTTGAATCACTGCCATAATCATTAGTCGCCTGAACTGTAATACCAACCGTAGTCCCAACAAGATTATAAGGCGGTGAAGAAAAAGTAACCTGACTGCCGGAAAACGAAGCCCAAGACGGCAAATTGGAAGCCGAATAAGTTATCGGGTCAGTGCCGGTTGCGGTAACAGTATAATGAGAAACCGAACCGGCCACAGCGTTACACGTTCCAGCAGAAGTAATCGTCGGCGCAAGCTGATTAGCCGAAACATTAACCGTAACAACCTTTGAATCACTGCCATAATCATTAGTCGCTTGCACTGTAAAAGTAAAACTATAAGCAGTCGAAGCAGAGGGTAAAGTACCGGAAACAATAGACCCCCCGTCAAAAGACAAATAAGAAGGTAATCCGGAAGCTGAATAAGTTATCGGGTCAGTGCCGGTTGCGGTAATTACATAAGAAAAAGAAGACCCGGCAGTCTTAGAAAGAGAAATTGAAGAAGTAATAACAGGAGGCTGAGGAACAATATCCTGATACCTACTCAAAACATAATCACCGGAAACGGCCCCCCAAAGACCACCAACTAAACAAAAAACAAGATCAGAATCACCAGGAGCAGTCCAAACACCTTCCATAGAAAAATTACCATAATAATAATGACTACCACTCAATGCAAAATCTGAAATCTTACGTCCCTGACTAAGAGAATATAAACAAGTTTCAATTGAACCAGGTCCAATATAATTAGTAAAAACCAAACGATAAGTAGCACCATCAACAAGAGTAAAAGGAACATAATAAGAAACAGCAGAATCAAAATGACCGGATTGAACTTCAACCCAACCGCCAGCAAAAACTCCAAACTCAAAAACAAACAAAAAAATCAACACCAAAAACCTTTTCATAACCACAACCTCTATTTTTTCATCCCCAACGCAAAAACGAAGAAAATCAACACTCCGAGGCCAAACACTACAAAACCGGTAAGAGCTTGAAGATAAAAAGAAATTTCATTGAGTACCGCTGTATAATCCATAAGACAAAAAAGGGGGCAAAATGCCCCCTCCCCCTTAACGACCGCGACAGAGACGGAAAACCCAACGAGCTCCCAGGACAATCAGGAAAATCCCGGCAACGCTGCAAATGGTCGTAATAATCGCCGTAGTTACCGGATCGACAATAACAGCCGGATCGAAAGAAACCTCACCGGTGGTCGCATCCTTGGTAACAACGTCCAAGGCGTAAGAAGGCACAGAAAGAACCATGCCTACAACAAAAGCCAAAAACAATTTGACTTTTTTACTTAACCAATCCATGTTTTACCTCCATAATTGGTTTATTATATTACCGTCAACCCGAATGGCCGACAGTCAAAAATTCATATTCTGAGGACTTGAAGTTCCGGAAAACAGAAACCGGACAAACAGCCCGAAAAGAAAAACAATAAAACCACAGGCAAATCCCCAAATAAGTATATAAAGAAAATCCATTACCGCTTTATCCCCCGGACTATCCGTTCCCCAATCAAAGCCACAGCCAACATAAAACTCATGATCGCCAAAAACGCCAGAAATAAATAAAACAATGACATTTTACCGCCTCCACTCAGGTTGCGGGCCGTGATATTTACCAGAAGACATATCGTGATATTCATCCCACAATAAATTGCCAACAATATCATACGCCTCGCGCCTATCCTCATGATGGTCAATAACAAGATGCCAATACATTCCCCTGGCAGTCATATACTGGCCACAATAAGGACATTCAATATGACAAGAACCATCACCAGACCAACTCATTTTATCCCCTTACCCTATGACCATGAAGTAATAAATCCGTGCTTTCATTCCTGTCTCTTTCATTACTCATAACAAAACCCCTTTTGTTATCATTTTTACTTAGTCAAATTTCCGATCGGAAACCTGATCACTAAATTTTGTTATCATTTTTGCCGCTGCGGGACCATCCCCAGGCAAAATTTTGTTATCAAAACGGCAATTTTGAACCACTGAACCACGGAATTTTAACTTGTTTCACCGGTTTACTTTTGCTGAACGCCCTTTTCGTAGAAAAGCCGTTACTTTTCAAACCTGACTTTAAATACCCACGAACCGTTAAACCGGCCTCAACCGCATTAATCTTTAATTGCTGTAATTCAAACTCAGTCATATCGTTTCCTTCAAATTACGAGGATAAATAAACGGGTCATTCTCACGGTCACAATAAGCCTTCAACTTATCGTAAAATTCACGCCAAAGCTTTAAAAACTGCCAACCAACTATCTTGCAAGGATGCTTAAGAGAATAAAAATCAAGATTCTCAAACATAGAAGCATAGGACTTACGAGTATTAACATTAGGAATCGACTTTAAAGCGGATTGAATACCATATTGTTTAGCAAAATTCAAAAACCAGTCATACTTATAATCACCGGTCATCTTACCATAAAAATATTTAAGCCGGGCAAAAACATCGGAATAAAAATTCATATCCTCACCAATATTAATGCCGGGACGCGATTCAAGCTCAACACGCCACAGACAAGAGCCACAATACTCGGTATTATGTTCCCTCAAAAGTTCGGCTTTCTTGTCATAAATACGAAACTGAAAAGTAGACCGGCGAGTGCCCAAATAAAGCGTTTCAATTCCTGCCGGCCCAAAATGCTGATTACCTCGCCGGGCAGTAGAAGAAAAAAGACAGGGATTAAGAAGCTCCGGATAATCAACAGCTATATCAAGCCGGGAAATTTTAAACAACTCATCAAAATTAATCTCCGGATTACAATAATTCGCGACAAAATAACCAAAAAATCCGGCACAAGACGATAAATCATCCTTAGCCGGATTCCATTCCAAACGAGCCCCATAATCAGACTCTACAAGCTCATCAAAATACCCCTCATCCTCAAAAAACTTATATTCCTCCGAACCATAAAAAGCTTTAATATATTCAGGGTCATAAACTCGATGTTTAACCCCAAATTTAGGAGCCAACTGCAAATCAACTCCCCCGGCAAGCCTGAAATGATGATGATACAATTCAGTTTCATCGGAAAAAGGACTGGAATAATCAAAAGAATCCGGACAATGCCGCTTACAATCCCTGACCATATTCTCAACAAAATAATCCAATTTGCGTGTAGAAAAATCAGCACCACACGGATTGCTAAACGAAAATTGAGGCCCTGTATTAATTAACAAAGTAATTTTATCCATAGATAAAACCGGCTCCGTAATTACCGACATTTGAATTGTATCATCGTTCATTAACGCTTATCCCTGCTTAGAATTAGCAGGTTCAAAGCCACCCAACTTTTCAAGCTGAAAATAAGTAAAGTCAGTCGCATAAGACCGACCATCATAATGACGAAGTTCAGAACGGGAAACGATCGAACCAACAATCGTAGCCTTACCGATAACACCAAGTTTTAACTCTTTGGCGTAACCTGAATCAACTTCAACAGTGACCTTGTCACCCCAAGTCAAAACCTCGACATAATGTTTTCTCCCTACAACCTCATCATTCCTTTTGACTTCCTTTTCGTAAACTCTCCCAAGTTTACAATCATTAATGACTGTGAAATCCATCATTTTTGACCTCTTTTGTTAAAATTTTTAAGTTTTTTTAACTTAACTTACGTTAAGCTAACCAATACTATCATATTACTTAACAATAGTAAAGTCAACAATAATACGATTTTTTTTTACACTTTTTTTGTGTAAAAATTGATGATATAATATAAAAACAATCAATTACGAGGATAAAATGACATATCTTGAAGCAAAAACATTACATGGAGACTTAATAAGACAAGCAGACGCAGCCAAAATTTTAAACGTAAGCAGAGCAGCAATTAATGATTATATAAAAAGAAATATCTTAACAAGAGTTATTGTAACAAACGAAGATGAATCAAAAACAAATTTCGTAATAGCATCAGAAGTATATAGGCTTGCAGAAAAAAGAAAAGAAAAAGGTATACACATCACAGGAAACAATAATATTGTTACAGGCAACGGCAATATAAATATAAAAAAATAAACATCATAATACAACTACACGCCTTATAATCCAAATTAGGGCAAATAAAACACCACAATTTTATTTACACAAGCAACTTATTCTAAAAGAATTACAAAAAATAATTCTAAAAGACTTATAAACCACCTGTCAAAAATTGACAGGTTAGCGGGCTATTAGAATACTCCCGCGCGATACACGCGTTTTAAAGACGGGCGCACGCGCGCTATGCGCGCGGCCTCAAAAACGGGAGAAAGCGCGTTGCGCTTAGGGCTCTGGATGGCTGCTGATCAGTTTAGCCAGGACGGAGCCGAGGAAAGGTATAAGTCCACTCAGAAAGCCGGGAATCGTGTTTATCTGCTCCGAGCTCACACATTACATGGTGAGCAGCTCTACTTAAGGGGAATCCTTCCCCTACAGCTTACCCCTGATTTTATTCACGCCGCATCGACATTATAATCCCCTGCCCCCGTTCAGAACCAACGCAGGGCACGCCGACGGCAGGTAAACCATCCGTCCGGCTTTCGCCCTGCGTGGCCTGAAACGTTACGCTACGGCGCTTAAAACGCGCCTGCGCCGCATAACACTCATTACGCCAAGCCGCGCATGAACCAACCAACGGCCATCGACAAACCGGCTTGACGTAACTCGAACACCATTATGCGACGTTGCAGATACGCTGATAAATAAAAAAATTCCTGCAGGAAATAAGAGCCAGAGCCGGCCCAAAATGATAACAAAAATTCGCCCTGGTATAAAAAGGATCCTAAAGCAGAATGATAACAAAATCTTCACCGCGGCAGCTGATCCCGGAAAGAAAATGATAACATTTTGCCTGAAAAAAACGGGAACCGACTTTTACGCCAGCTCCCGAAAAACCGTAAGAGGTTGAGAACGGTTTTACTTTAAAACATTACTTACGGCATTAGCGGACTGAATCAAAGGAAGCTTAAACTGTTTAAACGTCGGCAATTCAACCTGGCCGGACTGTTTAAGCTCCAGAATAAAATAAATTTTCTTTTTCATATCACGTTCCGTCGTAACCCGGAACAAAAACCCCAACCACGGAATATCAGCCAAAAACGGTATACCCTTGGTGTATTCGTTCTTAACCGTACCGAGATTCAGACAGCAAACCAAAACGCGACAATTATCATCCGAAAGCCGGACAACCGACTGAACCGAATTCAATGCCTTTTCCGTATTGGACTTAAAAACCGAATTCTCGATGTAACAGTCAAAAAACCAATCCTTCGAAGCGCAAAAACCCTTTATCTTAATGATAATGCCGGTATGCTGAGTATTATAACTCGACACCACCCTGTTTCCCTCACTTGACACCGAATAAACCGGACGGTCAACGTCCTCACCGGAATTAAATGTTATCTGAGAACCTGACATCACCCCCAAATCGCTGTCAATTACCGTTGAAGTCTCAAGATTGGAAGATTCAGCCTGTACCGAAGCCGTCAAAGACGCCGCCAAATGGACACCGGGGTCAACATCTTTAAGCCAATTCTCACAGGAAAGGAAATACTCGATAGATTTATCTATCTCAACTCCAAGCTCCAAATTTTTATCATAAAGAATCTCAACACCCCACAAATGAAGACTACAGAACTTACGGTCGGTAATGGTTTCCACAGCGTCTTTAATCTTCGTAACCTCGGATTCAGTTCCGGAAATAACCACCTTGTCGTTAATAATCCGAACCTGACCTTTCGAAAAAACATTCTGAAGATCCGCCCCTACTCCGGCACTGGAAAGAACACAAACCTGTTGGCTATTGCCACCGACATAATAAATACCATCCTTTTGCAACCATTCAACACCGCAAATCCAGGCAATACAATTTAACGTAGACTTTAAATCAATTCCTTCGACTTTACAGGAAATTTTCTTGTTTTTAAGCTCATCATAAGCCAAAACAGTAACCCCGTAAAAATTCGAAATCTCTTTAAGAATCTGCCAGACTTCCAGACCTCGGGAATCAAGATAAAAATCATTTTTTGATTTTTGACTTATCGGCTGCTTTAGCAGTAGATTGCTGCTGTTGGGCAACTCGACAGCCGGCAAACGGAATGGAATACAACTTCCCATTAGGAGCAGCAAAAACAACTGTTTCTTTCCGGCAATTAATTTCTTTAACCTTAAGCCCATAATACGAATCTCCCACCTTTAAATTAAAATTATCAGACCAAATAACCTTATCGCCAAATACACCAACGACCTGCAAATCTTCCGAAAGCGCCCCCCTGCCCTGCTCCAAAGACTTAAGCGGCTGATTAATTTTGACATCAGTTTTAGCCTTACCCGGCAAAACCGATTTATACCCCTGATACAAAAAATAACAACCCAAAAAAACAGAGCTTAAAACCGCAAAAGTAACCCAACCCTGACGGACAAAATACTGCTTAAAATTATGCCAAAAATTATGACCTCGATTATCATCATAAACATCGGCTTTGCATTCCCCGGAATTAACTTCACGCAAGGTCGAAGCAAGGCTATTTGAGTTATAACACTTAAAAATCGCCTTATCCGGCAAAACAGGATAAGATTCCTGAGGTTCGGCATCACCGGAAGCATAAGCGTAGACAATAAAATACTGAACCGGAGAACGAAAACCCCGAAGCCACTTGTTTTGAAAAAGATTGACATACTTGGAATTTTTAACGAAATATTGATACATGAACCCTTGACGGATAATACGATCGAGATCGTCCGGGTCATGACTGATAAGATAAACATGGTGATTGTCATGGCCATGCTGACGAGTAAATGAAAGCAACTGCTTACGAACGTCCTTCCCAGTAGACGAATAATCAAGCGATGAAAAATACTCGTAAAACTCATCAAACATAAACACCGTGCGCTTACGTTTCGTAAGCCGCCAGAAATCAAATATCCACCTGGTAGGCCAAATATAACCGGCCTCGTAATAATCCAGCGGCCAATCCTCTTTAGACGGATAATGACCGTATTCAGCAAGATAATCCTTAAAAAACGTCCGCTTATAATTCCGGTCAAACCGGCAAAACCGCCAGAAATCACGGTTTTTCCTTGCCCAGTCCTTAGCGGATTTAAAAGTCGGAAAATCCATAAAAAGATGAATACGCCGGAAAACCTCATAATATTTATCAAGATTCTGAAATTTCCGGCCAACCGCAAAACGAGCCATATAATCCGGATTCAAAGGTAAATTAGTAAAAATATCACGGTCAGTATGACGAATGAAATCTATACACGTTCTTACACAAAAATAAGTTTTTCCGGAACGTTGCGCTCCATGAATGCCAGCATACATAAATCAACCTCTTTTTTAATTGTTACCAAATAGTAGGAATAGCTTTTAAAACAATACGTAAAAGAAAAACAGCCACCACCGTCGCAAGTATAAACGTAAGACAAGCGCAAGCCTCATTCATAGGTAAAAAAACATTCATGGCGGTAAAAAGATTATTCGAAAATTCAGCCACGGAACAAACAAAAGCATGATCTGAAAAAAAAGCCGTCAATTTTGCAATAAACTCGGAAAACAACCATAAATAAAAATCCTGGAAATAAAACTTGACCGCATGAATCAAATAGTCTAAAATTTGCTTGGCAATAGAAGGAAAATTCTCATAGAAAAAAACCGCCCAACCCACAAGCGGAAAAAAGAAAAACAATATCTTTTTGAACAGCCAAACCACAACATCTTTCATAAATTCAAGCATCAGTCAGCTATCCTCCGTACTGCCCTAAACCATTGAAGCAATGTAAAATAATATAAACAAGCCGCAATCACCGTTCGAAAAGCGGAAACCATATCCCCAACCACCCCCTCGGAAAAATTTATTACCCTATCCTCAAGCCGGTCAGAAACCTTAGACAACGGAACAACAAACGTATAAGGCAACGTTCCATCACGCTGCCGCAAAGCCTGAGAAATTTCCGGAAAATCCTTTTCATAAGTTTTCATTTCCCGAGTTTGTAACTCCCCTTCGGGCGTTAAAGTAAACGAATACTCCGGAGCTGCAGGATTATCAACACTTTCCGGCAAAGTGGGAATTTCCTCACTGGAAGAATTGGCAATTTGATTTAAAACATCCAAAATATTTTGCTGAACAGTAAGCTGACTATCAAGAGCGGTTTTTATATCAACTAAATGCTGTTCCTGATTAGCCTGGCTGTTATTGATAAGAATTAACAAATCTTCAACCCGAAAAAACGTATCATTGACAGAAGAAAGATTACTATCAATCGATGAAACATTAGTATCAATATTAATGACAGCATCCTTAAGCCCTGCTATATTATCATTAATCAATGAAACATTAGCATCAACATTAAGAACAGTATCCTTAATCGTCGCGACATTATTATTAATAGGAATAAGATTTTCAGCAACTACAGCCTGCCCCATATCCAACAAAAAATTATAAATATCCTGCAAACTTGTATGAATATCCAACCCCCAATAAGTAAACTTCTCATCCAAAAAAGTTATCAAAGAAGTGAAATTATCAATTACAGACTGTTTAAGCTCATTAATAGCCGGTACGTCATCATCCGAATCAAACGAACCGTCATTCGTCATAAGCTGACCGGAAGGAGCAACAATAGAGACTGTAACATTTTTTGAATCACTGCCATAATCATTAGTCGCCTGAACTGTAATACCAACCGTAGTCCCAACAAGATTATAAGGCGGTGAAGAAAAAGTAACCTGACTGCCGGAAAACGAAGCCCAAGACGGCAAATTGGAAGCCGAATAAGTTATCGGGTCAGTGCCGGTTGCGGTAACAGTATAATGAGAAACCGAACCGGCCACAGCGTTACACGTTCCAGCAGAAGTAATCGTCGGCGCAAGCTGATTAGCCGAAACATTAACCGTAACAACCTTTGAATCACTGCCATAATCATTAGTCGCTTGCACTGTAAAAGTAAAACTATAAGCAGTCGAAGCAGAGGGTAAAGTACCGGAAACAATAGACCCCCCGTCAAAAGACAAATAAGAAGGTAATCCGGAAGCTGAATAAGTTATCGGGTCAGTGCCGGTTGCGGTAATTACATAAGAAAAAGAAGACCCGGCAGTCTTAGAAAGAGAAATTGAAGAAGTAATAACAGGAGGCTGAGGAACAATATCCTGATACCTACTCAAAACATAATCACCGGAAACGGCCCCCCAAAGACCACCAACTAAACAAAAAACAAGATCAGAATCACCAGGAGCAGTCCAAACACCTTCCATAGAAAAATTACCATAATAATAATGACTACCACTCAATGCAAAATCTGAAATCTTACGTCCCTGACTAAGAGAATATAAACAAGTTTCAATTGAACCAGGTCCAATATAATTAGTAAAAACCAAACGATAAGTAGCACCATCAACAAGAGTAAAAGGAACATAATAAGAAACAGCAGAATCAAAATGACCGGATTGAACTTCAACCCAACCGCCAGCAAAAACTCCAAACTCAAAAACAAACAAAAAAATCAACACCAAAAACCTTTTCATAACCACAACCTCTATTTTTTCATCCCCAACGCAAAAACGAAGAAAATCAACACTCCGAGGCCAAACACTACAAAACCGGTAAGAGCTTGAAGATAAAAAGAAATTTCATTGAGTACCGCTGTATAATCCATAAGACAAAAAAGGGGGCAAAATGCCCCCTCCCCCTTAACGACCGCGACAGAGACGGAAAACCCAACGAGCTCCCAGGACAATCAGGAAAATCCCGGCAACGCTGCAAATGGTCGTAATAATCGCCGTAGTTACCGGATCGACAATAACAGCCGGATCGAAAGAAACCTCACCGGTGGTCGCATCCTTGGTAACAACGTCCAAGGCGTAAGAAGGCACAGAAAGAACCATGCCTACAACAAAAGCCAAAAACAATTTGACTTTTTTACTTAACCAATCCATGTTTTACCTCCATAATTGGTTTATTATATTACCGTCAACCCGAATGGCCGACAGTCAAAAATTCATATTCTGAGGACTTGAAGTTCCGGAAAACAGAAACCGGACAAACAGCCCGAAAAGAAAAACAATAAAACCACAGGCAAATCCCCAAATAAGTATATAAAGAAAATCCATTACCGCTTTATCCCCCGGACTATCCGTTCCCCAATCAAAGCCACAGCCAACATAAAACTCATGATCGCCAAAAACGCCAGAAATAAATAAAACAATGACATTTTACCGCCTCCACTCAGGTTGCGGGCCGTGATATTTACCAGAAGACATATCGTGATATTCATCCCACAATAAATTGCCAACAATATCATACGCCTCGCGCCTATCCTCATGATGGTCAATAACAAGATGCCAATACATTCCCCTGGCAGTCATATACTGGCCACAATAAGGACATTCAATATGACAAGAACCATCACCAGACCAACTCATTTTATCCCCTTACCCTATGACCATGAAGTAATAAATCCGTGCTTTCATTCCTGTCTCTTTCATTACTCATAACAAAACCCCTTTTGTTATCATTTTTACTTAGTCAAATTTCCGATCGGAAACCTGATCACTAAATTTTGTTATCATTTTTGCCGCTGCGGGACCATCCCCAGGCAAAATTTTGTTATCAAAACGGCAATTTTGAACCACTGAACCACGGAATTTTAACTTGTTTCACCGGTTTACTTTTGCTGAACGCCCTTTTCGTAGAAAAGCCGTTACTTTTCAAACCTGACTTTAAATACCCACGAACCGTTAAACCGGCCTCAACCGCATTAATCTTTAATTGCTGTAATTCAAACTCAGTCATATCGTTTCCTTCAAATTACGAGGATAAATAAACGGGTCATTCTCACGGTCACAATAAGCCTTCAACTTATCGTAAAATTCACGCCAAAGCTTTAAAAACTGCCAACCAACTATCTTGCAAGGATGCTTAAGAGAATAAAAATCAAGATTCTCAAACATAGAAGCATAGGACTTACGAGTATTAACATTAGGAATCGACTTTAAAGCGGATTGAATACCATATTGTTTAGCAAAATTCAAAAACCAGTCATACTTATAATCACCGGTCATCTTACCATAAAAATATTTAAGCCGGGCAAAAACATCGGAATAAAAATTCATATCCTCACCAATATTAATGCCGGGACGCGATTCAAGCTCAACACGCCACAGACAAGAGCCACAATACTCGGTATTATGTTCCCTCAAAAGTTCGGCTTTCTTGTCATAAATACGAAACTGAAAAGTAGACCGGCGAGTGCCCAAATAAAGCGTTTCAATTCCTGCCGGCCCAAAATGCTGATTACCTCGCCGGGCAGTAGAAGAAAAAAGACAGGGATTAAGAAGCTCCGGATAATCAACAGCTATATCAAGCCGGGAAATTTTAAACAACTCATCAAAATTAATCTCCGGATTACAATAATTCGCGACAAAATAACCAAAAAATCCGGCACAAGACGATAAATCATCCTTAGCCGGATTCCATTCCAAACGAGCCCCATAATCAGACTCTACAAGCTCATCAAAATACCCCTCATCCTCAAAAAACTTATATTCCTCCGAACCATAAAAAGCTTTAATATATTCAGGGTCATAAACTCGATGTTTAACCCCAAATTTAGGAGCCAACTGCAAATCAACTCCCCCGGCAAGCCTGAAATGATGATGATACAATTCAGTTTCATCGGAAAAAGGACTGGAATAATCAAAAGAATCCGGACAATGCCGCTTACAATCCCTGACCATATTCTCAACAAAATAATCCAATTTGCGTGTAGAAAAATCAGCACCACACGGATTGCTAAACGAAAATTGAGGCCCTGTATTAATTAACAAAGTAATTTTATCCATAGATAAAACCGGCTCCGTAATTACCGACATTTGAATTGTATCATCGTTCATTAACGCTTATCCCTGCTTAGAATTAGCAGGTTCAAAGCCACCCAACTTTTCAAGCTGAAAATAAGTAAAGTCAGTCGCATAAGACCGACCATCATAATGACGAAGTTCAGAACGGGAAACGATCGAACCAACAATCGTAGCCTTACCGATAACACCAAGTTTTAACTCTTTGGCGTAACCTGAATCAACTTCAACAGTGACCTTGTCACCCCAAGTCAAAACCTCGACATAATGTTTTCTCCCTACAACCTCATCATTCCTTTTGACTTCCTTTTCGTAAACTCTCCCAAGTTTACAATCATTAATGACTGTGAAATCCATCATTTTTGACCTCTTTTGTTAAAATTTTTAAGTTTTTTTAACTTAACTTACGTTAAGCTAACCAATACTATCATATTACTTAACAATAGTAAAGTCAACAATAATACGATTTTTTTTTACACTTTTTTTGTGTAAAAATTGATGATATAATATAAAAACAATCAATTACGAGGATAAAATGACATATCTTGAAGCAAAAACATTACATGGAGACTTAATAAGACAAGCAGACGCAGCCAAAATTTTAAACGTAAGCAGAGCAGCAATTAATGATTATATAAAAAGAAATATCTTAACAAGAGTTATTGTAACAAACGAAGATGAATCAAAAACAAATTTCGTAATAGCATCAGAAGTATATAGGCTTGCAGAAAAAAGAAAAGAAAAAGGTATACACATCACAGGAAACAATAATATTGTTACAGGCAACGGCAATATAAATATAAAAAAATAAACATCATAATACAACTACACGCCTTATAATCCAAATTAGGGCAAATAAAACACCACAATTTTATTTACACAAGCAACTTATTCTAAAAGAATTACAAAAAATAATTCTAAAAGACTTATAAACCACCTGTCAAAAATTGACAGGTTAGCGGGCTATTAGAATACTCCCGCGCGATACACGCGTTTTAAAGACGGGCGCACGCGCGCTATGCGCGCGGCCTCAAAAACGGGAGAAAGCGCGTTGCGCTTAGGGCTCTGGATGGCTGCTGATCAGTTTAGCCAGGACGGAGCCGAGGAAAGGTATAAGTCCACTCAGAAAGCCGGGAATCGTGTTTATCTGCTCCGAGCTCACACATTACATGGTGAGCAGCTCTACTTAAGGGGAATCCTTCCCCTACAGCTTACCCCTGATTTTATTCACGCCGCATCGACATTATAATCCCCTGCCCCCGTTCAGAACCAACGCAGGGCACGCCGACGGCAGGTAAACCATCCGTCCGGCTTTCGCCCTGCGTGGCCTGAAACGTTACGCTACGGCGCTTAAAACGCGCCTGCGCCGCATAACACTCATTACGCCAAGCCGCGCATGAACCAACCAACGGCCATCGACAAACCGGCTTGACGTAACTCGAACACCATTATGCGACGTTGCAGATAAACCAAAATGATAACAAAAACGGGAACCGTAAGAGAATGTTCCTGCAACATCGCTTACAAGGGTTCAGCATGTTTGATTATTCAAAATACGCTGATATATTACTGGAATTTTGACAAATATCAGGAAGAACAACATTATGCGAAACCGGAAAGTTAAACTGAAAAAAGCCTGGAATGAGTGGAAGGGAACTCTGATAATCGGTATCCCAGGAGATAAAATTGCCATTTTAAACAATCAGATTATTTTGAATGGGAAACCTCAAATTATAAATCAGGACGATATTTGTTGTGATTTTAATTTACGGAACATAATAACTTCGGAAAATTTAGCCGGAAAAACTCATTTAATAATGTTTACCCCTAAAAATAAATCATTAAAGTTTTTCAACCCCACTACCGTGCCTGATGATAGTTATTTTGTGATGGGCGATAATCGTGATAACAGTTTTGATTCCAGATATTTTGGTTTTATCAAGCGCGACAGCATTATCGGACAGGGAACTGCGGTGGTACTTTCTTTTAATAGAGTCTGTACAAAATTTAAATAACCTGGATGGCGGCTATTCAAAAATAAAGACCCGGCCCGCGGGGTATGACGAGTCGGGTTTAATTTACGAATAAAATCTATTCAGCAATTAACGGGCATAATATTCGATCACGTTCATGATCGACACGTTAACCGGTATTTCCTCAATTTCAGGCAGGCGCGTTAAAGTGGCTTTCAACGCTTCGGTATCCACTTCCAGATACCCCGGAATAGTTGCATTACCGTTTTTCGCAGCTTCGGCAACAGCCGGACTTTTGGCGGTATCAATGGAAATGACCTGCCCCTCTTTTACTTTATAGGAAGCGCGGTCAACGACCTTTCCGTTAACCAGAATATGTTGGTGGTTGACGTATTGTTTCGCCGCAAAAATAGTCGGAGCGAAACCGCAACGGAATACCAGCGCATCCAGGCGCTGTTCCAGTCCCCGGAACAATTTTTCATGCGTCTGCCCCTGCCCTTTTTTGGCGTTGACGTAAGCCAGGTGCAGTTGCTTTTCGGAAATCGCGTAATGCGCCCGCAATTTCTGTTTTTCCAGCAGCAGAGTGCCATAGGTTGAGAGTTTGCCCCGATGGCCGCTCTTGCCGTGCTGACCGGCCGGATAAGGCCGTTTTACGCTCGGACATTTGGGATTATCCCAGATGCATTGCCCGATCCGGCGGCACAATTTGTGTTTTGCTTGACTTGCAGTAGCCATACTATCCCTTTCCTTATTTTTATAAGTATTTGATCTTTAAGCGGTTCAGGTGTCAAGCATTAATTTAATAATGGGGCCTGAAAACCGCCCGGACATAAAAAATCATATAAATTAGCCGGTCAATTGGCAATCGTCAAGAACTCAATGTAAATTTTTATCGAAATTTTCATTGTTTATCCGGAGTCGCGAATGCCAAAAGTCAAAAAAATGAAAAATAACGGACGCCGCGGACGGCTTGGAGTAATCCTGGCTTTTTTAAGTTCAGCCCTTACGCTCCAGGTTAATGCCCGCGTTTACAACGGCCTGGAAGTGTTTCTTCACAAATATACCGGGATCGTCAAGGGCAAACGGGTCGGGCTGATTACCAATCCGACCGGCGTCGATGCGCATTTACGCTCTACCGCCGATCTGCTTAAAGCCAATCCTGCGGTCAATCTGGTGGCGTTATTCGCGCCGGAACACGGCATTCGCGGCGACATTCCCGCCGGGCAGGATTTTCAATGTACCTATGATCGGGGAACCGGCCTGCCGGTCTATTCACTTTACGGCGGCAGGGATCACCGCCCTCCCCCCGGTTCGCTGGACAAGGTTGACATGCTGATCTACAGCATCCAGGATATCGGTTGCCGTTCCTATACTTACATCTGGCATCTGGCCGAATGCATGAGTGCGGCCGGACTCGCCGGAAAACCGGTAATGGTTCTGGATGTCCCCAATCCGCTCGGCGCCGTTCAGATCGACGGGCCGATAATGGAAAACCGTTATCGATCGTTTATCGGCCTGTATCCCATTCCTTATGTCTATGGTCTGACCGTAGGTGAACTCGCACTTTATTTCAAACGGGTTATCGGCCTCAAATGTCAGCTTTATGTGGTTCCGATGATGAATTACCGCCGCGGTATGAGCTGGCGGCAGACCGGTTTGCCCTGGGTGCCTACCTCTCCGCAAATCCCGTCGCCGGAATCCGCATGCTGCTATGCGGTTACCGGGGCGATCGGGACTTTGGGAACGGTCGGGATCGGCATCGGTTATACCCTCCCCTTCCAGGTGGTCGCCGCGCCGGGAATCGACGCCGCTCATATGACCCGCAGCCTGAACCGGCTGGGGCTGACCGGTATTCGCTTTCGCGAGATTCATTTTACGCCTTCCTTCGGACTGTTCAAAGGACAGAAAACCAACGGGGTACAGCTTCACGTCACCGATGTTTCTGTCTTCAAACCTACCACCTGCACGGTCGCCATATTGCATTATTTGCAGCACTATTGCCCGGAATTCAAATGGCGCCGGGACCGGATCGAGGGTTTTGACAAAGCCATGGGCACCGCTGAAGTCCGCCGGCTTCTGCAACAGGGGTACAGTTTCCAAACTATTGTAAAAACTTGGCAGAACAACCTTCAAAATTATTCCGCCGCCCTCCAGAAACACCGGATAAAAATCTATAAATAAGCAATATTTCGGTTGCAAATTGCTGGCGGGAATATTATTATATAGTTTGAGTTTTATCAAGGTATTTAAAGAAGTAATGAAAAAGCAGATTGGAATTTTTACCCTAATTGAATTGCTCGTGGTGATAGTGATTATTGCTGTCCTGGCGGGATTGCTGTTGCCGTCGCTGAATAAGGCGCGCCTGAAAGCCGCTGAAACCGACTGTCTCAGCAATATGCATCAGATATCTCTATATCTGACTCAGTATACGCCGGATTTCGACGGTTACTATCCGATGGCGGAGGGAGACCCGGCCTGGGAGGACGAAACTGGCGGCTGGACCAATAAACTGCGGGTTGCGGCCAATGCTCAGAAAAAAGTATTCAAATGCTCTAAAGATAACCGGAGAGAGTTTTCCTATTCTTTGAACTGCAATGAGATTATCGCCACAACCGGAGACCGCGGCAGTTGGCATGAATCACAGTTTTCCAAGGCTTCTGTCGGCCTGTCTACCCTCGTTCTGGTTGAAGAAACCGATACCGAAATGTTCAATGTTACGGATTCGGATCAGGATAATTACAGCCAGGATACGGCTTCGACCCAGCCGCGCCACGGAAATTCGGTCGTATTGTTTGTTGACGGCCATGGCGGCGGGGTCAGATTTTTCGATGCTTCCAAAATGACTTATTATACCGACCGGATGGCGGCCTGGGAAGAAGCAACTCCCTAGCCCCCCTCCCCTGCTTTACCTGTCGATTTTTTGTCATTTCGCTGGTAAAAAATGTGCAATTACGGTTTTCCAGGCTATATTGCATTTTTGTATTTAATTGAAAAACAATGGAAAAACAGCATGAGCATTTATCGGGAACTGAAAGATCGCGGTTTTATTTATCAGGAAACCGACGCAGCCGCTACCAGGAAGTTATTGGAAAATGAAAAAATAACTTTTTACGTAGGCTTCGATCCTACCGGCAGCAGCCTGCATGTGGGACATTTACTCCCGATCATGGCAATGCGGTTATTGCAGCAGGCCGGGCATGTGCCGATCGTTCTGGTCGGCGGCGGCACCGCCCAGATCGGCGACCCGTCCGGCAAACAGACCGCTCGCCCGATTCTGGATAAAAAAGAAATCGCCGCTAATGCCGAAGCTCTGCGCCGCCAGCTCGGACGGTTCATTTCCGTGGAGGCCGGGGAAGCGCATTTCGTCAATAATTTCGGCTGGCTCAATGAATTGAATTATATTGATTTTTTGCGCGATATCGGTTCGAAATTCAGCGTTAACCGGATGCTGGCCCAGGAATCCGTCCGGGCCCGGCTGGAAGACGGCCTGACTTTTCTGGAATTCAATTATTCGATCTTACAGGCTTATGACTTTTACATTTTAAACCGCGATTTCAACTGCCGGATGCAGTTCGGCGGTCAGGATCAGTGGGGCAATATGGTAGCGGGGGTGGATTTGACCCGACGGATGACCGGCAATGAAGTGTTCTGTACGACTTTTCCGCTGCTGCTGGACGGAAACGGCCAGAAATTCGGAAAAACCGCCGGCGGCAACAATGTCTGGCTGGACGTAAACCGAACTTCCGTATTTGATTATTATCAGTTCTGGCGAAATTCTGATGACAGCCAGGTACGGAATCTGCTAAGTTATTTTACCCCCCTGCCCGTCTCCGAAATTGGCGATTTGGCGGCCTTGGAAGCTCCCGCCATCAACCGGGCGAAAGAAATTCTGGCTTACGAAGCTACCAGATTGGCGCATGGTGAAGCGGAAGCGCGTAAAGCGTATCTGACCGCCGGCAGCAAATTTGGTTTCGCCGACCCGAAAAATAAGTTGAAAACTTCCAGTTCCATTCACGCCATCCGGACGGAAAAGGATGACCAGTTAGCCGATTTGCCGACCGTCGAACTCCCGGCCGCAGATTTTGCGGGCGACGGCATGTGGGTAGTCAAATTATTCACGGTTGCCGGTTTGTGCCGGTCTAACGGCGAAGCCCGCCGGCTGCTGGAGGGGGGCGGGGCATATATTAATGACGAACGCGTCAATGGCGTCGAGGTAAATATCACCCCAGATTTTTTCACCGGCGGCTTCGTCATCCTCAAGGCCGGCAAGAAAAATATCAAGCGGATCATCCTGAAGTAAGACTCTCTTCAGCAGCTTCCAAGATGCATAAGTCCGGCGATATTGCGTCCCAGGCGAACGAGATTAACGGGCGTTTGGGCAATGGCGTCTTTCAGACTGCACGGGCGGACGGCAGTACTGAACATCGCGGTAAACAAATCCGACAATCCCCGCAAATCTCCCGTTAAGGCCCCGGAAACCAGCACTGCGGGGACTTTGGCGTCGGCGGCGGCCTGGGCGACCACCGCGCAAAGTTTGCCGTGGGCGGTCTGGAAATCCGTACAGCCCTCCCCGGTAATTAAAACGTCCGCCCCGATCAGTTTCGATTTCAAACCGGCAATTTCCATTATCAGTTCCGCGCCGGAAACCGGCTGCGCGCCGCCCAGGGCGCGTAAACCGAAACCCAGACCGCCGGCGGCGCCATCACCGGGTTGTTCGCAGTCTTTTGCAAAACCGGCGGCGATAATTTCAGCGGCGTAATGATCGAGGTTTTCATCAAGTTCTGCCACCATGGCCGCGGTAGCGCCTTTTTGCGGGCCGAAGACCGGCGCCGCCCCGTTCGGGCCAGTCAACGGATTAGTAACATCGCTGGCGATCCTGATCCGGCACTCTCTCAGCTCCGGTAAAACATTTCCGGCATCGATCGCTGCGATCCGGTGTAAATCTCCGCCGCCGAGCGGTATTTTTAATTCAATCCCATTTTTATCAAGAAACCGGTATCCCAGGGCCTGAGCCATGCCGGAGCCGCCGTCAACCGTAGCACTGCCGCCAATGCCGATAATGATCTCGCGAGCGCCGTTTTTGATAATTTCCCGCAATAATTCGCCGGTCCCGTAGGTGGTGGTTTTCAAAGGATTGAGTTGTTCCCGCGAAAGCAATTCAATGCCGCTGGCGGCAGCCATTTCCATGACGGCAACCCCGGAATTGCCGGCAATCCCGTAAACTGCCTCAACTTGTCCTTCCAATGGGCCCTGCACTTTGAGTTTACGGAATTCGCCGCCGGTGGAAAAGACGATGGCTTCGACCGTGCCTTCACCGCCGTCGGCCAGCGGCAGTTTTTCTATTTCCGCGTCCGGGATGACCTGCCGGATGCCGGTTGCGAGGTATTCACAAATTTCAATGCTGCGCAAACAGCCTTTGTACGAATCGGGAGCGATAACGAATTTCATTTCCGGTACTCATTAGTCAAACTTCAATTACTTGGAACGATTATTAACTATAATCCATTTTGGACTGATTGCTATCGTCGAAAAATTTTTATCTTTTTTAATATTCTCAGCTTGTATAATGGCAATTTTCATGTTTATTAAAGCCTCATGTCGGTGGTACCGGTAAGTGGCGAGGTAGCTCAGTCGGTAGAGCAGAGGACTGAAAATCCTTGTGTCACCAGTTCGATTCTGGTCCTTGCCACCATTTGATATGCTTACGGTATTTTAGACAGTTTCTTGGAGACAGCTTAAAATACCGTTTCTTTTTTTATTGCGGAAAATATTAGTTTTCTATCTGTTCGGGAGTTCGAGACCCCAACTTCTGATGCGCGCTGTTTGAACAGGATACAGAACGATAAAATCGGAAGCCAAAATAAACAGATAATTTCCAGGCGAGAAAAAAATAAATCAATTCTAATAAGTCGATACTGAAAAACCCTTTAACGACTTAGGGTTGAGTAATTTATTTTATCAACCCCCGGTTTTTTATTGCCGGCTTTTCCGCTTATTCTTATATTTTCCGTAAAAATTGCTTTAAAAATCTTTACGGTACAGTTAAACGGTTACAGTCTCTTTTGTCCATACTCTTCGTTAGTTTCAGCTTCGCGTACGCCGGTACGCGTCAGCTTCACTGCCTCGATTATGAAACAAAATAGACTTTTTCAGTATCGACTAATAAGGAAGAATTAAACAGGCACTGGCACCATCCTGGGGCGAAATAGGCATACACGTATTCCCGAATAATTTGGTGTCCAACTTCCGGACGGGTCGGCAGGGTAGCTCAACAACGTCGAGTATCGCTAATTCTGCCGATGTCAAATTAGTATAAAATCAGATAATTCAAGATTACCCAGATTATAGAAAACTAAAGCCTTCCAGCAGATTTGTGAATATTTTAGCAGCATCTCCTGAGTTAAGAAATTTACGCCAAGCGTACGGACTTTCGCCGGGCTTCCGGCCATAACAAGTACCTTGCGCAATGTTATCCTGTGTTGTCACAGATTTTTTTATAAATAAATTATCGGATAAACTTGATATTTCATTTTTAATGACTATAATATATAATATGATTCAATTAAAATGACAAAACGAGGCATTATTGATGAATATCACGCCTAAATGTATTTTACAGATAAAACGGCTATATCCCGAACTGACCGGAAAATACAAGGATATTGCGGATTACATCCTGGCAAACCCGGAAAAGATCATTCGCCATAAAGTTAAGGATATTGCCGGCGATTGTAACTGTGACGACGCGTTGATAATCCGGTTTTGTCAGAAAATCGGCTATTCCGGGTTTTCGGAATTCAAAATGTCCATTGCTACCGGATTCCTGCCGGTCCGGCTCGACATTGCCGACAAGGAATTTTCTCCCGAATACTCCTTCCTCAAGCTGAAGCGGAATTTTTTGGATAACAATCTGAAAGCACTGCACGACACCCTCGGCCACTTGGAGGAGGAAACAATAAAGCAGGCGGTGCAGATATTGTCCCGGGCGACTAAAATATATCTGTTTGCCTCCGGCAACTCCGGCATTGTCGCCGAAGACATTGAAATAAAACTGATGCGCCTGGGCTTCAATGCGATATTTCATCAGGACGCCGAATTTTCAAAAATATTCATGGGGCTGTGCAACCCTGATGATGCAATCCTGGCTATTTCCTTCAGCGGCGAAACTGCAAGCGTCTGCGGCCTGGCCGCAATAGCCGGGAAAAAAGGCGTCCCGGTTATTGCGATAACCAATTATCCTAATTCCAGGCTGACCGGGCTTGCCGATGTAACCCTGCTCACCGCATCCGATGAAAAAATTTTCCGGCTGGGCCCCATGACATCCCGGATTGCCCAGTACTATATAATCGACTTTCTCATAATTAATCTGGCATTGGAAAACATGGAACGAGCCGAAGAATATATTGTAAGAACCCATGAAATGATCAGGAAAGACAAATAAGGGCCGGAAAAAATGGACGACGGACCACTCAGACCTCGACTTGGAATTCTGTTAATCGGGTGCCGGCGCTTTCGCAAGCTTGGCGTCGGCTGTAAAAGCGGCGATTACGAAACCCGGAAAATGAAATTCATGAATGATTTCATCAGCCAGTTGGCCGGGATTGCCGAACCCGTATTTGACCGGATTGTCTACTCCGGAGAAGATATTGCACAAGCCATCGTTTTTTTCCGGACGCGGCAGGTGGACGGCGTGATTTGTTCGTTCCTGTCCTGGAGCGAAGATTCCGCCTGGATAAGATTCCTGCGCGATATGTATGATATTCCGCTGCTGCTGTATCTTCCGGCAGCGGATAAAATGCCTTATGCTGATACCCGCGACGAAAATGACTTTATCGAATTCCTGGCGCAGGGCGGCCTGGTCGGCGGCCTGGAAGGTTCCGGCTCGATCCCGCGCCTCAACCGGAAATTCGAAGTAGTCGTCGATGATTTCAACGCCGCGCAAGACCGGCTTCGGGCGTTCGCGCTTGCCGCCATGACCAGAACCCGGCTGCGCCAGGCAAAATTCGGCCTGCTGCCCAACTACAATGAATTGATGTGGTCAACTTATATTGATCCTTACCAGATGTTTACCCGGATCGGCCCCGAACTGAAATTCATCAGCTACGCCACCCTGAAAGCGACCACCGCTCAAGTCAGCGACACCGCCGCCAAGGCGTATATGGACGAATTGTCCAGCTTGTATCCGGTGGAAAATGATGTTGATGAACGGCTTTTCCTGGAATCGGTACGGGCATCGCTCGCGCTGGCGGCGCTGCGCGATGAATTTGAGCTTGACGCCTTGATCCTGAATGATGTTGATCATGAACTTTTCCGTACCATCGGGCTGCGTCCGGGTTTCTATCCGCCGTCCTTTAATAAACACCACGCCGTACTGGTGCCGGAAGGCGATCTCGGGGCGGGGACTATAGTCTATATCCTCAAACAGTTAACCGGAAAACATATCAGCTTCGTCGAGCCGTTTTACCTGGAAAAAGCCGCCAATACTTTTGCGGCCGGACACGCCGGCCCCCATGATTATACCGATGAGCGTTATCGCAATCAGGTCCGAATATCGCGCGACGTGCGTTTTGCAAAAAGTTCATTCAAATATGCCGGAGCGCCGTTCGCCTGGTACCGGATTCCGTCCGGACTTAAAACTTTGGCGCACTTTTCCGAGGTTGACGGCAGTTACAAGCTGGTTTGCTTTACCGCCGAGGCGGTGCCGGGCCGGCATACCTTGTGCAGTTATTCCCATGCTGATTTCCGGCCGGAAATGCCGGTTACGGAACTTTTTGAAAAGGTCATAAAAATCGGCACCACTCAGCATTTCGCGGTGGTTGACGGCGATGTCCGCCCCGAACTGGCGATGGCCGCCAAAATCAATAATTTTGATTTCCATGAATTTTAACCAAAAAACCCAGGAGGGACTCAAAATGAAAAACAGAAAAAGAAAAGCCGCAAAGAAATTGAGTTTTACCCTTATCGAACTCCTCATAGTGATAGCGATCATAGCTATTCTTGCTTCTCTCCTTCTCCCTGCTCTCCAGCAGGCAAGAGATACAGCAAAACAAACCGTATGTGTCAGTAATTTAAAACAGTGCGGCTTAGCCGCTCTTCAATATTTAAACGATTTTGACGGATGGCTGGGTAATGCTCAATATCCAGGAGGAATACTTGATAGCACTACGGTATGGCACGAATTCCTTTCTTACGGAGGCTACCTGTCAAATCAGGAAATATTAGTGTGTCCGTCTTGTCATCCTTTTAAATATAATAACCAATTCATCAGTCCGACAAAAAACAGAAGGTGGTATACTTATGGAACCAGATGTTGTTCAATAGACGCTAATTGCAAACAGCCTTCCTGGAGTACTTATAATATAACCTATATAAAAATTTCCAGGGTTGTCGATCCTTCCCTGTTTATTTTGTACGCAGATACCATAGCACTTCGGGATCGTATCCAGTTGTATTACTTTAAATCCCCTATAGTGCTGGGAGGAGAAATGGGGGGAATTCATATGCGGCATAAAAATAGAACTACCTGTTGGTATATTGATGGCCATTGTAAGCTGTCAAATGAAGAAGATCTACGTAATTCTTCATTAACTCAGGCGGTTAAAAATTACACTATCGTTGATTTTTAAATTTCTTGAATCTGTACTAAAAAAAAATTCAGGGAAAACAACTTCTGAGGACAACCCAAAGGCTATTATCTTAAAATGAACAGACGAGAACGAGTTATTCGGGCATTAGCGAAAAAAAGGCCGGACAAAACACCTAAAGACGCCTGGTGGACGCCTCCGGCGTTAAAGATATTCAAAGCAAAAACGGGAAAAGCTGACCCCGCTGAATATTTCAACTGTGAAATGAGAGAGGTTTTAGTCAATCATATTCAAGACGCCGTGTGCAAGTTTTTCACGGCATAATTTTTTCAAATTGTAAAATTGTATTGCCAGCTTGGTAACTCAAGTAACAGTTTACCGTATGAGCCAGCAATTTGCGAGTAATTCTCACGGTCAAATGC
>JAQULZ010000009.1 GCA_028718375.1 Victivallaceae bacterium | reverse complement strand
TGTTCGTTACGAGAAAACGGCCTGTGCATACAACGGGTTTCTCTATTTGGCCGCTACGATGATTACCATGAATAAGATAATGGCAATCTATCCAAAACTATAGAATTATTAGTTGATAAGCTCTTAAATAAGTAGTGGGTTCGATTATTCCAAGTAGCCCAGTAGCAGCCGTTGTCGTCAAGAGCGACAATATGAGGGATGCTTCCCATATAATCGACCCGTCGGTTTTTGCGGGCTACCATGTCGAAGACAAAAAAATTGAATACCGGATAGGTAAAGCCATAAATTAAGCCGCGCATTTCGTCTACAGTGATGGTTTGAATATAATCATACGGGACCGGGATACCAAGAAAGTCATATATTTTATCTTTCGGATCATAGATAAAAATCCGACCTCCGGTCCCCTCTTTACGTTGGTCTTCGCGATGTAGACATGCAGTAGCCCCAACAACCCGCCCATCTTTTAGCAGGTGCAAAGAACGATGGATTTTTATCTCGAATTTTTCGCTGACTTTTGGGTACCCCAAACATTGAAACGTTTTACGTTGCAAGTCAAATTCATACATGAGGTCCGTATCAAAAGCAGTAAGTCCACAAACGATAGTTCTCCTTACAGAATGGTAAAGGAGAGAGGTAAAGGAGATTAAATTTCGCCGCCAATCCTCATTTGATGTAAAGTCATGGTACCCCAAAGTCGAAAGCGGTTTATCTACCGGTTTTTTAATTTCCCTTAATTTATGAGCAATAACCTTCATGCTGATATTCCCGTTTCTTTTTTATTAAGCGTAATATTCAGATTCTATTACTACCACGCCATAGGTGGTCAACCCATTAATTTCTAACTTAACCGGCAATTTTCCACTTGCCATCAATTCTTTTTCCGGCATAAGAAATGAATATTTCCGCCCAACACAAATTTCAGGTATAAAAGAAAGGGAAACTTTTACTGCGGCTTTTTCATTGTCATAATTAATAAGATGCAAGACATTCCGGTGGTCTGGTAATTTTGTCCAGTTAACAAAGACTCCCGGTGGCGCCAAAACGGAGAATGGAATATCCTCAGCTTTCAGCATTTTTCGAATCTTGCGAAGTACCTTCATGGCTCCCGGGGAAAGCTTAAGGGCATGTTGTACCGCATCTTTTACGAATATATTCGAATTTGCATTCCTTTCAGAGACTACATTTTCCCCATCTTCAACGGCAGCCAGAGGATTTATTTCGCGTGTCAGCCCTTTTTCATCACATGCCCCACTTTCTCCAATGACAAAAACCTTTCCTCCGGCACGGACAAATCTCTGAATTGCCTGAATTGTTTTATCGGAAAGACATTCCTGTCCGGCAACTATCAAAAGCCGGTATTGCTTAACTTTAATAATATCTTCCTCGAATATTACCTCATACGGAATGCTGCCGGAAATAAGAATTTGTTCCATGCCGGTAAATAATGCAGAAGATTCTGACGTACGATAAGCAAATGATTCAAATGAATGCAGAATAGCTACTTTTGAATCGGTCTCAGCTTTTGTATATAAATCGCGATTTCGATCTAAGAACTTGATATACGTTTCAAAGGAATCTGCCAATTCTTGATTATCTATAACTATTTTCTTTCCTATTGTGGTACGGAGAGCCCAAGTTGTTCCGATCGTTCCACCAAATGCAGCATCCTCAGCCAGGCATAATTGGACTTCGCGCCCACTTATTGGACAACGCAAATCACCATTTCTGTCATGATGCTTCCAGGAGGTTGAAATGACCCGATATCCACAGGCTCTGCCGATTTTATATGCGCGAATTTGGCTTATGTGTTTATCTCCCGCAACCGTGGGGAAATTACTGTTTTCGGCCCACATCATGTCTGTATATTTTCCTGCGGCACGCGGATGAAAACTTCGGTCATTTGCCCAGCCGAAAGCCCGCGGGAAACTCGGATTGGTAATCATACCCAAGTCGGGATTTATCTTTTTTATGTGCAAATACAATTCACGCCAGGCATTTGTCAAGGATTCGACACGAAAACAAATCCATTCCTGATAAAGCGGATCATCAATACGAGCGCAGTTTTCATCATAAAGGGGCAGTTCTATATGGTTAAAGTCAAGGAATCCAAGACGCCTTTCATCATTTATTTTTTTCTTCAGATAGTCCCGAAAAAGCCCCCGGCAGTTTTCACAATAACATGGTTTTGCATCAGCATTGTCAAAATGAAAAGCATCTAAACCTATTTCCTCCGCACCGTAAGTAATAACTTGTTTCAGATAATTTTTAAATTCACGGCTATTCACACAGGGTTTCCAGCGATAATATACATTACCCGCGTAGTTTATGAAATCACCGTTTCTTTGCCGGGTTATCCACGCTGCAGCATTCGGTTGTTCTTTCAGGAAAAGCTCATAATATAACGAGCCGAATTGGGTGTACCCTGCCACCTTGATCCCATGCTTGTGACAGAGCTCGACAAATTGTTTCGTCTGAAGCATCTCCGCTTTTTCTGATTCCAATCCCATGCCCTTAAAAAAATGCGTTACGGCAAAATTGATTCCAAGTTTCTTCATTTGCCGTACAGTTGCTTCTGAAAAAATTCTGTCATGCCATTGTTTTGCCCACTGTGAATTCCCTAAGTAGGCAATTTTGTGCCCCCCGGCGCGACAACGGTGCATTAACGGCTCCCACCCCCACCAGGCCCACCGCAAATTTTCCGGCGCAGTCCAATCGGGTAATAAATTTTCATCTTTTTTCAAACGGCTTTCAAATTTTGCAGTCTTCATTTTTTTCTCTTCTCAATTCATTTTAAAAATTTGTGAAAAATTCCTGGTTATATACCAACAACGAATAAAAAATCGTATTCGATCATTTTCATTTGACTTGCTGGAGAGGGTAAAATATTTCGCCGGGACATATATTATTCCTCGCTAAATTTCAGCGACTTTCATCTTTTTACAATTATAATTCCCCGAATCAGCAGAAAAAATCAGCAAGTCGCAATTCTTATTACCCCGCATACAGTAATTATGTATGCGGGCAACCTCTATAAACCCCGCACCCAATAAATTTTTGATCTTTTTGCTTTCATTTGAACAGACATAAGAATATATTTTAGTAATTCCCCTATCAATTGCCAGCTGAGTAGACTGTTTGATAAACTGCTCTGCCTGCTTTGAATAATTAGGATGGATCATGAAATCAAACACTTTCGCCTCCTGCTCATCCGGAGACCCCAGGTTTAAAACAAAGCTCCAGCCGACAATACTTCCGATGCTGGTCTCAGCGACGGTTACCAGTCCTTTTTTATCTTTTACCCTGAACATCGCCTCCATAAAAGTTGGGATCTGGGCAGATAGAAAAATTC
Source organism: Victivallaceae bacterium (assembly GCA_028718375.1). GTDB lineage: Bacteria > Verrucomicrobiota > Lentisphaeria > Victivallales > Victivallaceae > JAHOYW01. The sequence continues at coordinate 32,702 of JAQULZ010000009.1, read as the reverse complement.
TGGGAGACGCAAGTTCTCTTATTCCCTTTGAATAGCCGAGAACTTTATCGCAGTCAAATTGGTCTCCGGGATCGGCAATCCTGACGGTAAAACTTAAATCAGGGGCAAAGTATTTTTTTTCTAATTCATTGAAATTTTCGGCGTAATTCTGTTTGGTTAAAACCATCGGACCATAGTCGGCCCCCTGTTTTATCAGTTGAAACCCGTATTTTCTATAAATATCAGCGATCCATGGCGAACCGGTTCCGCAGAACAATGCTTTCCCGGGGCTGTTTTGAAAGTCCTCGATGAGAAATCCCATTAATTCATTGACTATACCCTTCTTTCTGTGTTCCGGTTCGGTATAGACATGTCCGAAATTACCCATCCCCGTTTTTAAGGAAATGCCATACCACATTTGGGCGGCAATATTTCCCGCTATTTCACCTGTAAAATATTTATCGATACAAAATTCCGTATAGTTTCCATTAAGCCTTTCACAGATGTCCCTCATGGAGGAATCACCTTTGTGTTCCAGAAACCGCCTTAATTTTTCATTATATACCGCTTCCGGTGGTTCAACGCATTTTACTGACAGATTCTCGCCGGTTTTAAGTTTTACTGTGCCCAGTTCCGTGATCATAATATTTCCTCCATAAAAACTGGGCGGATCTGCTGCTGCTTAAAAAACTTGAGAATTGCTTCCACTCTTTCTTTTGCGTCAGGAACATACCCGGTTGAGGAAGGTTCAAAAGCCCACTCTTCGAATGTTATCTCCAGGTGCGGCCAGTGGCTGGGAGCATTCAGTACATTTTTAATTACTTTTACCAAGTCTTCAGGAGAAAGGCCTTTTCGGTGAAGAACGACATCAAAACAGAAAAAATATAACCCGGTCTCCTCATCCTTGCAAAAACCGCGGGCTGCAATTTCCTCTATCTGGTCATCATTCAGATAATATCCTTTTTCCCGATTGCCGCCGGCTCCGATCCAGGTTCCCCCTCCCAATCCGCGGATTCCACATTCCCGCCAGGTTCTGCAAATTTGTTTGCCGCCGCTGGCATGATGAATAGTGGTGAAGGGAGAATGATTTTCTATACCGGCAAATCTTTCAATTCCTTTTTTCACAAATAAATAATCATTTTCGGCCTTTGCGGAGGATGAATCCCGGTAACAAAAGGGACTGTCAGGTTCTTCAAACTGATGAAAGGCAAGTTTAAGCCAGTCAGAATTTTCTTTCCATTCCATTTTATACTTATCGGGTATTTCTTCAATGGAAAAATCTTTCCCGCGGCCATGAATATTAAATTGAACTTTCAGACCATATTGCTCATGCATTTTTTGCCAAAAGTTCAAATAGGGCTGCGCAAATAATGTTTCATAATTATTTTGGGCAATGTCCATTAAGAATAATATATTATCATCAATGCTGAGCCGGTATGTCCATTTCCTGTTCATTTTTAAAATGTCACTTATTTTTATGCAAAAATTGATTCTGCTCTTTTAATGACATTTGAAATTTCATTTTCCTGCTCTTTTGAAAGGTAGCAAGGATCATGTGAACTTAAAACTTTTTTTACTTTTTCCCTGGCGCTTTCAATGACCAGGTCCTTTTTGCCGTATTCACAGGCGATTGGATTTATTCTGCGAAAAATGTCTGGCAACCACAGTGAGTTTTTAAAATGTTCAACCGTATGTTCCGTTGCCATATAATCTCCTCCTATCCCGACTTCCTTTATAATATTGAATGCCAGGGTTTCCTCATTTACATTAAGTCCTTCAAGGAAGAAATTGATCATATTTACCATTTCCAAATCCATAAATATCTGCTCCAGACTTCCCGTAAGATTCCCGGGACCAAGTGTTCCTACCTGGGAATATACGGAAATGCCGGTAAAAACATAGGCAAGAGTATGCATCATTTTTTCTGCCCCGGCTTGAAAATTCGGTATACAAAAATCAGTTTTATTACTTCCTACTTGCATTACCGGAAAATCAAGATAATTATTGATTTCGGCATTTGCTATCATGGATAAAAGGGAATCAGGACCGGAATAACAGTTAGTGCCATTGCGCTGATCAATAAAAGTATAACCGCCATTTCCGGGAGTCACCTGCATTCGGCCTCTTGAATATATTTCGTTGAAACACATACAAACTATCTTTTCCGCAAGCCCGAGAGAATATGCCCCGGCAAGGGTAACCGGGCCTGAAGCTCCCGGCATTACCATACTTGAAAGTAAAACTACAGGAAACCCGGCATCATAATATTCCAATGCCAGCCGCATTGATTCTTCATCAAGCCGCAACGGACTCATTACAAAACGATGTGGAATAAACCGTTTTGAAATTGTTTCATCCAAAGGCTTTGAATTTCCATATACTATTGTGAAGATTTCACGCAGTGAAACGGCAAGTCCTTCTTCACAAATAGAGTAATGACATTTTTCCAGCGCAACCCGTTTCAACAGTATTTTCAAAGCATCAAGCGGGTAAATTTTCAGGTTTCCTTCCTGCGGGAAAAATAAGGGGGGAACGATTTTTATTTCATCCAGAAAATCACCGATAATACAGGCTTCATCTAAATCCTTCTTTGTCGCTGAACGAATTAAATGGTTATCTATATCTATTGCTTGAGTAGTGCTGTACCCCAGGCCTTTTATTATTTTTGCTGGTTTCCTGTAATTTTCAATGTCCACTAAGGTGATATTATTTTTATATTCGTTCCTCGCGTTCTCAAGTACTTTTTCAATCTTCCGCCTGGAAAATCTTATAATATTATCATTTACATTACCATATCGTTTCATCTCCTTCAATACCCGGACATCTTCGACTCTTACCCCGATTTCTTCCAAAATGTTTAAAGCATTAGAATAAATCTTTTCACAATCCTGTTTATTCAGTACTTCAAGACCTCTTCTTATTTTCATTTTTATCTCCCTTATATTCTCATTTCAGAATTTTTTTTAATTGCCCTGGTTGTTACGGTAATGGATGGATTTGCCTGATCCCCGGGAATTATTTATCCATCCGCATGGTTAAAAATATATTTTTATATACTCATTTTCTCATTTCCTTTTTCAGTTCAATTATAGCGTCCGCGATTTTTTTACGGTAAAACTTCTGTTTTTCGGCAGAAAGGATGACATCATAAACAGGGACTCCAACCGAATTCTTAATCAGGAATTTGCTGATATCCAGAGGGACATCTGCTTTCAGCTGTTTTAAAACTTCTTTAGCCCCAATAACCGCCTTAGATTTTTCATGACCCGCTTTTTGGGCTGATTCAATATGTTTTTCCAGAGTTTTAATATATCTCAGATCATCAATTCCTTCTCTTATCACTTCCCAGGTAATAGTCGGAACAGATTCATCTGCACCGGGAAAAGTATGGCCATATTGAGGCACAGAATTATCAAGAGGATTGTATGGATTTTTGTGATAATAGTACAACTGATAGGTAAAAGTCATCTGGCCCTCTACTCCCCAGCGCCAGGTCAAAAAACCTATTCCAAATTTGTCACAAACCGACGAAAATGAATAACATGCGGCGTTGTAGGTCCAAACCGGGTTACCGCGTTTTTTCATGTCATAAATATAATTGGAATTTAATCCTAACTCTCTGGACAGATCCGTTGGTCCCGGACATAAAACATCAATGCCTGCAACAAACCTTTTGGCTGTGGTAACGAAAGTTTTGATTTGCGGGCAATTTTGCTTTAAAAATCTAATAACAGCAGTATAATTAGCTTTTCTCTCAGGTTTATACGGCTCATCCAAATAGCACCATATTTCAGGTAGAGACTCCGTATGTATTTTCTTATTCAATTCATTGAGAGCATTAACCACAAAATGCCATTTTTCAGGATTCAAAGTCATTATTTCAGGCGATTGTTGCGGATCCCATGGAAAATATGGACAAACATTAAAAATAACCGGTCCTGTCAACCCGGTTTTTTTGCATAATCTCAAAAATTTTAAGATCGTTTCGACATTGAGTGATTTTTTAATTTGCCCAAATTCAGGCCAGGCGTTTTGTCTGATAATAAATAAACATACTGAATTCATATTATGTTCCTTCATATCAGTCAAATCATTTTCTATAAGTTTCCATCCATCTACGCCTCTCCGGGGGCAGTTCAACGGAAGATGGTAACACATATTAAAAAAAGGAGTTTTTAACTCGATTAAATTAATGGGGAGAACTTTTAACCTCAGCTTCAAAGTAGTTTTAAAAGAGTTTTCAGGACAAATGGTTATTTTCCCCGAATAATCACCCGCTGCGGAATCTTTGGGGATTTTTATTGAAATCCAAAATCGGGTGGTTTTATGTTTATCAATCCCTGCTGGAATATAATTTGCCAATATACGGGGGTACAGCATGTAGGTCTGCGGTTTAGAATGAAGGACATTCCAATAACCGTATTTCACTTCGCGAAGTTTAATATTTTTCTTATTTATAATTTTTTCCCCATCCCTGCCGGTAAGCTCACTTATATCTATTTTGACATTCTTTAAATCTTTCAGAGGCAATAAAGAAAAAGTAACCGGTTCATATTCGCCGGGAGAAGCAAATGTGTAAAGTTCATTTGTCACCTCTTTTTTCAGAGGAACAGTATTGGGAAAAACATCGTCAAGATAGATACGGGAGAACACCACATAATCAGTATGATATAAATTTTTAATCTCAGCGGTATGATTAGTTTCATTATGTTCATATTTGACGAATCTCATTATATAATTGACCGGGCCAAGGTATATTTCTCTTTCCAGGTTATTCAATTCTTTTTGAGCCTGAAGAAAGTCCTTCTTGGGATATACAACCAGGGCGTTTATTAACCATCCGTACTTACCGGTAAAACTAAGTAAAAGTCTGTTGTTCGAAACCGTTACCGGAAATGAAAACGGCTGAAAATTATAACGTCCGCCCACGGCAATATCACCAATCTTATCATGATCTGAATATATTTCGAATGTCGGCGCCGGCAGTTTTGTATCACCGCAAATTACGTACACTATATATTCTCCATCCGGTACATTGATTCTGAACGAAGCGTTAAATTTGCTTTCTATGAAGTCACAGGTCAGCTTATTGGGCGATCCTGTTTTGGGGTCTGCTTCTCTATCGACTGCTGACATATTCTTTTCCGTAATCCATCCATAGCCAAGGGAGGAAGAATATTTTGTTTTCGGGGTAACCTGCAAAAATCCGTCACAGATCGGGGATGTATTGCTTCCGAAATCGTAGATATTTTTGAATTTATATATTTTCTTATCCTTCGACAGAATGGATTTTATACGTATAGCTTCTAGCGTTTTCAACCTATCGTATTTTTTTATAAAACCGTCCTCCTTGGGCAGAGCACTTTCCTTGTCCGGAAATTTCAGTTTTGCAAAAGCCGCGGGACGATAAAAACTTACAGATTCAGGAGAATAGCAGATACTGCTGTTTTCCCCGTTTATTTTATTTTCCCGGCAAAGATTTACAGACCATCCGGAATCAAACGATCCCAGAACTGAAGTCAGTTCCGACAAAGGGATGGATATTTCTGCTTTCCAAGCCTTTGGAGCAGTCGAGGTGGATACCAGCCATGCAGGATTCCAGGATGTATCATCATTAAAACCATCCTGGAGCGCCTCCCATTTGGTTCCATTATTGTTCGCGATGAGATGCGCTGTTACTTTTTTATGAAGAGCGGATATGAAAATTTCCACACAATCGTCATACCATAACGGGGCATCGTGTTTATTGAAATTTGTTTTTATTTTAGACGGATCAGCAGTATAACAGTCGAAAGCCAGATACAAATTATTTTCATCATTACATAAAGATACTACTGTTTTTTCTTTTACATATTTGCCGCTTTTCCCCGGAATAAAAGAAAGTTCTATTTTCTGCGCTTTTTCCCAACATGGGTCATTTAAAATTCCATCTATTTCGGGAGTTCCTCTAATGGAAAAAACTTCTCTGGTCATATCCTTTTTTAATCTTGCAATTTCTCCGTCAAATCTCGTTTTGAATGGATAAACTTGAATGATTTTTTTTTCTTTCCTGCTGAGATTTACAAGTGAAAAATCATCAAACCATACCTTGCCGCTGGTAGTTCTGGAATCCATCATAATAACAACTGCCAGTTTATTTATCCCTTGGGGCACTAAAAAACTGTCTTTAACTTCCATCCAATCAAAACCGTCTTTTCCTGCAGGTAATTTATAAGTATAATGTTTATGCCTGGCAACTTTATCCCCGCTAAAGACAAGAGCCACTCTATATGAAGCATTATTGTCCGTTGATACAATTTCGCTTCCTTTTATCCAAAATGAAAATTCATAATAATCTCCACCGGCAATATTAATTACCTGGCTGATTTTTAACCAGCTGCGTTTATCCGTTGCAGCAGGTGTTTTATTGTACAATCTCAGACTGTTTTTTCCGGTTTTTCGGATTCTTTTATCTACTCGATAAGAGTCCTTATTTTTATATCTTCCGGTTATTTGCCAAGATAACGGCAAATTTTTCATTTCCGTCTCGAATCCCGAATTTTTTATAAGATTATTTTCTCCTAAAACCAAAGGACAATTTATTGTGCTTATTATAATAGACAGCAATAAAAATAAAATCTTAACTTGACCGGTTGGCTTTTCCCAATTAAACAATTTACAATTTCCATGCCTTGCATCGCAAATAATTTTGACAATCCTTTTCATTGCTTATCGCCTTCTTTAAATCAAAAATAATTTGAGCGGTAATATAAAATTCTTTTTATTATGAAGCTAATTTCAAAACTCCGGTTCGGATGGGGCGCAAGCCAATCACTGCGAGAACGTCGCGAACCGCCGTGAGAGAGTTTTGAAATTGGCTCTATGGAAAAACATTAGGAGGATAACCATAATAAGTACGATAGTTTTGTACCTGACCTTTTGTTAAAGGTTCTACCCTGCCGTCAGCAAAAAGGGAATTGGCTACTCCCGCATGTCTGATATGAAGCATAAATATACCGACAGTTCCGTATGTGTCGTCAATATAGGCAGTTTGCCAGCCATGCTTGGAAGTAGTGCTTCCATAATAAACACTATCAGCCAGTAAGATAATATTGTTCAGGCTTCCATAACCAAATGCGTATTTCCAGTCAGTAGCAATTCTGTTTACTTTATAAAAATTATCTCGGTTCGAACTACCGTAGGTGTTATCCATATGAAAGTCTTTCACCTTTGGCAAGGCAGAAGGACAAAGACAGGAGCCTTCCTTAATATACTTTCCATTCGTAAGATAATAGCTCCATTCGTAGAGAGGAGGACTGTAATTAGCTGGAATGCATTCGTCAAAATCATTCTCATACATTATTGTTGCCAGCCCCACTTGTTTTAAATTTCCGGCACACTGGGATTGCATAGCTTTTTTTCTTGCGTTTTGGAGAGCCGGCAGCAACATTGATGCAAGGATGGCTATGATCGCAATCACCACGAGCAATTCGATCAGCGAGAAATAAAATATGTGATGTGAACCATAATTTTTCCCGGCGCTAAGTGATAAGGATTTCATGATAATTTCCTCCTTTTTTGAAATTTTTCTTCGGCAAAAAGAGATTTTGTCCGAAGATTTATTTTATTTTTATTGCTATCCGGAACCAGTGAAATTTTGGTTCCGGTACCGGTCATATATGAAATCTCATTTTCCGAAACGGCAATCGCGACGTTTCCTCCGGGAGCCAGCCGCATTTTGCCGACCTGCAAATCATCATGCACCCAAGCTGTCAGCAGTTCGCCGTTGGGCCGTCCTATGAAAAACATTGCGCTCCGCTGCGGATGAAGTGTTAATTTTATTTTGGTTCGGGTCGTCTGGTCAACAAACTCAACCGTCCTTTTCCTGCTGTTTTCAGAAATGACGTTGTACAATATGCTGTCGCCAAATATTACGGGGCGGATCAATACAGTCGGATCCGGGTTTTTCATGGTAAACGGCGGTTCCAGTTTCAACGCAGTTCTTTCCAGGGCGTATTGATATAATCCGGCCACGGGTTCGGCGTCGTTCGCGACTTCAACCGGATGGGTGCAGTAAATTATTTTCCCCTTGCCGAGAGACATTTCCCGGAGGTTTTCCGTTTCGCGGCCTTCGATCACCCCCTTGTCCGCGTATATGAACCCGTCCCGTTCAAAGGTCAGGCGCATTTCTTTATCCCCGATAGTGACCAACTCTTCCCGGACAACCGGCCGGCAAATGCTTGTCATACCCCATTGGTGGAACCGGTCTTCACGTTGCCGGTATTCATTGCTTTCGATATACCCGGTAAGCAGCAGCGTGCTACCGGCATTGACCAGTTCAAGCAGTTGCTTCCAGGCCGCAGCGGAGAAGGTTCTCGCGGCGGGAAGAATGAGCAGGGGGGGAGGAATTTTTATACTTGAGAGACTGTATTCCCCGACACAACTGGCCGGGGTCAGATTATAGTGGTGGATCACCCTCAGGCATTTCTGGACGGCTTTAATTGCGGCTTCCCGGGCTGAGAACATTTGGGAGGAAGGTATGACGACGAGCACTTTTTCGTCCTTTTTGTCCTTAAAATACCGGCCTGAAAATTTAATGAAAGCCGCCGCCAGGCGCAGCGTTTCCAACTGCGGTTTTTCCGATGAATCAGCGCGGGTCAGGCCGGTTTCATGGTGAACTTTTTTATAAACGTTCGTTTCCCACTGCCATTGGACGGCGCCGGCCGCGTTGCCGCCGAAAGCGTAGGCCAGCTTCCGCTCCAGCAGCCTGCTGTCGTCAGCTTCCGAGTATCTGATGGAACCGTCCGGGTTTTCCTGATACATTACGCCGGTTTCCTGTACCAGCATCGGACACGAAGCGACTTTTGCCAGCAGCGAATCCGTAAGCAAATCGTCATTCAATACCCAGGAATGAACACAGGTGAAATCCAGGTTTTCGGCATAAAACATTGGACAGGGATCTTCGACCAGCCCCTGTTCCCCCTGGGCACCCGCGGTAATCAAGGCTCTGCTTCCTGAATTCCTGATCGTTGTTTTCATCGTTTTTACCCAGTTACTGAAAGCGTATTGGGTAAAAAGCCGGTATTCGGCGGCGCGCATGGGCTTTATGTCCATGTGAATGAACTGGTCATTGAAGCGGTGAACGGCGAAATCGCTAAGCGGAGGCAGCTCGATTTCGGTGAAATCTTCGAATTCCGTCGGCGTACAGCGCCATTTTGCCTGTAATGCGCTGATCGACCCGTGTCTGGTTCTGAGCCAGTCCCGCCAGGCTTTTTTCTCAAAATCGTCATAATTGGGATAAAGTTTGAAAAGATACCGGGGATTGCCGAAACAAGGTTCGTTTATCAGATCCCAGATTATTTGTTTTACGTCTTTGTATCTCTGAACTATCGCTGCAACGTATTCCTTCTGCGCCTGAATGCTGCGCGGGTCCAGATAGGGGTTCTCGCCATTCCAGGCTTCCGGGAAAAAGGTGAAAAAAGTGAAGATCACCGTAATATCATATCTACGGGCGGTCATCAGGAAAGCATCAAGCGCGCGCATTACCGCTTCATCCGCCACTCCGGCGTCAAACATAATATGGCGTATCCCCGTCCAAATTCCCGTACGCACCATGGTTATTCCGGCTTCCTTCATCCGCCGGAAATCCTTGTCCCATACATAGGGATTGGGGTCAAACAGGAATTTCCGGTGACTTTCGCTCGACATATAGGTAGTCCCGATCACCGGATACGGCCGGCCTCCTTTGACAAAATAATTTTCGCCGCAGCTGACGGCTTCTCCAGCTTCCAGTAAACCGGGATCGAATCCCCAGAAACCGGTGCGATATTTTTTCACGATCCCCGTGCTGTTCTTCAAGACGGCGGATACCGTGTAAAATCCCGGTTTAACCGTCATATCCGGATCGATCCGCAAAAAAAACGGATTCTGTCCCGGCGATATTTTACCGGTTCGCCGCCTGATTTTCCCGCCGTCCCCGGTAATCGTCAGTTCTGCCGTAAAATTTTCGTTTACTGGTGAAAAACTTTTTAAGTGTAACAGCAGTTGCGGTTTTTCTCCCGGATAATAATTTGCGAACTCGGGACGGATTTCGAACTCCAATACTTTCCCGGCGGCAAACTCCGCCAGGCATTTTACCAGGTTTTTTCCCGCCGCCGAAGCGTAGAAATCCTTCTCCGGAACCAAAGTGACGAATACCCATTTTCCCCCGGCGAAACGCCCCTGGCGCCTTTCAATCGCAACCACCGGGGCCGCTACTATTCTCTTCGCCGCATCCAGAGCGTAAACCAGCGGCTGCAATACTGCGTCCCGGGGACCGGAAGAACCGGGCTCGTCCCTGATATCATATCTGTCGCTGAACCGTGTAAGCAGACAGCAACAATCCGCCGGGGCGAGTTTCCGGGCCATTTCCGAAAAGCCGGCCTCCCCGGCTTCGAAACAGGAAATTTTATCTTTCTTAACCCGGGCGTAATAATTCAGATACAATTCTTTCAGATAACAAAACTGTTTTTCTTCCGTCCGCCAGCCGGCTTCATCCTGAACCAGCGGATTCAGGAAAGGCAATTCGCCGATATTTAAAAAATTTCCGCCGTCTTCGAGGAATGCGATTATTTTGTTCCAGGCGTTCTTGGGGAAATACGGTCCGTAGGGATTGACCAGGAGACCGTAGTGCGTTCTGTCCAGTTTTTCCGTCAGTTCCGCCGCGGACAGGAATTCGACATCCTTCAGAACCGAAAAGGCTTCTCTGATGAGGGCAAAAGCATTATTCCCGTCCAAGGCGGCAAAGGCCCGGTCATATAGAACGGCGGTTTTGGAATTTTCCCTATTCATATTTTTTCCTTTTACGAACTTCGAGCCACGCGGCGTTGATAAAATCACTGTCGTCAAGCCCGATCCGGGCAATCCAGGGAGCCAGTTTCAGCGTATCTCCAATTTCGTCCAAAGCATGGGCGTCGCTTGCCGGGGCTATTTTCACCCCGGCTTTTTTGCAGAGACCGTAAAAACGTATCTGTATATCCGCGCTCCAGAGCGGATTAGTGAATAAACGGGGATTTATATCCATTGCCACATGTTTTGCGGCTGCCAGTTCCAGCACTTCAAAAATCTCCTCATCCTTTACCGTATCCATAACGGCATCCATATTGCCCAGGGCGTTATACAAATTCAGAATCGGATGGGGAATAATATCGGCAAGCCCGGAAAGAATTCCGGCCCGGAGAAATTTAAGCCAGTGTTCCGCTGCGGCCCGGGGACTTCCGCTCCCGGGTTTCTCAACCACGTCAAGGTGAAAATGATTCGTTGCCAGAATAACGAAATCCAGTTTTAAATCGGTTATTTCCTTCCGGGTTATGGTCGTCCGGTTTTCCGAGATCAAATCAGCTTCACAGCCCAGCAGGACTTTAGTTGCAGTGTCTTTCTTCAATTCGCCCAGGTCTTTTTTCAACTTTAAAACTGAATTGAAACCATCGAGCCAATAATGATCCGAAAAACCGATACATTCATAGCCCAATTTCTCGGTTCTATTGATAATTTTATCCGGACGCATTCCGTTTCTATCGCTGCAGCAAGCCGATAAGTAGGTATGGATATGATAATCATTTTTCAAGGCGTTGTTACAGGCTGTTTTCATCAGTATCCCTTTAAATAAGCTCCACAGGATTTCCTTACAATAAGCTCCGGACGCAGAGCAATGCGTTGCGCCGGCAGCATTTTCCCGGCCATTTCATCCAGCAGGATCCTAGCCGCCTCTTCTCCTATTTTCCGCATGGGAATCTTTACGGTGGTCAAAGGCACTACCTGTAATTCTGCGGTATCGATATCGCCGTATCCTACAATCGCGATATCCCCCGGCACTTTTAAACCCATTTCAAAAGCCACTCTTAAAATTACAAACGCTATAATATCCCCCGTGGCAAATACCGCGATCGGTTTGCCTTTTTCTTTAAGCCAGTTTTTGATAATATCTCTTATTTCTTCTATATTTTCATTTAAAATATTTTTAGTAAAATGAATATGCCTTATGGAATTCTCATCATAAAATATATTGGCATCGGCGAGAGCCTGCTTATAACCGTTTATTCGGTTTCTCATCGAGGAACTGTTGATACCGGCGGACGAAAGACAAACTATATTTTTACCGCCGATGGACACCAGATGTTTGGCGGCCAAATATCCTCCCTCAAAATCATCCACAACGACATATGATGAGTCCAGTTCTTCAAAAAAACGGTCGACCAATACAAACGGATATTTCTCTTTATAAAGATATTTAAGGGTTTCCAGATTATTCTCTGAATTTTTCAATCCGGGATACAAAATTAATCCGTTATTCGAAAAATTTACTATTTCCCTGAGCGCTTTTTTTTCATTTGCAAGGTCAAAACTGCAATCCCGGACAATAAGATGATGGCCGAAAGGAGCTGCACAACGTTCAATCCCCTCGATGATTTTACTGACATAGAAATCAAGATTAAAAAATATAAACTGAATTTGTCTTTTTTTTAATTCCTGCGGAGTAGATACGAATGTTCCTTTGCCGTGAATACGCTTCAAAATTCCATTCTTCTCTAATGAAGCCACCGCCTGTCTTGCCGTTAAGTAACTTACCTGAAAACGATCAGCCAATTCCCGCTCAGGGGGAAGTTTATCCCCGGACGTTAACTTTTCCTTTTTTATATAGTTCGCTATTGCCACGGCCAACTGGTGATATTTGGGAATCGGGCTGCTGGCGTCTGCGACAGACCGCAAACTGTTAGATTGAATAAATTTCGTTCTATCCATAGTTTGTACTGCCGTTTTTTCATCGGGTATCTTTCCGATTTTTTTGTTGAACAACATTGACATGAATTAAATCCTTCTTAAAAAACCTCCCATCAACCCCTGCTATACTTTTTCAACAAATATTTTTTCAAAATTTAACCTTTTTATATTGCTTTATTGCTATATATCTATATATTAACCTGAGAATAGCCAGATGTCAATAGCGGTTCCGTAAATTTTACGACTTTTACCCCAAATAAGGTATTTTTATAATATAAAGAAGATATGTCATGGATGTTTTTTGAGTTTGCCGATTGTAAAATGGGCTACACGGAGAAATAAAATAAGGGCTCGTTATTGATTTCAATCACCGGGTTTGGAAAAATGACAAAAATGGGGGGATATTCAAAATTATGGCGACAGTCAGCCGAATGAATCCACTTGAGTTTTATATCTTGGTACAGGTTAAAAAAGTATGTCAAATAAATACCCATTGTTTGACAATGATAAAATAATAGTAGATCATGCTTGAACAAGTAACAGGAATTGAAAGATTTCTAACGATAAACGGTAGTGGGCCTGCATCTTGAAGAAGTGAAGGCCGCATACCATAGTGGAAAACTGGAATAATAACGAGGTGAAACAATGTGATATATAAATAAGCGATAAAAACGGCGGGCAGTATTGTCCCTGAAATTATTTTTGGGGAAAGGGCTGTCAGCAGGCATCGCTTGAAGGAAATAAAAAGCTTAAAGAAGCTTTATTCTTCTAACAAAAGGCGTGCCGGAAATGGTGTATTTATACACTTTCCGGCGCGCTTTTTTTTTGTCTTCAAAACGGTTCGGAAACTGTCCGCATCCCGAAAAAATCACATCACAAAAAACAAAAACATAAAGGATCAAGATGAAAAAACATGTGATGGACGGTTCTCGAATCCACAGAAAACTGAAACAACTGGCCATGAATGCAATTGGGGTTTTGAACGACAGCCGCAGTGCCAGCTCTTGTTACGAAGCCGGCGAGTTGCGCAGAGGCTTGCGGGGGGCATTGAGCGAAAAAGAAGAAAAATCTGAAGAGGCGGTTACGGACGAACTGGTTTCCACACTGGAAAAAGTTGCGGGATTTCTCAAAGACCCCGAGCGTTCTTTCAAGTCGGAAGATTTCAAAAAGCTGGGAGATGAAATCACCGGGTTTCTGGAGAAAATCAAAATGAATTTCAAATAAAAAAACATAAACCGGAGGAATGCCTATGAAATAACAACCACGCGGTATGGGCGGGCCGCACAAATCCGCCCGATTAACTTAAAACCAATTAACATGAATAAAGAAGGAATCAAATTATGTTACGTCTTATTTTTGCCGGACTGGCAGACGAAATCCTGAGAGATATGGTCCGTAGAGACCGGGAGGGAAAGCCGTGTAATCCGTTTTTGCAGCCGATTGAAGCTGAGATCGAACGGCTCAAAAATATTGAAGAGCAGGTTGAAGCCAGGCTGGAAGTTATGAAACAACTTCATCAATGGATAGCGGGAATTTTTAATCCGCCAAAGTCAGATAAAACCGATTCGCCGGAGAACCCCGAAGTGACGAAAACTCCTCCTGAATCTGCCAAACCCGAGCCGGCTCCTGAACCGCAGCCGATTTCTGCCCCCAAACCGAAGCGTAAGCAGAAGCCGAAGGAAAAAGCAAAGCCGGAATACCAGCGTCTGCCTAAACACCGGGCAACCGGAAATTCGTGCCTGGACGCTTTGGAAACGGCGCTCCATGACGCTCTGGAACGCCTAGTCAATACAAAACTCGCATTCTACGTAAAGGCCATCAAAGAGGTCAGGCTGGCCCTGATCGAGCTCTACAAAGCTTGGGATAAGCCCGAGGAAGAACGCCTCGCCGAGCTTGAAGCGGGTCTGAAAGAAGCTGCGGATAAGCTTTCAGGAAATTCGCGCGCGTCGAAATCCAAAATAATGCAGGATATCTGGAGTGGTATTATCGTCGCGCTCCAGCAAAAGGACAACGACGAATAATTCTTAAACTTGCCGCATGAATGTCTGAATGGAAATGGCTTGTTTCTCTCCTCCGAGCTGTTTCCGTTGGCATTCTGCGGCTCTTGCATTTTGGAGTCGTATGAAAATCTATAATTTACGCCGGTTTTCAAAGCCGGAATTCTTACGTTATGTCGCACCGAAACTGCTGCTGGCGTTCCTGCACCGTTTTCCGGAATTTGGTATTGGTCTGAAAGATAACGGAACCGTTGATTATGACAAACTGGGTCGGCAACTAGCCTCGCCGACAGGTAAAATCAATACCAGGATGTTCGATGCCCTGGCTTTGATTGACGAAATGTCCGCCGACCGCAATTTCGATCTGCTGCAGGACGTGGTCGGCGATAAGCCGTATTCAGCTAAACTTGGCGACGATGTTTCGGCCGCCGACTTGGCCTTACTGCTCTGGCTTAATGAACCTAAAAAGCTGGAACAGCTTCACGCCAAATTCAGCAGTAAAGTGCCGCGGTCATTCATTTACTTCTACGGCGAGTCCATAAAAAAACAGCAAATGGCGCCGCCGAGCCGTAATCTACGGCAGAAGCTCGCCCGGCTGTTGAACCGGATTTTCCAGAGGAAACGCCGGGGGCGCACAATCAGGATCGTCGTTTTCGAGGAGCCGGACGAATACTGTTTCCTGCTGCGCAAGGGCGAACCGCTCACCCGCGATAGTTCAATCACGCCTGAAGGCAAAACTAACAATATATATTACCGCCCCGAACGCTTCGACATTGTAATACTGCGACCGAAAATTTCGGAAATTCGGCTGGCGATCTACCGCAAGGCTCCGTGGATCGTCGAAGCCTACCGCAGCATATTCGGATATGTGTTCTACGGCGACCGAGAGTTTTTCAGCGGCGACGATGTGTTTACGCTGGAGCCTTTGGTGAAAGATAGCGAAAAAGCGCTGGAATGTAAAGAAATTGAAGGTATGGAATCCGTTACGCTGGTGCAATGCAAATTTGCTACTGCGAAGGGCGAAATTGCCGCTATTCATGGTGATCTGGCGATGCAGGTTATCAGCGGCCTGAAGCTGAAATTACTGGAAAACGCGAAAATCATCAGCGCCAAATTCCGGGTAAAATTCACGGATTCAAAAGCGGTGCGCATGGTGAAAATCAAGGCCGGGAACCTGGCCGAATTTAAATATGACGATGACGGCCGCAAAATCGAAGAATGGCTGATAAAGAGAGGATTCAAACATGAGCAAAGACAATAAAACAGAAAATTTCTGGACTTTTATCAGTAAACGCCTGAGTGCCGAAGCGGCGCTGGCCGACTGGCGCTTAAAACTCGGTGACAGCCTTAATTTTGACAAGCTGCAACGACAATATCTGGCTCCGACCGGGAAAATGGCGGAGGTTATTACCTGCCCTGACCAATGCGATCTGTCCTGCGGTTTCAGAAAGGTCTATGAATGGGAAGGTAAATATGAAGCGGTATGCCGGGAACGGCGGCAGAAGGAATACGATATTGAAAAAACCGACGTGCTGTTTTTCACCGTCAAACCCAGCGGCCTGCTGCCGGAGATCGTAAAAATATTCAAAATCATCCCGCATATCGAGGAGTTCGGCAAAGAAGAAGACACCTGGAAACTGGGTGTGGTTCCGTTGTCCGGCAGCAAGTCGGCAACGGTTTATTTGACCTTGAAAAGCTGGAATCACGAGATCATGGACCTGATCTACCGGCTTAACTGTGCAGAACACAAACCATATATTCTGCTGGTAACCGCCCGGAAAGTCATCTACGGAACCAGTGAGAAAATCTTAAATGATATGGGATCGGCGTTTGTGCCGCTGAATGAAGTGCTCGACTTCAATGTTCAAACGGAATTGGAATTAATCCGGGAATGCAACTTGGCGCAGTTGGTAACGCCGTCGGCACCGGCACCGGAACCCGAGCCGGAAAACATATTCCGTAAGTGCGGCGATGCGTGGGAGATGCGTTTCGATGGTGGTGAAAAGTTTATGTTAACAACCGGTAATACCGGCGCAAACTATCTGCATTTTATGCTGGAGCGGCCAAATACAGCTACTCCGGTTGTTGAAATAATGCGTGGCATCTCCGGTGAATCTGAGGATTATATTTCAATCGATCGTGTGGATATGGACGAATTTGAAGAAGGTTTTTCGCTTCACGATGCTCCGGTAACGGGGGCCGATAATATCGCCGACGAAACTGCAATCCGACAATACCGTGAGGAAGCCATGTTAATTTCTGAAGAATTGGGAAAAGCAAAAAAATCAGGAAATAATTCAATGGCGGAACAGTTACAGAAAGATCTGGATTGCCTTACCGTAGCCATATACGAAGCAGTGGCTCCTGCCGGGCAACGGAAAAAACTTGCGAATCAGATGAAACGAATCGCAGACGCATTTAGAAAAGCTGTAATCTTTGCTATCGAAAAAATGTACCTTCACGATGAATTACTTGCAATACATTTTCGTGATACGATTAGATATGGATATAATCCCGGATATTTTCCCGAAAAAATAGTCCACTGGCATTTGTAATTTTTCTATTTTTTTGATGCCGAATCAATGTCTTTTGCAAAAAAAGGTTAAGATTCGGCATTTTTTTTGAAAAAAAATCGAAAAAATCATCAAAAAAAGCCGATGCGACACGAAATCTCGTAAATGCGACATGAAATCTCTCCCTTATATCTTTAGAGAGACACGCTTTCTGATCCGCTGAAAATCGCTTGGCGGAGGCGGTCTCAGGTTCTGCTAAACGGAGCTCTATATGGATAAGGAAAAAGAACCCGCGGAAGCGCCGGCATGGCGTTATCACTCAAAAAACTCTTACACCGGCATTAATCCTTTTATCGTCAGGATTGTCCGGACAACAGCATCGCGAGCCATCGGCAAGGCCGGTTATAAGGAACACGATCTGCCGGACATTGAACAGGAACTGATGGCGGCGGCGGTAATTGGTACCCGGGATTGTAATCCCGGAGGCCTGATTCCGATAAATTTGATACGGTGCATCGTTGACCGGCATCTTTATGGTCTGCTGCGCCACCGCTTGTCACCGGGTAAGGATTGGCACCGCCGCTGTATTTCGCTGAATGAAAAAGTCTGTTTCGACGAAGGTGAAAGCGTGGAACTGCTGGAATTCGTCGATACCCACCATGAACTGCTTTTCGGCATTCTGCCGCAATGTTGTCCGCCGGTTGCCGATTTTTACATGGATATTGAATATCTCTGTTCGCACCTTACTCCGCTCCAGCGCCGGGCCTGCGAACTGCTGCGGAAACATCCTCGCCGGGAAGTGGCGAAAAAGTTGAAAGTTCCGCGCTCTTTTATTGACGCCTGCGCGGAAAAACTGGCCGGAATTTTACGCGAATGGAGAAACTTTCGGTAAAAAAACGTTTCCCGTACCTTTTTTCGCCGCCAAAACACATCGTTTTTGCAAAAGATATATAGAGAAGGCGCAAAATTTATCATCAAAAAAGGATTTTCCCATGAACAAACCTGATTACATCATTATCGAACCCGCGGAAGAATATCACGCCAAAAGAGACCGGTTTTTGTCCAGCCACTCACTGGCGGATTTTCGCAAATGCCCGGAATTATTCCATAAAAAAGAGACCGGCGCAATTATCGACGAGGACCGCCCGGCTTATGTCATCGGCCGCGCCGCGCACAGCCTGATTCTGGAAGGCCGCGATAAATTCGACGCTGAATATATCGTCGGAGAACCGGTCAACCCGAACACCGGCAAGCCCTACGGGAAGAATACCCAGGCGTATCAGTCCTGGCTGGAAGAGCAGGATAAGGCGGTGATCTCGCCATCAGACTTTGATTTTATCCGGCGTTTGCAAACGGCGGTCCAACTGCATAATATGGCGGCCGAACTACTTCAGGACGGAATTGCCGAGAGCGTAATCCGCGCCGAATATTGCGGCGTACCGTGCCAGATCAGAATGGACTTTTTCCATAAAACAAACGGCATTATTGATCTCAAGACCTGCGACAACCTCGATTATTTCGAAGCCGACGCCCGGCGTTTCCAGTACGTATATCAGGCGGCTTTTTATCGCGCCATACTTCGGGAAGCGTCCGGCGAAAATCATCCGTTCCATCTGATCGCGGTGGAAAAACACGAACCGTTCCGCTGCGGCGTCTGGAGGATTTCGGATGAATCCTTAGACCTGGCCGAAGTGGAAAACGCCGCCGCCATCGGGCGGCTACAAAAGTGCCGCGCCGAAAATCTCTGGCCGACCGGCTACGAGGAAATCCGCATTATCAACATTTGATTCTCCATTAACTTCTTAACCCAAAAAAGGAGCTCGCATGAATATTGAATTTTTAAAAACGGCGCCGCCGTTCCGGGACTTGTTTCCGATCAACGAGAAAGTGCTTGATCGCGTCTACTGGGACATGCAGAAAAACGGCTATGACCGCAGTCAGCCAATCGTCGTCTGGGAAGGTCATGATACCACTGTGATCGATGGCCATACCCGGCTGCGCGCGGCCAGAAAGGCCAAAATATTCGACGTTCCGGTCATGCCGAAGGCGTTCTCTGATGAAAACGAAGCACTGCAGTACGCCATCCGCTGCCAGCGCAACCGCAGAAACTTAAAGGATTTTGAGATTATGAAGTGCATGGAGGAATTGGATAAACGAATGCCATTAATTAATAATTTGTTACCAAAGCCTTCCAGAGCGCAAGATTGCGCTCTGGGAAAATCAGCTCAAAAAACGGCATCTTTGTTAGGCGTATCTACAAGAAAAATCGAACAAACCAGAACCGTAATGGATCGTGCGCCGGAAGATGTCAAGACTGCGGTCCAGTCCGGCAAAATGTCGATCAATGCCGCCTACAACCGCACAGTCAACCGGAATAAACCCAAATCAGAAATAGTCCCGTTGACCAAGGAAGAACAGGATGCGCTGGCCGAAATCCTGAAGTTTGCCGAGAACCGGCTTTCCGAGCGGCTTTTCGATGAATTCAGCCTGGTGCTGACCAAAATCCTGACCCGTCACGGTAACGAAGTATAATCCGTACGACGGATGGCGATATACCGCTTCATACTTCGCGCTATGCGCTTCGGAAGCGGAAAAATTATTTCAATAAACACCCAAAAAACAGGAGGACAATAATATGAGTCTGCTTGAAAATATTCAATCCGGAAAACAGCCGATGCCGCCGAGAATCGAAGTCTATGGAGTCGAGGGTATCGGCAAAAGCTCGTTGGCCGCGTCCGCGCCGAATGCGATTTTTGTGCCGACCGAGGACGGATTATCAGAAATCGACTGCCATAATTTTCCGCTGGCGAACAGTTTTTCCGATGTCATGGAAGCACTGAACGCGCTCTATCAGGAAAAACACGATTTCCAGACGGTTACTATCGACAGTCTCGACTGGCTGGAACGGTTGATTTTCGATGAAGTCTGCCGGGAATACGGGGTACGGAGCATCGAAAAAGCCGACGGCGGCTATGCCCGCGGCTACACCCATGCTTTAACTCACTGGCGCAAAATCCTGAATATGCTGGATGCGCTGCGGAATGAAAAAGGCATGGCCTGCATCCTGATCGCCCATTCCAAGATCGAAAAGTTTGAAGATCCGGAATCTTCCGCCTACGACCGTTATTTGCCAAGGCTGCACAAACACGCCAACGCATTGATTTCCGAATGGGTGGATGCGGTACTGTTCGCCACCCGTAAGTTCAGGACGCAGAAAGAGGACGCCGGATTCAACCGGGAACGCACCATCGCCGCGCCAGTCGGAGCGGAGGGCGGCGAACGGATACTCCGTACAGTCGGCGGCCCGGCCTGCGTCGCTAAAAACCGTTTTAATTTGCCCGCCGAACTGCCGTTGTCCTGGAACGCGTTCATGGCGGCGATGACCGGCAACGGAGCGGAAAAATGATCCGGCGCAGTTGGGTCATCTACCGGCGCAAATCGCGCCGGATTGTCAGCGTCGTCTACCATTTCAGGAAGGATGCGCTCCGTGATCTCAAACTCTTGAACGATTATTACGGCAAACGGCATTATGCGATGCGGCTGACGAAAACCGATTCGGAAACCGGGAAAATCATCTCCCGGTATCCTGATGTGGATTTGAAAGAACTTCCCAAACAGGAGGCGGAATATGGCTAAATGCGGCAGAAGATGCGAGGTCTGGAGCCGTCCGTGCGGCTATTTCAGGCCGGTTGAAAACTGGAATAAAGGCAAACAACAGGAATTCAAAGACCGAAAATTATTCAATATCAAAAAATCAACCCAAGGAGAAAAATAACGATGGCAACGCTTAATTTTGACGCAAACACCGTGGAACCGAATGTGGCTTTAGAACCGGTACCCGCCGGGAAATACACAGCGGTAATTAGCGAATCGGAAATCAAACCGACCAAGTCCGGCAACGGCCAGTTCCTGGAACTTACCTTTGAAATTGTCGAGGGTGAGTTCAAAGGGCGCAAAGTCTGGACGCGGCTGAACATCGACAACCCGAGCGCCGACGCGGTGAAAATCGCCAGGGGGAACCTCTCGGCCATCTGCCGGGCGGTCAATGTAATGACGCTGAAGGACTCCGCCGATCTGCACAATCTGCCGCTGGAAATCACGGTCAAATGCAAAAAGCGCGATGACGCCGATGAGATCACCAACGAGATCAAAGGCTTCGCTCCCAAAGGCGCGTCTGCCAATCCCGCCGCTCCCCCGCCGCAGAAAAATGATGCCGCGCCGTGGGGAAGATAAACTCAATTAAAAATTAAGAATTAAAAATGGGGAAAAGGTTTTAGGCTTTCGGCTTTTCGGAAAACGTACCCGAAAGTCGAAAGTCTAAAGCCTAAAGCCGAACCATGGAATTTGAACTGCCATATCCGCCAAGCATCAACCATTATTACCGGCATGTCGGGCCGCAGGTGCTGATCAGCCGTGAAGGGCGAAGGTATCACGAACGGGTAGCGGCGGCTGTCCGGGCCGGGGAATGGCGGACGCTGCAATGCCCGGTCGAGCTGACTATCGAGCTGTACCCGCCGGACCGGCGCATCAGGGACGCTGACAATTGCATTAAGCCAATTCAGGATTCGCTCCAGAATGCGGGGCTGTTCGTCAACGACAGCCAGGTCAAAGACCTTTATGTGCATATGCGCGAACCGCTCCCCGGCGGGTTGTGCCATGTCGAAATCAGAGAAAAAAAGAGGTGAAATCATGCAATGCCGATGCAGAAGAATAATTATAACCAGAAGAGTCGTCAACAGTCTGTACGACCCGGTCTTGCGGGAAATCTGTTATTTGCTGATGGCCGGGTTCGGGCTGAAATACGTCAGGTTCCGGCTGAAGCTGCCCGTGCTGATTTTTGAGATATTCATCGATGAAATCAAGTGTTTACTACTTGAAGCCGGGCTGGAGGTACGTCGCATCTGATGTTCAAGCTTAGACCTTACCAGCAACAGGCGGTCGAGGCGGTTTATGAACATTTAAGGACGCGGGATGACAATCCGGTAGTCGTAATTCCCACAGCCGGGGGCAAAACTCCGGTTATCACTACTATCTGCCGCGATGCGGTTTCAAGATGGAACGGACGGGTGTTGATCCTGGCTCACGTCAAGGAACTGCTTGAACAGGCGGTGGAAAAACTGAACGCTATCGCGCCGGATTTGATGGTGGGAGTGTATTCCGCCGGTTTGAATTGCCGGGATACCCTAGCACCGGTAATTGTGGCCGGTATCCAGTCGGTGTACAAGCGTGCCGGAGAATTGGGATTTTACGATCTCATTTTGATCGACGAGGTCCATACCGTACCGATCGAAGGGGATGGCATTTACCGCTCGTTTTTGCAGGATATGAAAGAAATCAATCCGAACGTCCGCCTTATCGGCCTGACCGCAACGCCGTACCGCATGAAATCGGGCATGATTTGCGGAGAAGACAATCTCCTGAATCATATCTGCTATGAGATTGGAGTCAAAGAACTGATAAACCGGGGATATTTATGTCCGCTGATCAGCAAGGCCGGAAAACGTGTCCCGGATACTTCAAGTCTTCATGTACGCGGCGGTGAATTCATCGCTTCCGAAACGGAAGATTTGATGGATGAAGATAATCTGGTCATTGCCGCCTGCGATGAGATTGTCAGCTATACCGCCAATCGGCATTCCTGCCTGATTTTCGCCTCCGGCATTAAACATGCCGAGCATATCGCCAAAGTACTGCGGCAGGATTACAATCTGGAAGTGGAATGTGTTTTCGGGGATACGCCGTCGCTGTTTCGCTCCCAGCACCTGGATGATTTTAAATCGGGCAGACTGAAATATTTAGTTAACGTAGGAGTGCTGACTACCGGATTTGACGCTCCCTGTATCGATTGTGTGGTTTTACTGCGCCCTACAAACTCGCCCGGTTTGTATTATCAGTCGGTGGGCCGCGGGTTTCGCCTGCATCCCGGCAAAGAAAATACGCTTGTCCTCGACTACGGCGGCAACATCATGCGCCACGGGCCAGTGGATATGGTCCGGGTAAAAGAACCCGGCAACGGTACTGGCGAAGCCCCGGCCAAGACCTGCCCGGAGTGTTATTCGGTGATATACGCCGGCTATATGACTTGTCCCGACTGCGGCTATCAGTTTCTCCAGCAGGAACAGCAGAAAATCACCTCGAAAGCCGAATCAGCCGGAATTTTATCCGGTCAGACCAGCTATACCGATTACGACGTCCACAGTATTGAATACAGCGTTCACCATAAGCGCGGCGCGCCGGAGGACGCTCCCAAAACCATGCGGGTTGAATACAGTATCGGTTTTATGCAGAGCATCAGCGAATGGGTCTGCCCGGAGCATTCCGGCTGGGTTCGGGCCAAGTTTGAATCCTGGTGGCGGAACCGTAGCAAAGTCCCCCCGCCGCATACCGCCGAGGAGGCCGTAAATCTGGCCTCGGACGGTGCGCTGGCCGTTCCCCGGAAGATCATCGTTAAATCGGTTGCCGGGGAAAAATACGACCGGGTGGTTGATTATGAACTCACCCAAATTCCCGACTACGCATTAGAACCCGGCTGGAATGATACCGATCCATACAATGGTTCCGATGATTTCGATGAAGACGACATCCCGTTTTGAGGAAAGAATTATGCACATAACGAAAATATTTCCGGTGATCCTGATTACCCTGGACATTGCCGCCGCGCTCGTCTACTGCCAATACGGCGATATCCGGCGCACCATCTACTGGTTTGCCGCGGCAACCCTGACCGCGACTGTAACATTTTAAAACAGGAAAATAACCATGCCTGAAACCAACACTTTCAATATCGTAACCGACCGGGAATTCGCCGGAATGATTCCGCCTATTCCGCAACAGGACTTTGATCTGCTTGAACAACAAATCTTGCATGACGGTTGCACTGACCCGCTAATCGTCTGGAAAGATCGCGGCATTCTCGTTGACGGACATAACCGCAAGATAATTTGCGACAAATATGGTTTGCCGTATAATATCCGCGAATTGTCATTTTCAACGCGGGAGGAAGTTGCCGACTGGATAGACGCCAGGCAACTCGGACGGCGAAATCTGACCCCGGTTCAAATGTCACTGCTTCGGGGCAGGAGATACAACAGACGGAAAGGCGGACATGGCGGAGACCGGAGAAGCGAAAAATCAAGAACCCAAAATGGGCTCTTGAAAACCTCCGAACAAATGGCAAATGAATGCGGTGTCGGAAAAAACACCATAAAACGCGATGGTCAATTTGCCGCGGCGCTTGAGAAACTGGGAGCCGCCGAAGAAGCCGTCCTGGGTAATATTGCCATCCCGCGAAACGATGTTGTTCAACTGGCAAAATGGCTTGGCGATGAACCGTCCCGGGAGCAGATTGAACAGGCCAGAGAACAAATCATTGCGCCGCACGTTGCGCAGAACTCAGGAGATAACGAATGGTATACGCCGGAAGAATATATCGAACGCGCCCGGAATGTTATGGGCGGCATCGATCTTGACCCGGCGTCATGCGCCGAGGCGAATAAAATAGTCAGGGCTGCGGAATTTTTCAGTTTGGAGAACGATGGCCTTAATCATGACTGGAGCGGCCGGGTGTTCATGAATCCGCCTTATGCCCAGCCTTATATTCAGAAATTCACCGAAAAGCTGATCAGTCATGTCGTTGCCGGCGAAGTCATCCAGGCGGTGGCGCTGGTCAACAACGCGACGGAAACCAAATGGGGGCAGCTTCTGTTAAAACACGCCGCCGCCGTCTGCTTTCCGGCAGGCCGGGTGAAGTTCTGGCACCCGGAAAAAATCTCCGCGCCGCTGCAGGGACAGATGATCGCCTACATCGGAGTGAATATCGACGCTTTTACCGAATCATTCAATAAAATAGGAGTAGTTTGCTATGGCCGATAACGGATATAACCCGATGCATTGGAATTGTGAGAAACAAGGTTGTTTCAACAGGAAAAAACGCCCGAAAATAGAAATGTTCGCCGACTGTCTGCCGGGCAGGATAGCTTTCAGCGATATCGACGCGGCGGTTGAAGTTGAAGGTAATTTCCTGATCCTTGAGTTCAAGGAACATAACATTATTTCCAAGGGACAGCGCATCTTTTTCAGTCGCATGACGCGGAAACAGCCGGTCTTTGTCCTGGTTATTGAAGCCGATATTGAGTCAATGACCATCTATGGAGTCAATTACATTGCCGACGGAAAAATCGAACCCCAGATAGAGATGGATTTGCAGGGACTCAAAGACACCATAAAAAGCTGGTCCGACTGGGCGCTGAAACATCCCGCAATCTGAAAAAAATTAAACTTACTGAAAAAACTCTATGCGAATACCTCTTGAAACAGCAAAAACCTATCGTGATTACGGCTTGAGCGTTCTGCCGGCGAAGCGAAAGGAAAAGTGCCCCGCGCTCAAAAGCTGGAAAGCTTATCAGGAACGGCGGCCGACCGAGGCGGAAGTAAACGCCTGGTTTTCGAACGCGCACGAGGCGCTGTGCATCGTTACCGGCAAAGCCTCTGAAAACCTGGAGATCATCGACTTCGACAATGGCGGCGAACTCTTCGATCCCTGGTCAAACCTGGTCGGCGACCGGGCCAAGCCGCTGCTTGACCGCCTGGTGATCGAGCAGACGCCATCCGGCGGCTGGCATGTCATTTACCGCTGCGACGCCGAGGTTTCCGGCAATATGAAACTTGCCCAGGGACAGCGCAACGGGAAGCTGACCACGCTGATCGAAACCCGGGGCGCCGGCGGGCTCTTTCTCTGCGCTCCGACGCCGAAATATGAGCTCCTGCAGGGAGATTTTACCACAATCCCGACGCTCACCGAAAACCAGCGCGATATTCTCCTGTCATCCGCCAAGCAGTTGAACGAGCACTGGATATCCGCCGACCCGGAACCGGTGCAAAGAACCTCATCCTCCGGTCTGCTGCCCGGAGAGGATTTCAATCAGCGCGGCGACGTCAAAGCCCTGCTGGAAAAACACGGCTGGAAATATCTTTACAACAAAAACGACAACGATTATTACCGCCGCCCGGGAAAAGACCATGGCAGTTGCTCGGCATCATTGAAAGACCGGACGTTTTTCGTCTTCAGCTCCAACGCCGCCCCGTTCGAGCCCTGGAAAAGCTATTCCCCGTTCGCGGTTTATACCCTGTTGGAATGTTACGGAGAATACTCCCTCGCCGCCGGGGAATTATCCTCAAAAGGCTATGGCGATCCACTCCCGGATAATAGCGATGTGGATATTTCGGCGATTTTAACCTCAAGTACCAAAGAAACGGAACAGAAAAAGCCGTGGCGCGAAATTACCGACGCCGATGTCATCGCGTTACTGGAAGGCACCTCTTTGGGCGCGACGGTAAAATTGTTCAGCGCCGTAACCAGACCGCCGCTGCCCTTGGCGGCCACGCTGCCCAAGGCGATCGTCTTGGCCGGGTGCGCGTTGAGTGAAAAAGACAACGCGCGTTCCTCGGATTTGAACATGATCGTGGAAGAAGGCGTTACCCTGGCGCGGCTCCGCATAGATACCGCCGGCGGGCTTGCCAGCAACTGCTACATCATGCTGGCCGCGCCTTCGACTTCCGGTAAAGACATCGGCAACCTGCTCGACCTGACGGCAAAAAGATACGGCTGGAAGATCGCCAGCGCGGGCAGCGCCGAGGGCATTGCCGACGCCCTGGTTAAAACCAATAACGGGCTCATTACCATTTCGGAACTGCAGAACTGGCTCGATCCCAGGCACTGGCAGCACAAAGCCACGACGTTTTTGACGGAAGTGTTCAACAAGGGCTCTTTTGAGCATGCTTTTTCGGCTCGGGGACATGGAGTCAGCACCCGGTCGGCGCGCTTTTGTTTTCCCAGCATTATCGCGCATATCCAGCCGGAGATATTCGATATCGTCGTCAATAAGCAGGATATCAGCAGCGGGTTTCTCGGGCGTTTCCTGTTCTGCAGAATGCCGGATTTCGACGGACGCCCGGCCAGGATAGATCTGGATAAATCCGTCCGGGAACTGAGCCTGCGGATCGACGCTTTTCGCGGTAAACGCGGGCTGGTGGCGATTCCCGAGGATTATCTCGGCGGCCTGTTCAAGATGTTCAGGGAATTGAGCCATGAGAAAATGTATTCGTCCTGGAAACGCCTGATCAACGAATACGGTCCCAAACTTGCGGTCATGTTGTCGGTGGCCGATCTCGATTTCAGTCAGGAAGTGGTGATTACGGATGAAGTCTGGCGCAAGACCGCCGTTCTGCTGCAGTGGTTCTTTGCTCATGCCGAACGCATGCTGATGGGCGTCGACGACGGCAATGAATTCACCAAACTGCGGGAGCGCCTGTTCAAGAAAATATTCAAAGCCGTCCTCAGGTTTTCGCCGAAGGGAGCGCTGCGGAGCGACATTTCGAACTATGCCGGATACGGGTCAACGAGAAAAGAACGCGATGAGGCGCTGGCGGAACTGGTCGAGCGCGGTATTCTGTCATACGCCGACGGACGCTATTTTGCCGACAAAACCCCGCCGGGCTGGGGCTAAGGGAAAGGACTTTTTACCGGCGCTTCCCGACCCAAAACCTGTCCGGGAAAGGACTTTTTACCGGTTTTCCCCGGCTGGAAGCAGGGTTAATTAAGAAATTTAAGAAAACTTAAGAACTGCTTTTTCTTAACATCTAATCCCTGATAATCAATACCTTAAATAACAATTAAGAAAATTAAGAAAATTAAGAAAATATATATGAAGATTGAAATGTATTGATTTCTTTTCTTAATTTTCTTAACTCGCCGGACGGGAAATATTTTTTTAACAAAACGCTTCCCGATTCGACTGGCTATGTCCGCAAATGAGAGCTTTACATACAATATCAACTTTAACCCAAGGAGGCCATATGAAAAAGTACGCCAACGCCAGAGACGTCCTGCCGGAAAATCTTTACGAGCAGGTAAAATCGCATTTCACCGGGCTGCTCTACATTCCCGGCGAACCGACCCGCGATCCCGGCAAAAAGGAAATCGTCATCAGCTTGGCCAGGCAGGGAGCGGGCGTTCAGGAGATCGCCAATATCATGGACGTAACTCCGCGCCGGGTCAATCAGATTATTGCCGGTAGGCGCAAGCGCAAGGTGGAATATGTCTGGGATGAATAAGCGGTCAAGCTTATTTTTCTGTAACCTCACTCGCTTCGATTTGAGTTCACAGGCACAATGTTCAGGTTACAGATATTTTTGCGTTCCGACTAAAACGCGGAGAAATGCCCCGCTCACGCTCAAAAGCGGCAGGCCGCGGTCATCATGCGAAAATGGCGGCAATCTGCGTCAGAGGGCTGTTTCTGCGCGATCTGCGGCTATCGCGGCGCTCCGGAGTTGGCGCTGCAAGTGCTTTGCTTGGCGCTGGTTACGGGACGAACGTTTCGTTTTAACGGCAAATGGACACCATGCGGGAGTTGAACCGGATGGCAATCACCATGCAACGGTTGTCAGCTCCATTGCAGTTGGGGTTCGACATGCCGCCGGGCGCAGTCCGTCAGGTAGGAATTCATCAGGCTTTGATAAGGCATACCGGTCTTCTCCGCCAACTCGCGGAAGTACTCGATTGTCTTTTCGTCTATGCGAATCGTTATCTGTTTTTTAAGCTGCTTCGCATAAGGATTCTTTACCGATTTGCTGAAGTCGTATTCTTTTCTCATAAGTAGTTCCTGTTTATATTGCTTTTATAATTATACTGTATTTACAATGTAATTTCAAATCCGCAAAAAAATATTCAGTAAAGTTTGGGAAAGTCTGCGGGAAAACTGCCAATTTGCTCACTAAGCTGTCCAGTTTTCGATTTCCAGGTCAGAAACGCGGGAAAAATGTGCTGTGTTATTTGTGATCAAAGTAGCTTTTTCCGCTATGGCTGAAGCGGCAATCAGCATATCCATGTTCCCGATTAAACCGCCTGACGTTTCCAACGTTGAGCGGATGAGTCCATAGTGTTCGGCGCATTCCACAGTCCAGTTCTTAACCTCGACTAATTGCTGAAACATCATTACCGCATCGGACAGCCTTGCCGATTTGCGTTTCGTCACCCCAAAAAGCAGTTCGGCTAAGGTGATCGAGGAAATGCAAAGGTGGTTTTTATGAGCGCTGATGCGGGTATTCAATGCGGGGTACGTTCCCCGGATGACGTAGCTTGCAATATCGGTATCGAGCATATAGAGCTTTTTCATTTAAGCGTCTCCCGTTCCTGGACATCCTGGATGTCGTCGCGGTCAAGCTCGAAATCAGGGCAAGTATGTTTGGCAAAAAACTCATTCCAGGTAATCTTCGGCGGTGGAGTAAGGATAACACTGTTGTCCTGTTTCCGTATGAGAAGCACGTCAGTCTTGAAGCGGAATCGCTTGGGGATGCGTACCGCCTGCGAACGACCGGTGGTGAATACTTTAGCTGTGTCCATGATGATGGTCTCCTTATTTGATATATACCAATAATATATATCATTGCGAGGAAAATTGCAAGTGTGGTTTCGAGATAATTCGTATTTGCGATCAGGTTTTACCCCGGCCGGGCACAGAAGGCGTGTTCACCGCGTTTTGTGCTCTTGAGAACCTGGCGCAACCTTGCGCTAAGTTGACAGGCTCCACCTCAAACAGCGCCTCAAATTATCGTTTATTATGGAAACGATAAAGTTGGTTCCTCTTGCGGCTCAACGGGTTATAGGGCAGCGGAAGGGGTAACGCGTTAATACACAGTTTGTTTTGCTGTCCGCTTTTTATAACTGCGCTGATTTGCAGGCACTTGCGAAGTCAAACCGGACAGGCCCCCCTGTCCGCTTTTTCGGATTTTTGCCGATACGGCGTTTCTGGTCGGATTTCCGGGGAGTAGTGCCGGCACTAGAATTTTGAGGCTAAATCCGGCGATTTTCAGAGCCCGGCGAAAAACTTTGCACACGCCGGAAATCGGCGTTTTGCAACTTTGCCTTTGAAGGCCCAAAAAAAGGGGGCAAAATCAGGCCATGGGGTGCAAGGTTTTTGCTATAACCATTTCATTTTCAAATACTTATTTTTTCAGCCACTAAACTGCTAATCGCCGTTTTCGGAGAAGTGCAAAGTCCTGAAAACGGCATATTTCATAATTTTTCAAATCCAACCAAAGGAGGATGCTATGACACACGAAAATCTCGAATCCAATCCGGCCCGTGGCCATCGGTTTGTTGCCGATTATGTCCGCAGGAAAATCCGGCTGGGTGAATACCGGCCGGGAGAAGCGTTGCCTGCCGTGAACACGCTGGCCGGAGAACTCAGCCTGCATCGGAATACCGTTTCCGCGGGCATAAAACTGCTGCGGAAAGAGAAACTGGTATCCAGCCGTTTCGGCGGCGGGACCGTGGTGCGTTCGGAACTGCCGGAAAGTCTGAAAAGCGCGGCGCTGCTTTTGCCCGATACCGATTCGGAACACTGGCGGCGGGTATCGAAAGAGATCGGCGTCTGGCTCCAGTGCGCAGGCTGGAAACTGGATATCCAGCAACATCATGGCAACGCCTGGGCGTTCCGAAAAATGATCCGTAAACTGGTAGCCGGGCATTATTCCGGGGCGATGATCTCGGCGACGCCGGAAATGATCAACGGCTATATGCCTTTGGCTGCTCTGGTTCGGGACGGGTTCCCGGTAACCTTCATCGGACGCGGCCCGGACGGAGCCGACTGCTGGCGGGTTGATGACGGCGATTTTGCCGGCGGCTATCACGGCACAAAACATTTAATCGAATGCCGCTTCAAACGCATCGGCCTGATCGGCTGCCCGGTATACAACGGACAGGAATTCCTCCGGGGCTGCCGGGAGGCGCTACGGGAATTCAACGGCGAACCCATGGCGGCGGGCTATGCGAAAGATGAAAAAGAGGCGCTGAAATTATTAAAATCGTGGCTGGAAGATGAGAATATCCGGCTCGATTCGGTGTTCTTTCACCGGGTAGAACAGGCGCAGCCGGCGTTTTTTTATTTGCAGTCCAAACGGATTCAGATCGGAAGTGACATCGGGTTCATTACTTTCGACGATACGTTGTTTTACCGCCTAACGATACCTTCGCCGAGCGCCATCCGGCGTTATCCGGAACAACTCGGCAAACGGATCGCGGATACTTTTCTGGCCCAGTTGTCCGTACCGTTCGAACAGCGGAATTTCGCCAAAACCGTGGAAGCCCAGGTCGGGCTGGAATTTGGCCGCGCTACCGGCGACCGTTCCGCCAGGAAAGTTTACCGCGCTATCGATCCCTACGGCAGAAGGCGCGAATACGAGAACCCGTATGGCCGTTTCCCGTATTAAAAAATTAGCGCCAGATGGCGCTAATTAATCCAGTATTATCTCTCCGAAGTACCATATGGTGCTTCGGTAATTTAAGCTTAACCGTCCGAAGCGCCAAACGGCGCTTCAGGAGATAATTACTCGATTTTGCCAACTGCACCATATGGTGCAATTGCCAACCCTTCGGTTTGTTTTGCCAAAAGTGCCAAACGGTACTTTTGCCACTTTTCGCCCGTTCCGGGCATTTAACCCATGCCGTTTTCTAACAAAAACCGGCTCAAAATTCAGGAGGTCTCTATGCAGATCGAACAAAGAAACATTAATGAAATTATTCCGTATGAACACAATCCGCGCATTAATGATAATGCGGTGGACGCGGTGGTTACCAGCATTAAGGAATATGGGTTCCGCCAGCCGATAGTAGTGGACGCCGATGGCGTTATCATCGTCGGGCATACCCGCTGGAAGGCCGCGAAAAAAATGGGACTGGAAACCGTACCGGTACATATCGCGGCTGATCTGCCGCCGGAAAAAGTCAAGGCGTACCGGATCGCGGACAACCAGACCGGGAATATCGCGGAGTGGGATTACGACTTGCTGCCGCTGGAACTGGCCGATCTCCAGAATATGGATTTTGATTTGTCATTATTGGGTTTCGATGCCGACGAACTCGATAAAATTCTCAACGGCAACGAGGTGGTAACCGAGGGCATGACCGACCCGGACGAGGTTCCCGAAGTTCCCGATGAACCGGTCAGCAAACGCGGTGAAATTTATCAGCTCGGCAATCACCGCCTGATGTGTGGAGATTCGACCGTGAGTGTTGACGTCGAGGCGTTGATGTGCGGTGAACAGGCGGATATGGTCTTTACCGATCCGCCTTATGGAGTGAGTTACCGGGGCGTGAATAATCCGGACGGACGCGAGTGGGAAATTATCGAAAACGACGATCTGCGCGGCGACGCCTTATCCGAATTCCTGCTGGCGGCGTTCAGGAATATCAAATCTCGCCTCAAAAGCAAACGGGCTTTTTATATCTGGTATGCGTCGAGGAACCACATCCAGTTTGAAACCGCCATTATTGAAGCCGGGCTCAAATCCAAACAGGTGCTGATGTGGAACAAGGGAATGATCCTGGGACATTCGGATTATCACTGGGCGTTTGAACCGTGTTTTTACGGCTGCCACGCGGATGAAAACTGCGAATGGTTCGGTGACCGCTGTCAGA
>JAQULZ010000008.1 GCA_028718375.1 Victivallaceae bacterium | reverse complement strand
AGAATTCATCGGTGATTTCCCAAGTTTTTAGTCTCGCTTGTGCCATATTTTACCTCACATAAGTTATGTGAATGCAATATAGCATGTTGAGCGTAAAAAGTCAAATTATTAGTTGATAAGCTCTAAAAATATTTACAGCCTGTAGAAATGGGCTACCGGAAATTTCAATTTTTAGAGGTTCCCTTTATCCTGTCATTTTTTATCGTTCGTTAATAAAAGCTCTCCCGGCAGTTAACGCTTTTCCCAATATCCAGGCGGACAGCAGGCAAATCCCGACTCCGGCCAGGCCGGCCAGACAACCGGAAATAACCGTGTCCCCCAGTTGCGGAATCAGATAATCCGGCAGCGGACTGACGAATAACGGCTGAGCTTCTTTCAGGAAGCCGAGCTTTTTCCCGACCGCTTCCAGTCCGTCCGACCAACCGCAGGCAAAGGGGCTCAAAACCAGGGCGCAGAGGACGGCGGTCAGTGCGGGAGCGGCAAAAGTATTTCGCCCGGCGGGTTCAACCTGTTCGCCATAGTTGCCGAAAGCATAAGCCGCGGCTATGGTGATTCCGGCTTCGCCGATGCCGATTAGGGCGTGAATTCCGAGCATCGCCGGAGCGCAGCGGGTAAACGGTATTGTACCAGCCGCCGCCAGTTCGATCGAAACTGCCAGTGCCGCCGCCACCACGGAAAGCCAGGCCGCCAGTGCCAGCGCTTCAAACCTTCCACTCCGTCCCTTCAGTCGATGCGCCAGGAATGTATAAATCATCCCGCCGGCGCCGGCGCCGATTATTGCCATATTCAAGATATTGGCCCCCAAAACGGCGATCCCGCCGTCTCCGAAAACTAGTGCCTGGATCGAAACTACCACCGCAATCGATAATATTCCCCACGGCACGCCGAGCATCGCTGCCGCCAGCACCCCGCCCAGCAAGTGGCCGCTAGTGCCGTCGATCACGGGGAAGTTAAGCATTTGAGCGGCGAAAATCAAAGCAGTAACGGCGGCAAAACGGTTGATAGTGGTTTTTTCGGGACGTTTGGCGGCAAAAGCGGCCGCGGCGATGATGCCGATACTGCTTACGACTGCGGTTACCGGGCAAACATAACCGTTCAACATGCTATCCGGAACATGCATGGCAAAACTCCTTCAATCGTTATTGCTGTTTTAGGGCTAAAGTTATCTTTTCATATAAATATAAGGGTTTAAAATTTTCCCTGCAAGTAATAAAATATCTATTTCAGTTTTTTTACCCGGCTTTGATTGATTTTTAAGGCTTGTCGGCTATGGTATTGAAGTTGCCCGGGTAGCTCAGGGGATAGAGCAACGGTTTCCTAAACCGTGGGTCGGAGGTTCAAATCCTCTCCCGGGTGCCACTGTAGTTGTAACGGAATTTTGAACGCGAGAATTTTTCCTCTTCAGGATTCCATTTTTCATTTTTTTGAGGAGAAAAACGCGATTATCCGTTTACTCCCGTTTATTCTGGTCGACGGTCAGTGCTGCCTGAATTTATTTCCGGGTTTTGAGCTTAGAACCTAAGACCAATGTACATTGGGGGGGACTTTTAGTCATGGCTTGTCCTCCTTGAAGTTATTGTGGCGTTTTAACGACCACGTTTTTGCACCAATGAGTGCGTTTAGATTATTATAACTCTGGAGGCAAGCCGCCTTCTCATATTATCTGGACCACCGACCAGAACAAGTTCTGGACTATGTCATTTTTTTACTGTCGGCCCCGTCCAACAGCTTTTTTATTAGGTCGTGTTCACACTAATGCTTGAATTATTTTGAATTTGTGCTGTGTTTTTGCATGGAATTAAATCAAGAACAATTCGAGAAAATCGCGAAATATTTGCCGCGGCAGCGCGGCAATGTAAGCATGAGCAATCTCCAATTGGTAAATGCGATATTGTATGCAAATGGAGGGCATTGCCGAAATCCTATGGGAATTGGCATACGGTTTATGTTCGGATGAACCGTTGGAGCAAAAATGGTGTTTTGCAACGTCTTTTTGAGGGACTTCAGCAAGAAAATATTATCAGCATCCGCATGGAGGCGAGCCTGGGCAGTACAACCGTCAAAGCACATCCTCATGGAGCCGGGGCTTTAAAAAAAGAGGAAAGCAGAGCATCGGACGCTCGCGAGGAGGACTTACGACAAAAATTCATATGGTCACCGCATCTGACCGCTCGGCGGTTTAGTTCTCGCTTTCTCCGGGAAATGCCGCGGATGCGCCGGAAGGACGAAAGTTGCTGAATTTTACGCCTGCAAACGAAGCGCATCGTTACCTGATTATGGATCGTGCGTATGAAGGAGATGAAACCCGCTCTCTTGCGATTGACCGGGGATGGAATCCGGTGGTTCCTCCGGAGCAGAACCGAAAAGAGCCTTGGGGTACGACCGAAAAACATATAAACGAAGAAATGAAATAGAACGTTTCTTCCTGAGGATAAAGAGATTCAGGAGAATCTTCACGCGTTATGACAAACCGGATATGATGTTTGCCGACTTTATCCTATTCGCCATGATAATTGACTCAATAGTGTGAACACATCCTATTTCCGATAGAAAATTATACACCGGCAAAGCTGTTTATTTTCGCTTTGCAGACTGCTTCCGTGAGGTTTTGCAGCACCAGCACCCGTTCCGCGAGATATTCCAGTTCCGCCTGAGTGATTTTGTAGCCCATATCATAGCGGGCTTCGGTATAGGCGCGCCTGAGCAGTTCGAACAGCCGCTTTTCCTCGTCCGTGTTTTGAGTGAATACGCCCTTGAAACCACCGCTGAGTTGATCGACCCGCTTGCCCAGTTCCGTCAGGTCATGGGTACGCGGTTTGTAATCGGTGAACACCAGCAACACCGTATGATAAAAACGTTCCGCCGCCTGATGAAGTAAAAAAGCGGCTTCTTTATTATGTTTTTTCTCCAGTTCACTTTCAAACGCCCCATAAAAATTTTTAGCGCTTTCAAACCAGTTTCTGAAATGAGCCTCGGCCTTGCCTTTACGTTGTTTGATGCTGAGTTTTCTGGATATTGGGAGCCGGAAGCGTCCGGAACGGTAGAGCATCACGCCTTCTTTTTTGATGTCGGTGAAAAAGTATTCGCCGTTGCCGACCGCCCGGTTGAATTCCTCGACGCTGTGCATGATGATACTGAGCGGAGTGGTGCAGCCGGCGAATTTCCGCGCCCGGTGTCTGATCCGGTTCCGGTGGCCCTTGTACTGGTATTTGGGCAGATTCTGAACGACAACCAGTAAATCATAGTCGCTTTGGTATTCGTAAGTGATGCCGTCTTCCGCGGTGTAGCGGTCTTCGACCCAGTCGCCGCGGGCGTAGCTGCCGAACAGGATGATGAATTCGGCGTCGATCAGTTCCCGGATGATTTCGACGACCGCCTTGAGTTCATCCTTTTTTTCCTGCGGCAAATGGGCTAATGAGCTTTTCATATTGCAAATATAACCCGGCTTGAGAGATTAACCAGAAACTTACCGAAAAAAATTGTTTCGGCATATTTTGCCGCCGGTTCCGCTTGATAATTGGGATGGCCTACGGTACATTAGGAATCGATATTTATATGGCCTGATTTCCGGAACGGCGGTTTCATTCAGAATAATTTTACTCTTTAAACGGGGGATCGAATGGCGGCGGATTTTGTTCATTTGCACTTGCACAGTCATTACAGTTTGTTGGACGGGGCCTGCACGATCAGCGGCCTGATCGAAATGGCGAAAAAATACGATATGCCGGCGCTGGCGGTAACCGATCACGGTTTTATGGGCGGCATAATGGATATGTACCGGAATTTCAGCAGGGCCGGCATCAAACCGATTGCCGGCTGCGAAGCCTATGTCTCCCCGACCACCCGGTTCGACAAAAACCCCGCCGTCCCTAACATCCGCGGCTATCATCTCCTGCTGCTCGCCAAAGACCTCCGCGGTTACTACAGTTTGTGCAAATTGATGAGCGAAGCCGCCGTCAACGGTTTTTTCTACAAGCCCCGGATCGATAAGGAACTGCTGGCCGAACATCATGCCGGACTGCTGGCGTTCAGCGCCTGCGTCGGCGGTGAGGTACCACATTTCATTCTGAACGGCGACCTGGCCGGGGCGGAAAAGGCGGTCGGCGAATATACCGATATTTTCGGCCGGGACAATTTTTACCTGGAAGTCATGGATCACGGCCTGAAAGAGGAGAAGATCGCCAACCGCGGCCTGGTCGAACTGGCGAAAAAACTGGAATTGCCGCTGGTCGCCACCAATGACGTGCATTACCTGCGCCAGGAACACGCCAAAGCGCATGAGATCATGCTTTGCATTCAGACCGGCTCCAAACTGGACGATCCCAAACGTTTCCGTTTTTCCGGTCCGGAATATTATTTTAAAAGTCCGGACGAAATGAAAGCGCTTTTCCGGGAAATTCCGCAGGCGGTGACCAATACCGTTGCGGTTGCCGAACGCTGCGGACTTGAATTCAAATTCGCTCCCGAGGTCAATCATTATCCGGTATATCAGGTCAATGACCCCCAAATCACGGAAAAGGAACTGCTGCGCAATATCTGCTGCGATAATATGCCCGCCCGTTACGGCTTTGAGCCGCGCCGGGCCGAGGCATTGACTCCTGAACAGCAGGCGATTGTCGAGCGCATGGATTATGAACTGGAGGTCATTGACAGTTCAAAGTATTGCAGTTATTTTCTGGTGGTGGCCGATTTCATTAATTATGCCAAGCAGCGGAAAATCCCGGTTGGACCGGGGCGCGGTTCCGGAGCGGGCAGCGTGGTGGCTTATTTGACCAACATCACCAATCTCGATCCCCTGAAATACAATCTGCTGTTTGAACGCTTCCTGAATCCGGAACGCGTCAGCCCGCCCGATTTTGATATTGACTTCTGTGAAAAACGCCGTTTCGAAGTCATTGACTATGTGCGGCACAAATACGGTGAGGACAGCGTTTCCCAGATCGGTACTTACGGTACACTGAAAGCCAAAGCGGTGATCAAGGATGTGGCGCGGGTTCTGGGGCGTACTTTCGAGGAAAGCGACCGGATCACCAAACTGATTCCGGGCGATCCGAAAATGACCCTGGAACGGGCGGTAAAGGAATCGGCGGACTTGCGCCGGCTCATTGACCAGGAAGCGTACGTAAGGGAAATTTTCGAATATGCCGAAGTTCTGGAGGGCATCAACCGCCAGATGGGTATTCACGCGGCCGGGGTCATTATCGGCGACCAGCGGCTGGACAATCTCGTTCCGCTGACCCGCGGCGCCAAAGGCGAAATCATCACTTCCTTTCCGGCGCTGCCCTGCGAGGAACTCGGTTTGCTGAAAATGGACTTTTTAGGGCTGAAAACCCTGACGATCATCCAGAACGCCGTAGACAATATCCGGGAAACGCGCCGTATTGAACTGGACATCGACAGCATTCCGTTTGACGATACTGAAACGTTTGCCCTGCTGAACCGCGGCGATACGGTGGCGGTATTCCAACTGGAATCTACCGGGATGCAGAATCTCTGCCGCCAGTTGGGCATCGAGAAAATAGAACATATTATTGCGTTGGTGGCGATGTATCGGCCGGGCCCGATGCAGTTCATCCCGGATTTTATCGCGCGTAAGAAAGGAGAGGCGCGGATTGAATATGACCATCCCCGAATGGAAAGCCTGCTGAAGGAAACCTACGGTATTATGGTTTACCAGGAACAGATTATGCAGGTGGTGCAGGTATTGGCCGGTTTCAGTCTTGGCGGCGCCGACATCCTGCGGCGTGCCATCGGGAAAAAGAAAGAGGATGTACTGGCCGATCAGAAAGCGAAATTCATCCGGGGGTGTGCCGAGCATAATCAGATCGGCGAGAAGCTCGCCGCTGAAATCTGGGAAAAAATCAGTAAATTCGCCGGTTACGGCTTCAACAAGTCGCATAGCGCCGCCTATGCGTTCATCGCTTATCAGACGGCTTATCTCAAGGCCAATTATCCGGTTGAATTCATGGCGGCGGTGCTTTCCGCCGAAATCGACAACGCCGATAAAATCGCCTTTCTGA
Source organism: Victivallaceae bacterium (assembly GCA_028718375.1). GTDB lineage: Bacteria > Verrucomicrobiota > Lentisphaeria > Victivallales > Victivallaceae > JAHOYW01. The sequence goes on along the minus strand of JAQULZ010000008.1, from coordinate 30,584 downwards.
TGACTGAATGCCGCGAAATGGGGATCAATGTGCTGCCGCCGGATGTGAATTCCAGCGGGATCGATTTTTCGGTGGATGGGAATTCGATCCGCTTCGGCTTGGGCGCGGTCAAAGGCTGCGGCGAAGCCGCCGCCGGCAAAATCATCGAAGCCCGCCGAAACGGCTGTTTCGTCAGTTTCCTGGATTTCTGCGAGCGCTGCGGCGAAGCGATGAACAGCCGGGTAATCGAGCATTTCGCCAAAGCCGGGGCATTTGACACTTTCGGGCTGCGCCGGTCGCAGATTCTGGCGGTGGCCGAGGCTACGCTGGGGTATGCCGCGATTCGGGTCAGAGACCGCCTGGCGGGACAGGGTTCACTGTTCGACCTGCTCGATGATTCCGCCCAAAAAGAAATTTTTTCCGTGCCAGTGCCGGACATTCCGGAATTCGACGAACATGAACTGCTCAAATATGAGAAGGAACTGCTCGGTTTTTATGTGACCGGCCATCCGCTGGGAAAATATTGCGATACGGTCGAGATTTATTCAACCGTGAAGCTGATAAACCTGAATGAGCTTGACGACAGTGTCGGTGTCCGGGTAGGGGGGATCGTCAAAAATTTTTCCCGGCGCTACGGCAGAAGATCGGGAAAGGCGTTTGGGGTTCTGGAGTTCGAGGACCTGGATACTTCGCACGAAGCGGTGATCTACAATTCGGGTCTGGAACAGCTGGAAAAAGACCGGATTACCCTGGACGCCGATATGCCGGTGCTTATTGAGGCCACGACTCGAAAGCAGGAGGAAACCGGAACAGTCAGCCTGGTGGTGGAACGGGTGGTGCCGATGGAACGGGTGATGCTAGATTATACCGCTGAAATCCACGTTCATTTTTTTGAGGGTTCAAATACCGCCGGAGACCTGGAAAAGCTGCTGGAAATCTGCCGCCGTTACCCTGGAAATACCAGCGTTATTTTATGTATTTCCTGTCTGGATGACAAATATGTTTTTATTGAAGCCAGTTCTAAATTCCGGGTTGCGGTTACCAACGAGTTGCTGGATGAAATCCGCCAATGTCTGGGGGAAAAGCGCTGGCGGCTCAAGGCTAACGATCAGGTTCCCGAACCGAAGCGGCAGTTCAATTTCAGAAAAAAAGAAACCGCTCCGGTGTAAAAATAGTTAACATAACCGCTTTACTGATCCGGTGTTGCGGCATATATTTTCCGATATGAAAGAGACTCCTGCACATCTTCCGCCAGATAAACAAAACGAACTGAAACGGATCGTTTCGACCGTTCGCGCCCATTGCGAAGACGTGGAAATGATCATTCTGTTCGGTTCCTATGCGCGAGGCGATTACAAAGTTGCAGACGATCTTAGGCCGGGCCGGAAATCCGGTCATGAATCGGATTACGATATTCTCGTCGTTACCGGCGGTAAAGCGACTGCGCTGGATACCGGTTTATGGGATAAAATCACCGCTGAATGTCGCCGTTCCGGCTTAAGTGCTCAAGTACAGCTTGTCAGCCACGATATTCAGGAACTCAATATTAAACTTGCTCAGGGCCAGTATTTCTATTCGGATGTCCGGAAAGAGGGATGTCGGCTGTATGATTCCGGGAATTTCAAACTGGCCCGGAAACGAAAACTGAAACCCATGGAAAGACAGCGGCTTGCTCAGGATCATTTTGATTCCTGGTTTGATAATGCGGAAAAATTCTTGAAGGGGTTTAAATTTTATTTTAACGAAGGGGATTATAGGCAAGCCGCTTTTTTACTGCATCAGGTTACGGAATCTTCTTACAAAGCTGTTTTGCTCGTTTTTACTAACTACAGCCCCAATGAACATCTGCTCGATATTCTGGGCGGCATGGCCGCCGGACATGAAGCTGCGCTGGCGGATATTTTCCCGAAGGAAACCGGGGAAGAGCGGGACCGGTTCAAATTGCTGGATTACGCTTATATCGGGGCGCGTTACGATCCGGCTTACCGGATCAGCCGGGAAGACCTGGAATATTTATCCCGGCGCGTGAAATTGCTGCTTGAGCTGACGAAAAAAATCTGCAAATCGAAAATCGCCGGTTTTTAAAGTTTTGGGATGGTATCCATGCCGAAATATGAAGAACCTTTATTCAGGCCGCCGGCCGAGGCCGGAAGTCTGATTTTCCAGGTGGCGCGCGGCTGCCCGCATAATACCTGCCGGTTTTGCGGCATGTATAAAGGCGTCCGTTATGCTTTACGCGATCCGGAGGAAACGCTGGCGGAATTTGCTCATACCGCCGGACTTTATCCGGAAGCCCGCCGGATATTCCTGGCGGACGGCGATGTGATGCAGCTGCCTTTTGCCACGCTGGAGGCTTATCTGACCGCCCTTAATTCGTTTTTTCCGCGCCTGAACCGGGTCAATGTCTATGCCAACGGCAGTTCCATCCTGGCTAAAAATGCCGAACAGTTAGCGGAACTGCGCCGGCTCAAACTGAATACGCTTTACCTGGGCTTTGAAAGCGGCAGTCAGAAAGTTCTGGATTTGGTCAGCAAGGGTGAAAAGGTTGACGCCATGGTCGACGCGGTGCGGTTGGCTCAGAAGTGCGGTTTGCGCGCTTCGGTGATGATTCTGCTGGGGCTGGGCGGCAAAATCTATTCGGCGGAACATGCCCGGCTTACTGCCGCCGCGCTCAACCGGATGCAGCCGCGGCTGTTGTCGGCGCTGCGTTTTGTGGAAGTGCCGGGAACGGTGATGTTCGACGGTTTCGAAACGCTCTCCGAATATGAGGCGGTCAGCGAATTGCGGGATATCGTGGCCGGTCTGGAAATGACGAAGACCGTATTCAGGGCGAACCATACTTCCAACCCGGTACCGCTGGAAGGGCGTTTACCTCATAATAAAGCTGAGCTGCTCCGGACTCTGGGTTCCCAGTTGGAAAGCGGAGATTTGGACAAAAACGGTCCCGGCTTTACTCCGCTGTTTTTATGAGTTTATCCGATCATGGTATGCGCGTGTTTGTCGGCCCGGTGGATAACGGAACCGGTGGCGATTCCCAGAACGCCGAAAATTACCAGATAGATGCCGATCAGCATGACGATGAGATTCAACCCGATATTGGGATAGAACAGCAGCGCCAGCCCCAGCAGGATGGAAATGAGCCCGGTCAGGGCGGTCAGGATGCGGGCGAGGGGCGGATTGGATTTATCCTTTCCGGCGATAACCAACTGATGCCCGCCGGAAATCAATACCCATAACGCGAAGATCAGAACGAAAAGTCCTTTCAGCAGAATCGGCTGCATCAGGATCACTATTCCGGCGAGGATGCAAATAATGCCGTAGATCAGCAAGGGAGTTTTGTTTTCATCCAGTTTCAAGCCTCTGAATACCGCCAGCAGCCCGTTTACCAGCAGAAAAAGTCCCAATATAATGCAGATCAGCGTCGCGGCGGTTTCCGGCATGGTCACGAAAAAGCCGCCGATAACCAAAGCCAGAATGCCGCGATAAATGATGAAATCCAGGAACGTACGGGATGACGCATTGGAAAAAATGCTGATGGTAGTCATGATAAAATCCTCGCGTTTGGATGATATATTAAAAAAAAAGACCCTCTTTAGATATTATGATGCCGGAAAACGGAAAAAACAACTGCCGGTGATTGTTTTTTCGGGAAAACTGGCTATAATGAACCACGAAATACACGAAAGTTATTTTTTAAAATTCTTTTTTTTCGTGTATTTCGTGTATTTCGTGGTAAAAATCCGGAGTTGTCGATGAGTTTGATTTTAGGTATCGAGACCAGTTGCGATGAGACTGCCGCGGCGGTGGTGAAAAACGGTTCGGAAGTGTTGAGTAATCGGGTGGCGTCGCAGATCGCCCGGCATGCGGCGCACGGCGGGGTGGTGCCCGAACTGGCGGCGCGCGAACACCTGACCGCCGCCCGTCCCGTCCTGAAAAGCGCGCTGCGTGAAGCCGGCGTCGGTTTGCGGGAGCTTGACGCGGTGGCGGTAACTAACGGCCCCGGCTTAATGCCGGCTCTGCTGGTCGGGCTGAATCTGGCGAAAGGCATTGCGCTCGGCAATAATCTGCCGCTGATCGGGATCAATCATTTTATCGCTCATATTTATGCCGCCTTCCTGGATGATGCCGCCGCTTTGCAGCGTCCCGAAACCTATCCGCTGCTGGCGCTGGTGGTTTCCGGCGGCCATACGGCGCTGTTGTTGGTTGATGTCCGGGGACAGGCGCGGCTGGTGGGGACGACGATTGACGACGCCGCCGGAGAAGCGTTGGACAAGGCCGCAAAAATGCTCGGATTGGGTTACCCCGGCGGACCGCTCATTCAGAGAGCTGCAGAAAACGGCGATCCGTTCAAATACCGTTTTCCGCGTTCTTTGACCGGGCAGGCGGGTAAAGCCGTAGCTCCCGAACACCGATTCAATTTCAGTTTCAGCGGGGTAAAAACCGCTTTGCTTTATCAGCTTCGCCGGGCAGGGCAGGGCGGGCGGCGGCTCGAAGGGCGGGAATTGGCTGATACCGCGGCGTCCTATCAGGAGGCGGTGATCGATGTCCTGGCCCGGAAAACCGCGGCGGCGGCCGGCGAATATGCTGTCCGTACCGTGGTATTGTGCGGCGGGGTGGCGTGCAATGCGGTGCTGCGGGCGCGCTTGCCGGAAGTGTTGCCGGAAACCGCGGCGCTGCGGCTGGCGGAGCGGAAATACTGTACTGATAACGCTGCGATGGTGGCCGGGCTGGCGCATTATTATTATGAAAAAAACGAATTTTCGCCGCCGGACACGGATGCGTTCGCGCGGCTGCCGCTGATTTCCGAAGTGCCGTTTGTGAATTTCAGCCGGGAAATAATTGAACATCGGGAGTGATGGTTTATGCCTCAGGTAATTATTTTTGATTTGGACGGGACGCTGATCGATTCCCGCCGGGATTTGACGACGGCGGTCAATCTGACCCGGGAGTTTTATCGTTTGCCGCCGCTGCCGCTGGAAACGGTCTGCGGTTATATCGGCAACGGCGCGCGCAAGCTGATCGAGCGTTCACTGCGGGGGGAGAAAATCGATATCGATGACGCCCTGCCGCGGATGAAACAGTTTTATCTGGAACATCTGACCGATGCAACGGAGCTCTATCCGGGGGTTGCCGAAGGTTTGCGGACGTTGACGGCATCGGGCTGGAAACTGGCGGTGATCACCAATAAGCCGGATGAGTCGGCAAAATTATTATTGAACCGGCTTGACGCGGCGCGGTATTTTGACGAGATTATGGGGGGAGGGGGTGGTTATCCGCTGAAACCCGAACCGGAGGCGCTATTGCATTTCGCCGCCAAATGGCGGGCGGATGTGACCCGGAGCTGGATGGTCGGCGACCATTATACCGATATGGAAGCGGGAACGCGCGCCGGGATGAAACGCTGCTGGGCCAGTTACGGCTTCGGCGATCCGCGCGGCCTGACTTACGATTTGGAGGCGAAATCATTTGCCGGATTCGTTGCCGCAGTTGCATAATATACCGGCTGAATTTCGGTTTTATTTCCGGACTTCGCTTGCTACCGGCCGGAGGCAATTTATATTAAACCGGGTCGATATGGTTTGGTTTTAACCGTCGGGGAATGACTATGCAGCAAGTAATCGATAAGGCTGAAGTGCTGATCGAGGCGTTGCCTTATATCCAGAAATTCCGGGACGCGATCGTCGTCGTCAAATTCGGCGGCAGCGCCATGGAAGACCCGGAACTGGTGAAAAGCACCATGCGCGATATTGTGTTCATGGAATGTATCGGTATGCGGCCGGTGGTTGTCCACGGCGGCGGCAAAGCCATTTCCGCCGAACTCAAGCGGCAGAATATCAAAGTGGAATTCGTCAACGGTTTGCGCCATACCTGCGCGGAAACGATCAAGATCGTCGATAACGTGCTGCACGAGCAGGTCAATAAAAGCCTGGTCGAACACGGGGCGGCCGCCGGCGGCCGGGTTGCCGGTATTTCCGGTAAAAATATCCTGCGCGCCGAAAAACTCCTGGCTAAATGCCCTGAAACCGGCAAACACCTCGACATCGGTTTCGTCGGGAATATCATCGAGGTCGATACCCGGGAGATTTACCGGGCCATTGAACAGCATCTGATTCCGGTGATTCCGCCGCTCGGGGTCGGCGGGAACGGCCAGGTTTACAACATCAACGCCGATATTGCCGCCTGCAAAATCACCGAAGCGTTGAAAGCCCGCAAGCTCATATTTCTGAGCGACGTTCCCGGCATCCTGCGCGATCCGGCCGACGAAAACAGCGTCATCGGCACCATCGAGGCCGGGGAAGTGCAGCAGCTGATCGCCGATAAGGTGATTACCGGCGGGATGATCCCCAAAGTGATGAGCAGTCTGCACGCTCTCGAAGCCGGAACCAACAAAGTGCACCTGATCGACGGCCGGACCAGGCATTCGCTGCTGCTGGAGATCTTCACCCCGGAAGGGATCGGCACCCAGATCGTCAAACCGGATTCGATTTTATGAATATCGTCATTTGCGGCATGAAACATTGCGGTAAAACCACCCACGGGCGGTTTATCGCGCAGCGGCTGAACTGCGCGTTTCTGGATACGGACGAACTGCTTGAAGCAAAGTATTTCAAACTGGAAAAAAATCCCCTGAATTCACGGGAGATTTTCAATCTGCACGGCGAAGATTATTTCCGTACCCTGGAAGCCGAGGTGATCCGGGAACTCATCGCGACCGCCGCTGCCGATGTTACTCGGGTGATCGCATTGGGGGGCGGCGCGCCGTCCAACCCGAAAATCGGTGCTGAACTTAAACAGCTCGGTTTTTTTGTTTTTATCGACCATACCCCCGAAATCCTGTATCGGCGCATCCTGAAAAACGGTCTGCCGCCGTTTTTGCGGGGTGAAAATCCCCGGGAAAAATTTTTGCGGCTTTACTCCGAACGCAAGCGGCGTTATATTGAATTATCGGATTTGACGATCGAATTCAGGGAAGATACGCCGGTACGGTCAGCCGGGCGGCTGATTTTAACTAAAATCGAGGAGAAAATCCATGAGCGGCAGCATTTACGGTAAAGTATTTACGGTCAGCACCTTCGGCGAATCCCACGGCCGGGCGGTCGGGGTGATTGTCGACGGCGTAACGCCGGGAATCGAACTTGACGAGCGGGATATTCAAGGCGAACTCGACCGCCGCCGGCCCGGCCAGTCGGCGGTGACCACTCAGCGCAAGGAATCCGATACCGTCCAGTTGATGTCCGGCGTTTTTGCCGGCAAAACCACCGGGACGCCGCTGATGATGCTGATCTTCAACGAAGACCAGCGTTCCGCCGATTACGGCGCTATTAAAGATTTATTTCGTCCCGGCCATGCTGATTACACTTATGCGATGAAATACGGCATCCGCGATTATCGCGGCAGCGGCCGGGCTTCCGGCCGGGAAACCGCCGCGCGGGTCGCCGCCGGGGCGGTAGCGAAAAAACTGCTGGCCGCCAAGGGGATAAAAATCCTGGCTTTTACGGCGGCCGTCGGCAAGCTCCGGGCGGAAAAGTATTGCGCGGACGAAATAGAGCGCAATCCGGTACGGACGGCCGACCCGGATGCCGCACCGGGCATGATTGAGCTGATCCGGCAGGCGGCGGCGGAGCAAAACAGTGTCGGCGGGGTGGTGGAATGCCGGATTTCCGGAGTTCCGGCAGGTATCGGTGAACCGGTTTTCGATAAACTCGATGCGGAACTGGCGAAGGCGGCGCTGTCGATCGGCGGGGTCAAAGGCATCGAATTTGGCGCCGGGTTCGGGGCGGCGGAAATGACCGGCCGGCAGCATAACGACGAAATGACCCCGGCCGGGTTCAAATCCAACCATGCCGGCGGCATTATCGGCGGCATTTCGACCGGTGAAGAGATCATTTTCCGGGTAGCGGTGAAACCGACTTCTTCCATCGCCCAGGCGCAGCGGACGGTTGACGTCAACGGCCGGGAAGCGGTTTGTGAAATCCGGGGACGGCATGATCCCTGCCTCTGCCCGCGGCTGGTTCCGGTGCTGGAAGCCATGAGCGCGCTCGTGCTTGTCGACCTGATCAAACAACACGCCGCCCTCCGCGGCTGAGGAGCAGTCATGAAAGGAAAATTGTCCTGCCGGATGATCGGCGGTACCGGTCAATTCGTCATCGCCGCCCCGGAATTCATGGACGCGGTCATTGACCTGGATCCGGCGCTCTGGGCGGCGACCAGCGCTCCCCGCGCCGGCCTGAGCGCCGATCAGAAATTTCTCGCTTGTCTTGATCCGGACAATTCCGGTTCAATCCGGATCGATGAGCTCATCGCGGCAGTCCGCTTTCTGTTGGACTCCTTCAAGTCCCGGCAGGAACTCAATAATCTGACCGAAACGCTGAAACTTGCGGAGCTGAACGCCGCAACCGATGCGGGCCGGGAACTGCTGGAGTTTATCAGAAACGATTTCGGCGTGAAAGACGCTGATACTTTTGAACTGACGCTCGACCAGGTCAGCGCCCGGATTAATGCGGTTTCCGCCGGCCCGCTGAAAGGCGACGGCAAACTGACCGCCGCCGCACTCAGCGAGCCGGACGATTTGAGTTTGTTCAATGATCTTCTGGCGGTCTCGGGAAAGGATTGCCTTTCCTTGGAGACGTTGGACCAATTCATCGCCGGAGCGGAAGACTTCCTCGACTGGGAAAAAAATACCGCCAAACCGGAATTGCATGTTACCCATCCCGCTCTCGCTTATTCCGCCTATTCGGCGCTGAAAAACAAAATTGACGAATATTTCAGTTACTGCCGGCTGGTGGCGGTCGATCCGGTCAATGCCGACCGCTTCCGGCTCGATCCCGAAAACATCCCGCCGCTGGCGCTGGAAGACCCGCAGGCGGTCAATGACTGCCTGGCAGCTCTGCCGCTGGCGTTTCCCGATAAGAAAACGGAACTCAGTCTGACCGCCGGCGTCAATCCCTGTTTCCAAAGTCAGGTACGGGATTTTGCCGCGGAATTCAAATTGACCGTTCTCGATCCGGAAAATTGGGGAAAGCTCAAACAGGACTTGGCGCCGTACGAGGAATATTGCGCCCGGATATCCGGCGATCCGGCCGGGAAACTCGGGCGGGCGAAACTCGAAGGCTACCTGAACGGCGCCGCCATCAAAAATCTGCGTCGAATCCTGATTCGGGATGCCGAACTCAGCGCCACCCTCGCCAAACTGGGGAAACTGGAGAAAATGATCCTGCTGCGGCGGCATCTGCCGGAACTCATCGATAATTTCGTCAATTTCAAAGACCTTTACACGCCGGGTAAAACTTCGCTGATCCAGGCCGGTTCGCTGATTATGGACGGGCGGCATTTCGATTTGACCCTGACGGTAAAAGACCCGGCCGAACATAAAAAATATGCCTTACAGGCCAATCTCTGCATGCTTTACCTCAAATTGGCGGGCAGTCCGGAACAGTTTGTCGTGGCGGCGGTTACCGCCGGTTCGGTCAATAACCTCTATATTGGTAAAAAAGGGGTATTTCTGGATAACCGGGGGGGGTACCGGGACGCGATGGTTATCGATTTCGTCAACGGGCCGATTTCATTCCGGCAGACCCTGCTGCTGCCGTTCCGGAAGGCCGGCGAATCGATCAGCCAGCGGATGCTGAAACTTTCCAGCTTCGACGCTATCGAAAAAAACTTGGACAAAAGCGTGAAAACCATCGAAGCGCAGAAACCGGCTTCATTCCTGAGTGCCGGCTCGATAGCGGTGCTGTGCGGTGGCGTCGGGGTTGCGGCGCTGGGCAGCGGGGTCGCCTTCGCGATGAAAACGTTGCAAAGCGTTTCCTGGATCAGAATTGTTCTGGTATTTCTGGCGGTCATTGTTGCCGTAATGTCGCCGGCCGTGATTGCCGCGCTGCTCAAGTTGAGCCGCCGCAATCCGGCGCTGTTTCTCGAAGCCGCGGGCTGGGCGGTCAATCAGCGGCTGAAGTTGAAGCGGACAATCGCCCGGACTTTCACTTACCGCCCGGAATACGGGGAAAGCCGGGACTACGCCTGGTTTTATTATGTTTTGGCGGTAATCGCAGTTATCGGCGGCGCGATCGCGTGCGGCCGGATATTCAACTGGTTTTGACGGGGAAAATATGGCTGATTCGCTGGAAACCGCCGATGTCCTGATCCTCCGGAAAATGCCTTACCGGGAAAGCAGTCTGATCCTGGGTGCGCTCAGTGCTGAATTCGGCAAACTTGAACTGATCGCCAAAGGCGCGCGGAAATTATCGAAAAAACAGTTTCCGGCATTCGATCTGTTTCGCGAAGTGCAGGTGAGTTTCATCAATACCGGTAAAGGCGGCCTGCATACCGTTACCGGCGCTGAACTGATTCGAAGTAACGACGCCCTGGCCAATATTCCGGATAATTTCGCGACGGCAGTAAAGATCGCTGAATTTATTTTAAATAATTCCGCGCCGGATTTGCCGTCCCCTTTGGTTTATGAGGCCTTGCGCCATGTCATGCTCAACTGGGCTTTGCAGGGGGAAGGGCGGGATTTTCCCTGGAGTTCCCGGCAGTGTTCGGTGATCGTCAAGACCAGTTATCTGTATGAGAACGGACTGCTGCCGGAAATTCCCGAACCGGAAAGCCGGGCGGCGCATAATCAGCAGCGGATCATTGAGCGGATCATCGAATGCGGCAACGAAGGCGCGCCGCTCCCCGTTCTGGATGAAGTCTGGTGGGAACAGTTGAATCAATGGCTCAACCGCCTGATCAAACAACATCAACTGAAATACTAACCGGACGACGGAATGTAAGTTATCTTCAAACGTCCAAGGAATGACAGCTATGAAGGAAAAGATCGTTATGGTGCTGGCGCCTGGTTTCGAGGAAGCCGAGGCGGTAGTTACGGCCGATGTGCTGCGGCGCTTGGAGTTCGACCTGGTACTGGCCGGATTGAACGGCCTTGAAGCAGTCGGAGCGCATGGGATCCGGCTGCTGGCCGACGCGCAGTTAAAAAACTTGCGGGCGGCGGATTTCGGTGCGGTGGTGCTGCCCGGCGGCATGCCCGGCGCGATGAACCTGCGCAACAGCGACGAACTGATGGAATTTACCGGCGCGGTTTATGCCGCCGGGGGTGTGGCGGCGGCTATTTGCGCGGCGCCGATCGCTTTGGCCCGGTTCGGCTTAACCGCAGGTAAAACCATTACTGCCTATCCGGGATTCGAGCATTATCTGGAGGGCAATGTTCCGACCGGCCGCCCGACTGAACGCGACGGGCGGATTGTTACCGGCAAAGGGCCGGGAGCGGCGTTTGAGTTCGGCGGCCGGATCGCCGAAGCTCTCGGCAAGAGGGCGGCCGTAGCGAAGCTTTTCACCGGCATGTTTGTCAAAGGTTAGCCGATGAGTTTTAAAGTCTTGGGAAAATGCCCGGTTACCGGAGCGCGGCGCGGAGTGTTGACCACCCCGCACGGCAAAATCGATACGCCGGTGTTCATGCCGGTCGGCACCCGCGCTTCAGTGAAGGCGATGCTGCCGGATGAGCTGGCGACGCTGAACGCGGAAATAATTCTCGGCAACACCTATCATCTGTTTTTGAAGCCGGGAATGGAAATTATCGCCCGGGCCGGGGGACTGCACCGGTTTATGGGTTGGGAACGGCCGATTCTTACCGACAGCGGCGGTTTTCAGGTGTTCAGTCTGGCGCCGCTGCGTGAAATTACCGAAACCGGGGTGTACTTCGCGTCGCATATCGACGGCAGCCGGTTTTTCCTCGGACCGAAGGAATCCATGACCATTCAACGTACCTTGGGGTCGGACATCGTCATGGCGTTCGACGAATGCACCCCTTACCCGGCCGACTATGCCGCGGCGGAAAAATCCATGCGCCAGACCGCCCGCTGGGAAACCGTATCCCGCGACTGCAAACTCTGCGACGGCCAGCAGTTGTTCGGCATCGTTCAGGGTTCGGTTTATAAGGATTTGCGGCAGGAATCCGCCGCCGGTCTGGTTGCTCTCGATTTTGACGGCTATGCGATCGGCGGTCTGAGCGTCGGCGAACCCGAGGAAGTCATGTTTGAGGTACTGGACTGGACAGTGCCGTCTTTACCTGAAGACAAACCGCGTTATCTGATGGGGGTGGGAACTCCCCGGCAACTGGTTGAAGCGGTGGCACGCGGAGTTGATATGTTCGACTGTGTGCTTCCGACCCGGCTGGCGCGGCACGGCAGCGCCTATGTCTCCGACGGCACGACCATTCCGGTCAAAGCCGGACGGTACAGTGCGGACTTCACACCGATCGATGAAAACTGCGCCTGTTACTGCTGCCGGAATTTCACTAAAGCCTATGTCCGGCATTTACTGAATGTCGGCGAAATTTCCGGTCTGCGCTTATTGACTATCCATAACCTGTATTATTTTCTCAATCTGATGCGCCGGATCCGGGAAGCTCTGGAAAACGATGCCTTCGCCGAATTCCGGGCGAACTGCTTTTACCGTATTTGAAACTTATCTTTCCGGTTTACTCCGGTTATTTCTTGACCGGTTTCCATTTTGACTGCCAGATGCAGTCCGGGAAGTTTTTGCCGTAAAGGGCATTGCCGGAGAAGCCCAGTGATATGACATCGAAGATTCCCGAACCCGCCCGGACAACCGTCAGGAGCACACCTTCCGGAATCCCTACTAAAAGACCGAAAAACGGGATCGCGTAATTATCGTAAATGATACAGCGCGGGAGTTCCAGCCAGCACAGGCAGATATTGGATAAACCGCGCGCAAAACAAATCGCCGGATTGGGTTCATCATCGGTTTCAGCCGCCGGTTTCTGTACCGTAGGCACGGCGGGCTTAGCCGCTGCCGGTTCCATGGTTTTGGATACGGGCGCGGCAGGGGCTACCGCAGTTACCGCCGGAGCAGCGGTTTTCGTATCGGCCGGATCGGTTTTGTCCGCCGCGACCGCCTGGTTTACGATGAGCATTCCACCGGTTAAGATGCCGAAAATGACCCGCTTGTTCATTTTTGTCTCCTTATTTTAGGGGTTATTTTTTTACCACGAAATGCACGAAATACACGAAATTTTTTAACTTTCTTATTTTTTTCGTGTGTTTCGTGTATTTTGTGGTTCATTACTAATTTTTGCTTCCCAGGCTTTGCGCAATTCCTGGTCGCTGACCTGTTCAAGGTAATAATATCCTAACGAGGGAACGCGGTTCAGCGCAAAAATATATTTCCGGTCGTACCTGACCGCCTCAAACTGCACTTTCCCATGCTCCACCGCATTCCGGAACTCATCCCTGAAAGGGAAATCCTCCAGGATCAAAGTCGCGCCATGGCGTTGAGTTTTCGCATTCCGGTTCTTAAAATCGCTGGAAAGGACAATTTGGCCCCGGTCATTGAGCAGGTATTCTTTCAGTCCGGGAACGGTGACGCGGCTGAACAGACAGCCCCGGATGTAATCCAGACTGACGTCCATTCCGATCACTCCTTGGAAAATTCCCGCTTCGTCATAAACACACTGGGCGCAGCACATGACTATTTTTGCGCTCATGGCATCCTGATACGGTTTTGACCAGACGATGCCGCGTTTTTTTTCCAGAGCGCTTTTATACCAGGGACGGTGGCGCGGATCGTAAGTCGCCGCATAGCTGTTTCCCGGATACATCAGCATGGAACCGTTTTTCAGCCCGATGAAGATCCAGTTCAGCGGCGCGCCGCGGGTGATAATGACCTGCCGCACGGCAGCTTCCGGACTCGACTGAAATTCCGCGCCGCTGGTGAACAGGACGTGTTTGAGCATCGGCCGCAGGGCAATGATCCGCCGGTTCAGGTTATCGGTTATCCGGGTATTTGTTCCCAGTTGAAATACCGCTTCATTCAGACTGACTTTGGTGCCGTAGGAAGGTGCATAAGCGTAATCGTCCGGCGCCGTCGACGCCCGGCTGAAATCGCCCAGCCGGTAAATCCGGGAAACGCGCTCCGCGGTTTTGGCGTTCAGAAGACAGCCGGCGCGATAAGCCAGGTTTGCCAACTGGGTTTTTAAATAAGCGAAGATAAGTTCCATTTCATTGGCCCTTTCCGCAACGCCGTGCTGGAAAAAAGTCAACCTGGCCTCCCGCTGTTTCTGTTCTTTAATGAGCTGATTCTGGAGGTAGAGGCTGCGGATGGTGACGGCGGACAGCCCCAGCAGGATACTCAGAATCACGATCGAAGTAACCAGCTTGTGATTGATCATGGCCCGGACATATTTCCGGAACAGGTTGTCCGGGCGGGCGGCCGTCTCCTCGCGCCGCAGAAAAAGTTTCAGGTCTTTGGCCATGTCGCCGGCGGTTCGGTAACGCTGCGCCGGCGGCTCGCAGATGGCTTTGGCGACGATCGATTTCAGATCCGGCGACAATCGGCCTTTGAGAAAACGGTGTTTAAACGGGCGGTAATTCCAGTTGACGATATTGCGCAGGACTTCATTGACGGTTTCGCCGGGCACGGCTTTGGTCAGAGTGACGAGTTCGAACAGGATCAGCCCCAGGGAAAAAATGTCCGATTGCGGACTGCATTCCCCGCCCCGGATCAGTTCCGGCGCGATATAGCAGGGCGTGCCGGCCAATTGGGTTTTTGACTTGCTGCCGAGATCGGACAAATGTTCATCGTCGGAAAGTTTAGCCGGATCGACCAGACAGGCCAGTCCCCAGTCCATGACATAAACTTCGCCGTAATTGCCGATCATGATGTTTTCCGGTTTAAGGTCCCGGTGAACGACACCCTTGCAATGCGCGTAATCGACCGCCTCGCAGACTTTGATGAGGTATTCAATGCGGGTGGCCATGGAACGTTTCTCGTCGAATCTTCCGATGCCTTCGCACTCATACAAGGTAACCGTGTCCTGGAGATATTTCTGGAGGGTTTTGCCGTGGATATGCTTCATCGCCAGGTGCAGTTTGCTCTCGGTACCGCAATGCAGCCCGTAAAGCGGAATAATCGACGGATGATCCAGCTGCGCCATTATCCGGGCTTCGGAAACGAACAGGCTCTCATCCTCCCGGGCCCGGTCGGCTTCTTCTTCCGGTTTAAGGGATTTGACGACGATATTGCGTTTCAGCGCTTTGTCGAACGCCGTCCGGATTATTCCCTGCGCCCCTTCCGAAAACTGGTGTTTCAGTTCGTAGTTGCTGTCTACCGGCTGGAGTTTGAGATCCTTCTCAAGCGGCGGAACTGATCCGATGGCGGAAAGAATGGTACTCGATTTTAGGTAATCATCCGCCAGCCGTTTTTTGGTGAAGATAGACTTTCCGGTCGGAACGCCGGATAATTCCTTACCCGGATGGTGAGTATGAGCCTGGCGCTTGCCGCCGCCGTCGATTACTTTTTCATAATCGATTTCAATTTTCTGGGTCAGCTCGATTTCCGCGGCATCCAGCGGCGTTTTCAGCAGGTAAGTGCTGGAAAGCTGAGTTTCATTGTTTTTCTTATCATTGCCGGACTCAGACATAAAACTCCTTTAATTGCGGCGGACTTTCACTCCGGGATTAAATATAAAACCTCAAAAACAGATTAGCAATAGATTTTTTATAAATTACCGGTCTTTTCTCCGGATCCGCCGATTAACATTGTTTTTAAATTACTTAATTTTACTGTTTTCTTATTGACTTCTGATTATTGTGATATAATATTAAACTTTGATGTCTGTATTTTTCTACATGCAAGGTGTAGTGTAACTCAAAGTTCAGCTTGAACGATTTCACCATATCAGGCGTTTTCGCAGATAATATCAGTAACAGGAGACTGGAAAAATAATGAAAATCGCGTTTACGAAATTCATCACCAAGGAGTCCATTTTTATTTTAAACGGCACCACCAAATATGAAGTTCTTAACGCTCTGATTACCGCCGCCGCCAAGCAAACCAAGCTCAGCCGTGACACCATCATGCGGCTGGCCTGGCACCGGGAAAAAATGATGACTACCGGGGTGGGATTTTCGCTGGCTCTGCCCCATATCCGGATAAACGACATTCCTGAACCGGTCATTCTGGTCGGTATCTGCAAAAATCCCATCGAAGATTATGAAAGCCAGGATGAACAGCCGATAAGGGTGATCGTATTTATCGTCGCGCCGGATCAGAACCAGGAATTATACCTCCAGCTGCTCGGCAGTATTTCAAGGAAACTGCGGCATCCGGAAGTGATCCGGGAATTACTGGACAATATCACCCGCCCCTCCAAAATCCTGCGTTTACTGAAACAGCGCAACGGGATTCCGGATAATAAAAATAATCAGTGAGCCGATTTGCCCGGCGGGAATCCGGAAAGGACCTTCTTTATTCAATTTGCATTATTTCGCTTTGTTATGTAAACTATGCAGTAACGGGCCGGGAGAGAAAATCCGGCTGACTGTTTAAAGCGGTAAATTGCGTAGTTCGCCCTGAATAACGACAACGCCCAGAGCATGATTTTCGCAGGAGGGAGATTTTATGCCGAATAACAGTAACGGTGGAATTATCACGGTAAAATCCGAAAACTTCAGTTCATCGGATAAACTTCCGGATAATTGTGCTCCGATTTTGACTTTGCAGTCGATGCTGGTATTTCCCTATACTTTGACGCCGATGGTCATCGACGGCGAACAAAAAGTCAAAATGGTCAAAAAAAGCACCAGTGAAAACCGCCTGATCGCGATTTTCCCGGAAGTGCCCCCGAAAAAAGAACTTTCCGGCGAATCGATCGAATTTAAAGCCGAAACCGTCACGCACAACGGTAAAAAAATCACCAGAATGGGCGTTCTGGTCCGGATTGTCAAAATGCTTAACTTCCCCGACGGCACGGTACGGGTGCTGGTACGCGGCCTGAAGCGCATTCTCTACGTTAAACCGTATTCCGGGTGCGAAGGGATAGAATGCGTAATCTACAAGGAGTTTGAAAGTAAACCGGATGAGTCGCTGGAAGTTGCGGCTATGCTGAAGAACGCGATCAAGCAGTTTCAGAAGATAATCTCATTTTCACCGAACTTTCCCGAGGAACTCAAGATTGCGATTCTCAATCTCGATGACAATGTCCGGCTGGTCGATCTGATCGCCGATACGCTGAATATCGATTTCGTTGAAAAATTATCCCTGCTGACCCAGGAAACGCTCCACGAACGGTTGCAGACCCTGACGATTCTGCTGAACCGGGAAGTCGAGGTCCTGCATCTCGGCTCCGAAATTCAGACTCAGGTACATAATGCTCTGAGCCGCTCCCAGCGCGAATTCTTCCTGCGCGAACAGCTCAAGACCATTCAGCACGAACTCGGCGAAGACAACAAGACTCCGGACGTGGTCGCCATCGAGAAAAAACTCGGAACCCTGAAAATGCCCGAAAACGTTGCTTCCACGGTGCGCAAGGAGCTGGAACGGCTGGCCGTGATTCCCCAGGCCTCCCCGGAATACCATGTCGCATTCAACTATATCGACTGGCTGGTGTCGGTTCCCTGGCTGATTTATTCCGAAGACCGGCTTGACGTCGGCGCGGCCGCGAAAATCCTGGATCACGACCATTACGGTCTAGAAGACGTCAAAGAGCGCATCCTTGAATTCATCGCCGTTTTACAGCTTAAAAACGACCGCAAAGCCCCGATTCTGTGCTTTGTCGGGCCGCCCGGGGTAGGCAAGACTTCGCTGGGCCAGTCTATTGCCCGCGCCATGCAGCGTAAATTTGTCCGGATGTCCTTAGGCGGCGTCCGCGACGAGGCCGAAATCCGCGGACACCGGCGTACTTACGTCGGCGCTCTTCCCGGCCGGATCATCCAGGGCCTGAAACGCGCCGGTACCGCCAATCCCGTTTTCATGCTTGACGAAATCGACAAACTGGGCAACGATTACCGCGGTGATCCGGCCTCGGCGCTGCTGGAGGTGCTCGACCCGGAGCAGAACAAGACGTTCAACGATCATTATCTGGAACTGGACTTCGATTTAAGTTCGGTATTATTCATCGCGACCGCCAACATTCTTGACACTATCCCTCCCGCTCTGCGCGACCGGATGGAAATCATCCGCCTGCCCGGGTATACCGGTTTCGAGAAAAAGCAAATTGCCCGGCAATACCTGGTGCCCCGGCAGTTAAAGGAAAACGGCCTGAAAAGCCGGCAGGTTTCCTTTGCCATGAGCGCCATTGATGAAATCATCGATTATTATACCCGCGAGGCGGGGGTTCGCGACCTTGAACGCACCATCGGCAAAGTCTGCCGCAAGATCGCCACCAAAATCGTCCGCAACAACCTGGAAGGGAATAAATGTATTAAAGTGGATTCGACACTGGTGCGGGAATATCTGGGACACCGGATATTTATCCTCGACGAAGCGGAAAAATATTCCGACATCGGCGTTGCCACCGGGATGGCCTGGACCAGCGTCGGCGGCAGTATCCTGCCGATCGAAACTACCCTGATGCCGGGTAAAGGCGGTCTGAAACTGACCGGTTCGCTGGGTAACGTCATGAAGGAAAGCGCGGAAGCCGCGTTCAGTTTCGTCCGCAGCCACGGCGAGTCCCTGAAAATCAGTCAGACGGTTTTCGATAAAAACGATTTTCACATTCATATCCCGGACGGCGCGACCCCGAAAGACGGGCCGTCCGCAGGCATTACCATGATCGTTTCCCTGGTTTCGCTGCTGACCGGCCGGAGGGTGAAACCCCGGCTGGCGATGACCGGGGAGATTACTTTGCGCGGTAAGGTCACCGCTGTCGGCGGCATCAAGGAAAAAGTGATCGCCGCCTTGCGTTCAGGCATTAACACCATCATTATGCCGTTCGAGAACGAAAAAGACCTCGAGGATATTCCCGGTAAAGTCAAGGATAAACTCCGGTTCCATTTTGTCCGGAACGCCGGGGAGGCGTTCAAGCTGGTCTTTACCGGTTCTCCGCGCAGCAAAACCGCCCGGAAAGTTCGGAAATAACCATGTCGAGATTATTTTTACCGGTGTTGGCCGTCGGCGTTTTCTGTTCCGCGCTGCCGTTCACCGGTCACGCGGAGGCGGATGAGGATTTATCTGCCGCGGATTTTCTTTATCGCGCCCGCCATCCCGCCGGACGGAAACGCTGGGCGGTCATGGACGGCGAGGTAATTCACCGCCGGCGCGGCCGGAAAACGGTAAAGGCGGCGCTCTATCTGGCGATCCTGTTCAACCCCGACCGGACGCTGGCCCAGGTGGCAGTCAACCGGCAACAGGGTTATATGGTCGGTCAGACTTTTGCGCAGGGCCGGAACGGAACTTCGGTCATCCCGCTGAATCAGGCAACTAAAACCAGCCCGATATTGGGAAATTTCGGCTTGCGTCCCCAGGATTTGACCATGAGTTTCCTGTACTGGGATTTGGTGCGGGAACTGCCGGAGGAAACGACGAAAATGATTGACTGCCGGGTATTCGAACTGAAATCTCCGGCCGGCGAAGCAACGGTCAGGGTCTGGATCAGCAAAAAATATTATTGCCCGATCAAGGCCGAATGGCACCCAATCCCGGCCGGCGAACCGTCCCGCACCCTAGAAGTGACTTCCTTCAGACAACAGGACAATTACGGTATCGTCAAACAACTGGAATTGTACGGCCCCGGCTGGCGCACCCGGATAAATTTCACTAAAACCGAAGTGGGCGTCCCGGAACATGGTATCGTCCCGAAAAATTTATTCCTGAAACTTTAAATGAGAAACCTTGAAAAAATCATTAGCACGTTTGCCGCGCGAAAAAAAGGACGAGCGTCGCCTCCGTCGCCCGGGATAAAATCTTTTTTGAGCGGGGCGTGCATGATTGCCCGGGCGGCATCAGCGCGGCTGCGGGTAATACTATTGCCGCCTTTCATGTATTTCGTGTGTTTCGTGGTGAAAAAGAGTCCTTAAGTACCGGTTATCGAGTGCCGGCTGAGTTTCTGATAAAATGCCCGCGGCGAGATACCCGCGGTTTTGGCGGCGGCGGCGACCTTTCCCTCATGCCGTTTCAGTAATTGGGTGAAATATTTTTTTTCAACTGCCGCCATCATCTTATTCCGGACGGCTTTCCAGGGGGCGTCAACCCAATCAGGTTTTGCGGCGGCGGTAAGTTCCGCCGCCAGCCGCCCGGAAACGCCATGGGGGGTTTTCATGGATATATCCTCCGGCAGTTCGGAAAGGGTAATCGTTTTGCCTTCGCACAACAGCAGGGCGCGTTCGATCACATTAATCAGTTCGCGGACATTTCCCGGCCAGTTATAATTGACCAATGCGTTCAGCGCCGCGTCCTCAATGCCGTTCACCTCGACCCCGATCCGCGGAGCCAGGTAAGCGATGTAATTTCTCACCAGTTCGGCGATATCCTCGCGCCTTTCCGACAACGGAGGGATAGTCAGGCAAATCACGCTCAGACGGTAGAACAGGTCTTTGCGGAACGTACCTTCCCGAACGGCTTCAGCCAAATCGCGGTTAGTCGCCGCCATGATTCTCACATCGACTTTGATCATGGTTTCACCGCCGATCCGGAGGAACTGTTTTTCCTGGAGCACCCGCAGCAGTTTGCTCTGGAGATGCAGCGGCATGTCGCCGATCTCATCCAGGAAAAGAGTGCCCCGGTTAGCCTGTTCGAAAGCGCCCCGCCGCGCTTTCAGCGCGCCTGTAAACGCTCCCTTTTCGTGACCGAACAGCTCGCTCTCCAGCAGCGTTTCCGGCAGAGCCGCACAATTAATTGCGATAAAAGGATAGTTATTGCGTTTGTTTTCGCCGTGGATCGCCAGGGCCAGGCGTTCCTTGCCGACCCCGGTTTCGCCGAGGATAAGCAGGGAAGAATCACAGTTGACGACTTTTTTAACCGTATTCAGAAATACCTGCATCGAACTGTTCCTGGAAACGAAATCGGACAGTTTCGGTTTTGCCGCCATCCGTTGGCTGTCAATAATCTCATTTTGCCGGTGCACGTGTTTCATTACGATTGAGTCCACCGCCCGGGAGATGGTATGGGCCGAAGCCCGGAGGCTCAATACGGCTTCGCAGCCGAGCGCCAGCATTGCAATCCTGGCGTCCGGATCTCCGGAGCTGAGCACGATGATTGACGGCGGCGCCGGGGATTGCAGCAGGGTTTTCAGACTCTCATGCGGCGGAGCCGGAATATTATCATCGGTAATGATTAGAATATCGCCGGGATTATGCAGCAACTGCTCGATGTTCTCCACTTTCCCGGAATCAATCAGGAGCAAATCCTGACGACGGATATTCTCCACCAGCAGTTCATGCAGCTTTTCCTGCGAAACGGCTAATTTTACCCGGCTGGACATAGTATTTTCTCCTCCTTGGTTGGAATTCATGAATCAATATTTTCAACAGAATTATAATATATCACCAACTTTTGTGAAATGAAAGTTCACAAAAGCTGATTTGTGAAAAAATAATTCACATTATCTGAAATTTTACTTCACAAGACTGAAATATGCTGAAACCGGTCAGGGAGGCGTTGAACTGAAAATCATAGTTATATTGATTGGCACGGCGTATGCTGTTATTCCACAATATCTGTTGCCATGGTGGCGGCAGAACAAAAAACCAAACGAAGGAGGCCAGAAAATGGCATGTGACAAGGGAAAAAAGGACGACAAATGCAAGAAGGCTGCTGATCCGAAAGCTAAGAAGACCGGAAGCCCGAAGCGGTAGGCTTGATTCACAAGTTTAAATTCAGGAACATCATAAATCATGAAATGTTTATTTCTTTTTGCCGGGATTATTACGTCCGCTTTTTGCTTAACTCCTGTCGTTACTGCGGCTGATCCGGCTCCGGCGGCAGCGGCGGTGAAAGCAGAAGAAAAAGTGGTTACCGGAACCCTGTCCGTCACTAAAAACGAAGATGACGCGGTAGCAAGCGCCAAAATCGCCAGTGATGATGTGGCCTATAACATCGTGCTGGACGAAAACGGCAAGAAATTGGCTAAGGACATGGAAGACAAAAAAGTCACCGTAACCGGTACGGTCGAAACGAAAGAAGTGAAAGACGACGAAAGTGAAACCGGCAAGAAAACTGAATTATGGCTTACGGTCAAGTCATTCAGTGCAGTAGTCGAAAAGGAAAAATCATCGGATTCTGAAGAATAATTCAGCAGTCCTATTCTCAGAACGGGAGCCGAACGGCTCCCGCATACTGTTGACAAACCCCTTATTTTTCGGAATAAGGGGTTTGTCAACAGTATGAGGCCGCTTTAGTGGCGGCCTGTGAAATAGATGCGATTGGCGAATCTTTCAGAGCACCTGATAGGGCTGCCGGTAATATGCCCTTCGGGCTGGTGCATATCACCAGCCCAGCTGGTGGTTTTGATATAGCCGTAAATCCGGATGAAGGTCAGGGACGTTTTTCCAGGTAAGCGGTAATGTTTTTGCGCAGACTGCCGTGGCGGCCGTCGGGAAAATTAAAGCGTTCGCACAATTCCTTGATGATCCGGGAAACGTGTTCCACCCGGCCGCTGGCCAGGTCGGCGGCGCTGCGCTGCAAGGTCAGGCGGATATCCGGGATGCGGCACAGGTATTGCGAATTCTTCCGGTTTTCCGGCTGCGGCGTTTCAACCAGTTCGACGTCTTCGACGTCGTTGAGCCGCAGCGTGAGGTCCAGCAGTTCCTCCGCATAGCCGAGTTCCGAATACAACCGCGCCAGGAAACTGACCGCTTCCGCTCCGAACCGCAGCAGGTATTGGTAACTGATCCTGTTATCCGGCGTCGGCCAGTAGGCCAGATAATGAAACATGCCGGTTTTGAAAATCTGCCACATTTTCAGTTCGCCGTTCGGCAGCGACCGCAGGGCGACATTGGAAAAATAACTTTCGTCCAAATCTTTTTCGGTAACGAAATGCGGTTCCGACAACAGGGAGAAGGAATTGCCGGCGGCACGTTTGATCTCAGACAGGGTAAAGCGGTCCGGAGTATATTGGGCCGGGCAGACCAGCAGCTGCATCAGAACCGCAGGTTTTTGCTGGTCTTTAGGGGCGCGGCGGCGCAGGAAATACAGTTTGCCGTTACCGGCGTCCTCTCTGAAATGACTGGCGGCGTTTTGTACCGGCACGTCCCGGTTTTCGTACAATACGCCGCGGATCATCCGGCCCAGCAGTTCGCGCTGGTTCCGCAATGCCCGCTGGATGATGGCGTGGATTTCACCGGCGCGGTGAGCGTCGCGGCTGGCGGCATCGGCGGTTCGGATGTAAAAAACCCCTTCCTGGAGTTCATCGTTCAATCCATAAGCGCAGACGTGCGGAATATCGGAAAACGGCCGGATCACGAAAATGGCGTAACGTTTGGCGTTGACGAGCGGGCGTTCAATGGTGAAGTCGATTTCCGGATCGGCGTAACGATTGACGAAATTGCCGATGATGGTCGGATCAAAAGATTTCGCCTGTTCCGGCGTGAGACCGGTGAACAGCGAAGGTTGTCCCGCGGCGTCTTCGCCGACACCGACGACGATATAGCCGCCTTTGGTGTTGGCCATGGCCAGGCAGTGGCGGACGAATTTACTTTTTCCGATCCGGTTCAGTTTGCGCCAGTCGACCGCGGCCTTGTAATCGAGTTCCTCGGATTCGACGCCCCGGTAAATGATGTTTTCCCAATCGGTTTCGCTGAAATTTGACATCTTGAGTCGGATTTAAGCCGGTTATTTGTGAATACAATACTCCGGTCGTCCGATTTTGCAACCGGAAGCAAAAAAACATCATATTTTTCCCGATCGCATTTGCATCCGCTCAAAACGGGTATATCGTACAATTTCGCCGTGTGTAAAAATTCGGTCAAAATTGATCCATGCGATTGAAATTCAGATAAAGTCCAGGAGTATAAAATGTACGCAATCATCAAAACCGGCGGTAAGCAGTATAAAGTGACAACCGATGAACTTGTCGCGATTGAAAAACTGGAAGGCGAAGCCGGCAGCAAATTGACTTTTGCCGAAGTCCTCGCCGTCGGCAAAGACGGTGAAGAATTGAAAGTCGGCACTCCGCTGCTCGAAGGGGCCAGTGTGGAAGCTGAAATAGTCAAACAGTTCCGCGGGCCTAAACTGGTCGCGTTCAAAATGAAGCGGCGCAAAGGCTATCGCCGCAAAATCGGTCATCGTCAGAATCTTACTCAAATCAGGATTTCCGCCATTAACGCCTGATAAATAAGTCGGCAATAGCTGGCAGACAATGGTTCGCAGGTAGTCTCCGAACCATTTTTTGTATCCGAGCGGAACGGGAAAGGGAGCATAAAATGAAGTATGACGACAATGGAGCTCTGCTCCAGTGTGAGCTGGAAGGCGTCAAATTGCTCAATCGCGGCAAAGTCCGGGATATTTATGATCTGGAAGACAGTCTGCTGTTTGTCGCCAGCGACCGCCTCAGTGCGTTCGATGTCGTCATGCCGAACGGTATTCCCTGCAAGGGGGAAGTTCTCACCCGGATTTCTCTGTTCTGGTTTGAGATGATGGATTTTGTGCCTAACCACCTGATTTCGGCGGATGTTTCCATCCGGCCCGAACTGGTAAAACATGCCGCAGCGCTTCAGGGGCGGTCAATGATTGTGAAAAAAGCCAAGCCCCTTCCGGTGGAATGTATTGTCCGCGGCTATCTGGTCGGCGGCGGCTGGAATGAGTACCGGAAGACGGGAAAGGTTTCCGGGATCAGACTGCGCGACGGTTACCGGCAGGCGGAAAAACTCGATGAAACCCTGTTTACCCCTTCTACCAAAGCGGAACAGGGATTTCATGATGAAGCCATTGCGTTTGCTAAAGTCATCGAACTTTTGGGATTCGGCACGGCCAGTGAAATCCGGGATTGCTCTTTGCGGCTGTATACCACCGCTCATGATTACGCCCGGAGTAAAGGCATTATCCTGGCGGATACTAAGTTCGAGTTTGGCATTTATGACGGCGAGCTTATGTTGATAGACGAGGTACTGACGCCCGATTCCAGCCGGTTCTGGCCGGCGGACGAATATAAAGTGGGATGCAGTCCGGTAAGTCTGGACAAACAGTATGTCCGGGATTATCTGGAGACCCTCGACTGGGATAAAACCGCTCCCGGCCCGGTGCTGCCTAAACCGGTAGTGGAAAAAACGACCGAAAAATATCTTGAAGCCTATCGCGCTCTTACCGGCAGGGAATTTTAACGGTTCCAAAACCGCCGGTAAAGTATGATATTCGGTTGCATTTGGATTCCGGAATGAGTATATTAATTTAATGTGTCTGGTTAAAATGATAAGGATTCCGGTTATGAAAAATATACTTTTTGCGGTTGGTATCGTCGGAGTCGGTATTTTATTCGGCGGTTGTGTGAATTCCGGGCCGGCGCCCCAGAATGTGCAGCTCAAATCTCCCGACGGCAAGGCCGTGATCATTAAGGATATTTATGATCTGCCACCCGTGAGTGTGGATAAATTGGGCAATACGGAAATCGTGAAGGTGTTTTTTCCCGGCACGGACAACGTGAAATTCGACTGCAGTTTAATGGTATTGAAAATTCTTCCGGGTACCCGGCAGGCCAGATACAAGCAAACCGGTTCGCAAATCCTTTATACCTTGTCCGGCGGCGGTAACTTGCAGATTGACAACAACATGATTGCCCTTAAAAAGGGGATTATGGTTTATGTTCCGGCTAATGCGGTAATGTCAATAACCAACAACCTCAGCAGAAACCTGGAACTGGGCGTTATAACTTCGCCGCCTTTCGCTTCGTCACAGATGACGATATTGGAGGAACGTTCCAGTAAGGTCAAGGTTTCCAAAGACTTGGAAGATGAAATGAATGAGGAAGGCGTTCCGGTTCAAACGGTTTCCGAGCAATACAAGCCCCGGCAGGAGATTAAGCGCAGCTTGAGTGTTGAAGAATATCGTGATAAGCTGAGCAAGGAACTTGCTGCGCCGGTACGCGAAAAGGATTCCCTGCTGGATATTCCTGAAACTGCCGTACCGGCCAAAAAGAGTGAACTCACCTGGCCGCTGAAAATGCCGGACAGTTCCAAAACCCCGCTGGAAACCCTGGAAATAGAACAGGAAAACAAGCTGTTGCCCCGGACCCCGCAGAAAGCGGAAAATGTCGACGTGAAAAATATTCAAACCTTGACTCCGAAGGAACAGGCGGTACCGATATCCGCCGATGATAACAAACCGTCGGATGCCGGCAATAAAAAAATCGATGTTGAGCAGACGGCCGTGGAAAAATTGTTGAAGGACAGCAAGAAACAGGAAGATCAACTCCTGGCCAAGGATAAAAAAACCCTGAAAGTGAAGAAAACCAGTCTTAAACACGTTCAGGAATTGAGTCCGGTGGAAAATGCGGTCCAGACCAAGAGCGATAAGGCTTCGACAAAATAACGCCGGTTTATTTTTATTCTGCAAGTTGGTTTTATGATAATACCGGGAATAATTTGTGGCCTGGCGGCAGCGTTTGCTCAATGTGTTTCTTACCTTTTTTCCAAGAAATTCATCCATAAAGACGGCAATTCATTTGCCTTGCTGGCCGCCTCCCATTTGATCATGGGCGGATTTGCGGCGGTCTGTCTCGGGATTTTATTGCTGGAGAATGACTTGCCGCCGCTTAAGAATTACTGGCTGGAATTGCTGGAAGTGAACGGTTTTTATCTTTTCGGGCAACTGAGTTTTTTCCTTGCCATCAGCAAAACGGAAGCGTCGCGCCTGGCGCCGCTGCTCGGTCTGAAAATCATTTTCATTGCCTTGATGGGGGTGGTTTTCTGGGGACTGCACCTGTCGTTCTGGCAATGGCTGGCGGTAATCCTCTGTTTCACCGGGGCTGCAATGTCCAACTGGACGGGCGGAAGTATTCCCCTGACCGGAATCTGGTGGCTGTTGGGAGCGGTTACCGGTTATTCATTATCGGATATCAGCATCAAGCAGCTCATCAGCCGTATTGAGACGGTAACCGGAACCGGCATGCTGCCGGTTTTTACCGCTGCGGCCGTATCCTATTTTTTGCTCGGGATTTTTTCCCTGCTGGTCATTCTGGTTTTCCGGCCGGTGAAATTGAAACAACTGAAACCTGCCTTGCCTTTTTCCTGTTGCTGGTTCGGGGCGATGCTGTTTTTGTTCACCTGTTTCGCCCTCATCGGGCCTTTGTTCGGCAATATCGTCCAGTCGAGCCGGGGTATTATCGCCGTGGCTATCGGCGCGGTAATCGCCGGATTCGGCTGGTCGGAGCATGAACGAAAATTACCGCATGCTCTCCTGGCCCGGCGTATTGCGGCGGCTTTCCTGATCACCGCCGCCATCATTCTTTATGCGTTCGTTTGATGCCGATGCCGAGGGACGAATAATAACTCCAGCGCAGAGCCGTTTAGATTACCGAGGCGGAAAAGGCAAAACGGTTCGGCTGGAAAACCGGCGGGAATCCTGGAAAGCTGCAGCGACAGCCGGGAAAACCGTGCCCAAACCCCTGATCCAGTATAATCCCAGTAAACCGTTACTGCTTTATTTTCAACCGCCGCTGCGGTCTGATCTGGAGCAGTGCCGGCCATTCCGCCTTGCCGGTTCCGGTTACCGCTATTGGGGGCGGTGCGGAAATTTTCGCTGGCGGTTATGAGAATACCCGGATCGCCCGTAAACTGGAAACTTTGATCGAACCAGGTTTCCGTCCCAGCTCACATCAGGTAAATTAATATCACATTTTGCATATACTTCAGGTATTGATAACTCCGCTCCCGGCTATATAATTTCTATAGCTAATTTATTCGGCCATCAAATCAATAAAAAGCAAGGGAGCTGATTTTAAAATGGCAAATAAAATCAAGGTGACGATCTGGAATGAATTCCGACACGAAATGCATCTGGAGGCGGTAAGGAAACTGTATCCCGAAGGAATGCATAAAGCCATCGGCGCGGGTATCAAAGCGGATGATTTGGAGATCGGATATGCGGTATTGGATGAACCGGAACACGGTCTGACCGAAGCGGTGGTCAATTCCACCGATGTTCTGATTTGGTGGGGGCATTGCGCCCATGCCGAGGTGGCGGATGAAATCGTCCGGCGCATTCATAAGCGGGTACTGGAAGGCATGGGACTGATCGTCCTGCATTCCGCACATTTTTCGAAAATTTTCCAGGCCCTTACCGGTACCAATTGTTCGCTGAAATGGCGCGAAGCCGCCGAAAAGGAACGGCTGTGGAATATCGAGCCGGCTCATCCGATCACCCAGGGAATAGGGGAATATTTTGAACTGCCGTATACCGAAATGTACGGTGAACGGTTTGACATTCCGCAAGACGGCAAAATCATTTTCATGTCCTGGTTCGAGGGCGGCGAAGTATTTCGCAGCGGAGTGACTTTCGAACGCGGCCACGGCAAGATATTTTATTTCCGGCCGGGACATGAAACCTATCCGATTTTCTATAATCCGGACGTGTTGAAGGTAATCGGCAACGCAGTGCGCTGGGCGAGACCGCTGCTTTTTGCGGAGCATACCGCCCCCAATGTAAAACCGCTGGAAAAGATTTCCCCTAAAGAAGCGGATTTCGGCGTCGCCGGGATCGTTCAGCAGGTTGAACTTTAATTCAGGTGTTGCTATGACTAAGAAACTGAAGGTTGCGGTAATAGGCCTTGGCATGGGGCGTGTCCATATCGACGGTTACCGGCAGCATGAGCATGCGGAAATCGTCGCGGTCGCCGATCTCAACCGGGAATTGCTTGACCGGGTGGGTACGGAACTGAAGATCGGGAAACGTTATACCGACCCGCTGGAAATGCTGGCCAAAGTGAAACCGGATGTCGTCAGCATCGCGGTACCGAATAAATTTCACCGGCCGCTGGCGATCGCCGCCTTGGAAGCCGGAGCGCAGGTGTTGTGTGAAAAACCGATGGCGATGAATACCGCCGAGGCCGAGGAAATGCTCGCCGCCGCCCGTAAAACCGGCAACCGCCTGGGGATTAATTTTTCATTCCGGTTTACGCCGCAGTCTTTTGCGATGAAGCGGCTGGTGGAAGCCGGCGAACTTGGCGGCATCTATTTTGCCCGGACGGTCTGGCAGCGTCGCCGCGGCCTGCCGGGATTCGGCGGCTGGTTCGGTCAGAAAGCGCTTTCCGGAGGCGGGCCGCTGATCGATTTGGGCGTGCACCGGTTGGATTTGGCCTTGTGGCTGATGGATTATCCCCAACCCGAATGGGTGATGGGCAGTACTTACAATCACCTGGCCGCCGAGCTGGCGGCTAAAGAAGGCCGGAAATTCGACGTTGAAGATTTCGCCTGCGGTCTGATCAAATTCAAAAACGGGGCGACGCTTGAACTGGAAGCTTCCTGGGCGGGCAATATCAGGGAACGCGAACTGATGTCGACCCGGCTGCTCGGAACGAAAGGCGGCCTGTACCAGTATAACCTGGATGAAGGCTATGAATTTCAGGTTGAATGTTATCAGGAAAAAAACGGCTGCCATTATGATCTGCGACTGCACCCGCCGGTAGCTGAATGTAAAAACGCTTATTATTCCTTCATCGATGCGCTGATCAAGGACAAACCGTTCAGCGTTTCGCCGGAGCAGGGAGTGACGGTGATGAAACTGCTGGATGCGCTTTACCAATCCGCCTCGACCGGTAAACCCGTGAAGATCAAATAAATTACGGAGCTGAACGCACCGCCCTTGACATCGCGGTTTGGCGATACTACTGTAATAAGTGGGCAGATTTTATTCCGAACCGGGAGAATTCATGGGCGGTCTCTTATTTATCGACGACGACAACGCATGCCGAAGCCAGCTGGCGGAAGCTTTTGCGCGCGAGAAAGCTCCTGAAAAGGTCAATATCGTCAGCGCCGGAATTACCAGTACTCAGATTAATCCGCTGGTAGTTCAGGTGCTGCGGGAAGTCGGCATCGGCATTTCCGCCCGGCGGCAGACTAAAAGTCTGGTGGAAATCGAAAAGGAGATGTTCGACGTGGCGGTGGCGCTCGGCAGTTTTTCCTATAAAAACTGTCCCGTCCTGCCCGGAAATCCCGCCGTTATCAACTGGGATCTGCCCCGATTCCGGCCGGAAAACCGAACTCCGGAGGAAAAGCTCGCTTTTCTGCGGCAACTGCGCGACAAGATCCGGGATGAAGTCGAAAATTTTTTCGACAACGGTTATTTTGCGGCATTTGTCGCAGCGAAAATCGATTCCCAACTGGTACTGGACAATATTTCCGACGCGATTATCGCCCATGATCTGAACCGCAATATCTATTATTTCAACCAAGCCGCTGAAAAACTCACCGGTTATAAACGTGAAGAAGTATTGAACCGGGACTGCCACAAGGCGTTCGGAAAACCGTTGTGCGGCGATCAATGCGCGTTTTTTTCGCTCGACTGCTGCCGGGATGTTCCGGAGAGCACCTGCCGTACCATCCAGCTGACCAACAAGAAAGAACAGAAGCGCATTTGCGAAATGACTACCACGCTGATGCGGGACAATCAGCACGTTAAAAAAGGCATCCTGGTAGTGATGCGCGACCTCAGCGCTCAGCAGAATCTGTCGAAATTGGCTACGGCCGCCGAGCGCATTCACGGCATCATCGGCGCTTCCCCGGCGATCATGGAAGTTGTTAACGCCATTCCCGATATCGCCGGCTCGCGCGCCCCGGCGCTGATCTGCGGTGAAAGCGGTACCGGCAAAGAACTGGTAGCCCGGGCGATCCATCAGCAAAGCCCGCGCAGAAATAAATTCTTCGTCCCGCTGAATTGCGGCGCCT
>JAQULZ010000007.1 GCA_028718375.1 Victivallaceae bacterium | reverse complement strand
ACTTGCAGCACGTGATCGATGGCTTGAAGCGTGAGATCTTGAAAAAGAAATACCCTCTTCCGCGGATAGCGGTCTTTAACGATGGAACCGGAGGGATGACCGGAGAAGAGTTCATCCAGATCTACAAAGACCTTGAATTATGTGGTTTCTGTGCGGCCGAAACGCTTTATGGGAGACTCAGAAATCCCAATGCCAACGCTATAAAAAAATTGATTCCGGTAAAACTGCCAGTGTAGAATAAAGGGTTTTTATCAAGCAGAGGTATGATTGGGGCTGGTAGAGTCCCGGCTTTTCAAATAACCAAAAGCTGTATGGTTTTCAGGATCCGGAAAAAGGCCTCCGGTTGGTGCAGCCGAAGGCGGTGGACGGAAAAGATCAGCAGATAGCGAATGGGGGTTTTGGTCAACGGGTTTTAAACTAAAAACGGAGGTTTATGAGAAAATTCAGCAACTAATCAACCGTTCTGAAAAAACTTTTTTTAAACTGAATAATTAGACGGCCCCGACAAAAGTCGCCGTTATTGAAAAAACAGTATTTTTCGTCCGGCTCGCCCGCTCAACATCCGGAAAAAATACGCTCCGCTGATTTTTTCCGGACATCGCTTAGCGAGAGCGGTACTTTTTAAGGCGCAACAAGTTGCGCATAAATTTCGCCCGTTGGAGACGGGCGACCAGCGATTTCGGCCGCTGGACCACCGACCAGAACAAGTTCTGGACTATGTCATTTTTTTATGCGGAATCTTGGTTTGGACGAAGTAATCGTCATGAGAACTCTTGGCGAATCTTCGGGAGCCAATCTGTTGCAAAGAGTCGGATATTTCGGAGGTAAAGAGCTTTATCGATATTTGCGGCCCGGAACAAAGTTCGGACTTTCCGGCGGGCGGACGATCATGCATGCGGTTAACGGCCTATTAAGTATGGATATGCCCAAGGAACTCACCGTTGTGCAACTTATGGGAAATGTCGGGTCTACTGCAGCCGCGAGTGACGCTGCGGAGCTCGGACGTAAACTTACGACGGAAACCGGAACTTTCATGGCCTTGAATGCACCGATATTAATTAAAGACGAAGTTTTTAAAAAAAGTCTCTTGGAACATGAGCAGATAAAGTCAGTTATGGATACATATTCCCGTCTTGATATTGCCCTGGTAGGGATAGGAACCCCGGAAAATTCAATATTCGCTTCTCAAAATGCCATATCGCCGCAACAAATTCACCAATTGCGAAATAAAGGAATTGTCGGCGAAATATGCGGACATTTTTTTGATAAGGACGGTGTTGAACTTGATACTGAATTCAGAGGCCAGGTGGTCAGTATTGATCTTGAAGGTTTGCGTCTTATTCCCCGCGTGTTTGCGGTTGTTTGCGGCAAAGACCGGGTTGAGGCAATTTGCGGAGCGGTCAAGGGAAGCTTCATCAACGCTTTGCTTATCGATGAAAACGGGGCTGAAAACTTATTGACCTTTATCCGGAAAAAATAATATGAACCTAATACCGACCGGAGTTTAAAATGCGCATCGCAGTAGCTGTAAAACAGGTACCGGAGACCAAGTCCGTGAAAATGGACCCGGAAACCCGCACCGTCGTTCGCCAGGGCGTACAGGCGATAATCAATCCGCTCGACCTCTATGCCATCGAAGCGGCCTTGCGTCTCAAGGAAAGCTGCGATGCACAAATCACCGCGCTTTCCATGGGGCCGCCGCAGGCGGTAAACGCCCTGAAGGAAGCGGTTGCGATGGGGATCGATCAGGCCGTTCTGATCAGTGACCGCGCTTTTTCCGGCTCGGATACCTGGGCGACGTCCTATATTCTGGCGGCCGCAATCCGCAAACTCGGCGGCTTTGAGCTGATTTTGTGCGGGGAACGCGCCACTGACGGCGATACCGGGCAGGTCGGCCCGGAAATGGCCGCTGCGCTGGGACTGCCGGTGATCACGTATGTCAACCATATTCATGAATTGCGGGCGGGAACGCTTAAAATATCCCGTCTGGTCGAAGGCGGGATGGAAAAACTGGCGCTGCGGCTCCCGGGGGTGATTACGGTGGTCAAGGAAATCGGGGAACCGCGTCTGCCGACTTTCCGCGGCAAACTCAAAGCCAAAAAACTGGATATCCCGGTTTTAAATCTGGAAATTCTGCAACTTGATAAGCAACTGATCGGGCTGGACGGTTCACCGACCCGGGTAGTCAAAATTTTCCGTCCGGAAATCGTCCGCCGCTGTCACCTCTTCCGGGCCGAAACGGAGACGCAGACCAAGGCTGCGGTGGAAGCGATGCTGGCACTTATGAATCGGGAGGAGGTAAAATCAGCATGAAAGCGATATGGATAACTGCCGAGCAGGAAGCCGGGGAAATCAAACCGGTCGCTTATGAACTTTTGACGCGCGGCCGGGCGCTGGCGAAAAAAAGCGGGCGGCGGCTTGGCGCCATGGTTTTCGGGGAAAATATTTCCGAAGCCGGCCTGAACGAACTGATCGCGCGCGGTGCCGACCGGGTCGTCGCGATGGAAGCTCCCGAGTTAAAGCATTTTTCAGTAGAGCCTTATTCGGTTTGCATGCTGGAATTGATAAGAAAATATGAACCTGAAATAATCCTTGCGGCGGCAACGTCGACCGGCAGAACTTTAATGCCTTATGTCGCCATGACCTGTCACGCGGGTTTAACTGCGGATTGTACCGAACTTGATATAGAAGCTGAAACCGGACTGCTCCTGCAAACCCGTCCGGCGATTGGCGGCAATATAATGGCAACGATCAAATGTCCTGAACACCGCCCGCAAATGGCGACAATCCGTCCGAAATCCACTCCTGAATCTCCGCAAACAGCCGGACGTACCGGCGAAATTATCCGCCTTGAAGCTCCTGCTGCAATTAAGCGGACCCGGGTTGAATATAACGGTTTCGAACCGGACGACGAGGAAATCAGCTTGCAGGACGCGGAAAAAATAGTCGTTGTCGGACGCGGCATTAAAACTGAAGCCAATATAAAGTCGGCCCGTGAACTGGCCGATTTACTGGGGGCTGCGCTCGGGGCCACCCGGGAAGTTGTTGACCGGGGCTGGTTGAACTATTCACACCAGATCGGCTTAAGCGGAAAAACCGTAACGCCTCGACTTTACGTCGGGATCGGGGTATCCGGCGCCATCCAGCACCTGGCCGGAATGCAGACTGCTGAATGTATTATCGCAATAAATAAAGATCCCGATGCACAAATTTTTCATATTGCGGATTTCGGAATAGTCGGCGACCTCTTTGAAGTTCTGCCGGTGCTTATTGGAAAATTGAAACGGGGAGAAAAAATATGCTGAAACAACCTGCATACCAAAATGTTACACCGGAAATAGCCGAAGCGCTGGCGGCTATTGCCGGCAAAAAATACGTAATATACCATGATCCTGAAAACCTGGAAGCCTTTTCCCATGATGAAATTCCCGGTACTGAATATCGCCATATGCCGGAAGCGGTTGTTCGTCCGGAGACGGCCCGGGAGATTGCTGAAATCATGAAGCTTGCCAACCGGGAAAAAATCCCGGTTACTCCGCAGGGGGCCGGATCAGGTCTCTCCGGCGGAGCGGTTCCGGTCCGGGGCGGAATCGTAGTCAGCGTTGACCGGATGAATAAAATCCTCGAAATTGACCGCAAAAACATGATGATGACCGTTGAACCCGGGGTAATTTCAAATGAAATAAACGAATGCCTTAAAGAATACGGCTTATTTTACGCGGGTTACCCGATGAGTTTGGAAACCTGCTTTATCGGCGGCAATGTCGCGGAAAATGCCGGCGGCGGCAAAGCGGTCAAATACGGGGTTACTTCCCGTTACGTACTCGGCCTGGAAATCGTTACGCCGACTGGTGAAATCGTCGAACTGGGCGGTAAGCTGGTAAAAAATGTTACCGGTTACGATTTGGTTCAGTTAATGGTCGGGTCTGAAGGCACATTGGGATTTTTCACTAAAATTATCCTGAAACTCCTGCCGCTGCCGAAGGCCCAGGCGGATTTACTGGGTCTTTTTGAGACCTTGGAGCAGGCGCTTGATATTGTTCCGCAAATCATTACCGGGACCGGCATTACTCCGACTTCGATTGAGTTTATGGATAAAAATTCCGTAAAAGCGGCTTGTGATTATCTTAATGAAACAATTCCATACGAAAATTGCGGCGCCATGCTTTTGTTGACCTTTGACGGCCCGAATATGGAGCAGGTGGAAAACGATTATGAGCAAGTCGGGAAATTTATTGAAAAACACGGTGTCCAGGAAATTTATGTGGCCGATAATCCCGCGACCACTGAACGGATCTGGAAAATCCGCCGTAATATCGGGGAAGCGTATAATATTATCTCAACCCGGCAAAGCGGGGAAGACCTGGTAGTGCCTCCTGCGGAAATTTCGAAAATGATCGCAGCTCTACAGAATATAACCGGTAAATACGGCATAATGGCGCCGTGTTTCGGTCATGCCGGTGACGGCAATATTCACGCCCGCCTGGTCGGCCCCCCGGAGTGGAGTGATGACAAATGGAAAAAAACTTTACCGCTTATCCTTAATGAAATATATGAAAAGACCGCCGAGCTGGGCGGAATGCTTTCCGGTGAACACGGTATCGGACACAAACGCAAAAAATACATGAAAGGATTTGTTTCGGAAGAATATCTGAATTTACTGCGGGTGATAAAACGCGGTTTAGATCCGAATAACATTATGAATCCCGGGAAAATATTCGATTTTTTTTAACGGTAGTGTCAAAAATAACATGAAAAAAAATGAAAAAAGGCGGATGCAACGCCTCGGTGATCCAACGGCCGAAAACGTTGGTCGCTCATCTCCAATGAGCGAAAGTATTGCGCGGCAGTACCGTCCTCGAAAAGCGATATTTTCAAAAAAGAACGGAGTGGTGTTTTGGAAAATGCTGAGCGGTCGAGCTGGATTTGGACGCATAACGTTACTTTATCGCCACTTCGTTGTCAAGGCGCAAAATCGAGCTCCTTACAGTCGCTGTTTATACGATTTTGGCCGCTGACAAAAAAGCAGCGTTAAAGTGAGACGGGAGGTGTTCTGAAAAACAAAAAAACTTTTGTTTTTCAGTCAGCAAAATGAAGAAAACAGAAAGATTTACGCCATGAGTTAATAATTAACAAGATGACAGAAAATTAGCAAAGTAAATTTTACAGAACCTTTTTAACCATAAGGTATTAAAATGGCAAAAATGAAAGCAATGCGGCTCACCGGTATCCGCGGTATGGAAATGCTGGAAGTGGATAAACCGCAAATAACCGCTGATAACGATGTACTTATAAAAATGGCCCGGGTCGGAATTTGCGGCTCGGATGTGCATTATTACGCCTGCGGCAAGATTGGTTCGCAGGTGATTCAATATCCTTTTACCGTCGGTCACGAAGGATCCGGCATCGTAGCCGCCGCCGGTTCAGCGGTAAGCAGGGTTAAACCCGGTGATGCAATAGCCATCGAACCGGGAATGCCCTGTCATCATTGTGACCAGTGTCTGCGCGGGCGCGAACACACTTGCAGGAAACTTATCTATTTAGGCTGCCCCGGCCAGGCGGAAGGCTGTCTGAGTGAATATATTGTTATGAAAGAGGAGTCTTGTTTTCCGCTTGGCGAAAATATTACTTTGGAAGAAGGCGCTCTGTCCGAACCGCTGTCGATAGGTGTTTATACCGAATTGCATTCTAATAGCTAGTAAAAACAGCTTTGATTTTGAGGCTGAGTTGCCGGCAAAAATAATGAGCGATAGGTCTATCGCACCATTCTTTTTGCCGGTGAACGAGCCCAAAAGCATGCTGCCGTGTACGGTCGGATTCTTGCGGTGCCGTTTTGCGCCAAAACGAACCGTCGCTACCTCGGTAGCGCACAGTTCGTTTTAACGCTTCCGGCATCCGCAATAATTCCGATTTTTACTTGCTCTTAGATTGCAAATCGGTATTACGCGGTAAAATCAGCTGCTCCGATCCGGGGAGCAAAAGTCGGCATCCTGGGCTGCGGGCCGATCGGCCTGAGCGTCTTAATGCCGGCTTTGGCGCTGGGCGCGGAAAAGATATATGCTACAGATAAACTTGATTACCGGCTCGAATATGCCCGAAGAGCCGGAGCGGCATGGGGGGGAAATCCTCTTAAAGGCGCTGTTGGAAAAGCTGTTGCCGAAGCTGAACCGGAGTTGCTGGATGTCGTCTTTGAGTGCTGCGGACAGGCCGAAGCGGTTGCAAACGCCCTTGAAATGCTTAAGCCCGGCGGTAAACTGATGATGATCGGCATTCCTGAAACGGATACGATGGAATTTAACATGGACCATATGCGCCGGAAGGAAATCTGCGTGCAGAATGTCCGCCGTCAAAATCACTGCACGCAAACGGCTCTGGACCTGATTGCCAACCGGGAGGTTGAGGTAAATATTATGACCAGTCATCGTTTTGATTTCGAGCACACCAAAGCCGCTTTTCGGCTGGTAGACCAATACGATGACGGAGTAGTTAAAGCCATGATCAAATTTTAAAAGAATTTTTCGGGCGCACCTATCCTGAGAGCCGGGTTCAGGGTTTAGCCGGGGTGGTGAATGCGTACAATCAGTTCATCCCAGCTTTTGAGCGCGGAGAAAAAATAGTGGGGTTCGGTGATAATCCGGATGGGAATCCG
The DNA here is from genome assembly GCA_028718375.1 of Victivallaceae bacterium. GTDB lineage: Bacteria > Verrucomicrobiota > Lentisphaeria > Victivallales > Victivallaceae > JAHOYW01. The sequence goes on along the minus strand of JAQULZ010000007.1, from coordinate 32,013 downwards.
CGCCCGCGTCCAGTGTTTTTCCTGAGCCCGGCGGGTGAATATCTTATCATTCAGACCGATAATCGCCTGATGAAAAATGTTGGCCGGGACGGGGCTGCCGACAATCCGTTCCTGGAGGGCGGTCAACTCGGTCCGCTGATCGGCTGTCGAACGTGCGGGAGAAGCGGCGGCGAACTGTCTGCCGTATTGCACCCCGCCCATGCGCCGGTTGAATTTGACCCGTGCCGCTTCGTTCCAGGAAGCGATCGTTCCCTGGAAAATTGCCGGCGGAATGCCTTCCTCGGCGTCCCGCGGTTTCAAGGTGCCGTTAATCGCCGTTGCGCTCGCAAAGTTCATGCCCGCCAGAGCCTGAGCGGCGGCGAAAACTCCCAGCGACCAGGCAGTCAGGTGCACGGTATCGTAACCGGTCATAATCCGGCGCAGTTCTCCGCCGTTATCCGGTTCCGTATAGTCATAAATCATCAGGAGGTCCGTACCGGCACCGGGTTTCAAATGACTGAAGGGTCTTTCATCCATCCCCCAGCCGTTGAAAAATACGCTCAAGGCCGCGGAATTCTGCCGCTTTATCCAGAGTTTTTTCATCTCTCCACCGCCTCCAGAATCCGCTCAATGTCACTTTCCCGGAGCGCGCCGGTCAGGGAAAACCGCAGCCGGGCGGTTCCCGCCGGAACGGTCGGCGGCCGGATGGCGAACACCAGCAAACCTGCCCGGCGCAGTTTTTCCGCCAGTGCCGCCGCGGCGGCGTTTTCCCCGACGATCAGGGGGACGATCTGTGAATTGCCGCCGGTCTTGAAATTTTTTGCCGCCAGTCCGGCGCGCAGTTTCGCCGCCAGGCGCTGCAAGTGTTCCCGATGTTTTCCCAGCACCGGGATCTTCTCCAGAATAAACCGGCTCCAGTTTACCACTACCGGCGGCAGCGCGGTCGTGAAAATAAACGGCCGCATGTTATTGATCAGGTAATCGCGCACCGGTTCGGCCATAATTGCGTAAGCGCCGGTCGAAGCGAAGGCTTTCCCGAAAGTGCCGACAATAAGGTCGATTTCCTCCACAACGCCCTGAGCTTCGGCCAATCCGAGACCGGCGGGACCGAAAACCCCGGCGGCGTGCGCCTCGTCGACGATCAGGAAGGCACGGTATTTCCGTTTCAGTTCGACGAGCTTGGGTAAATCGGCCAGATCGCCGTCCATACTGAAAACCGATTCGGTGATGATGAAGCTGTTCTCGTAACGGCGGGAATACTTGGCCAGCAATTCCTCCAGCGCGCCGTAATCCCGGTGCGGATAGCGCCGGAATTCGGCGTCCGCCAGCCGGAGACCGTCGATAATGCTGGCGTGATTGAGTTTGTCGGATAAGATCAGATCCGTTTTTGAGCTCAGCGCCGGCAGGATGCCGATATTGGCGTGGTAGCCGCTGCTGAACACCAGCGCCGCCCGGCCGCCGTAAAGCCGGCTCAGAAGCCGTTCCAGTTCCGGATAGCCGGGATGATTGCCGGTCAAAAGCCGCGACGCGGAGGCGGCCAAGGCATAAGTTTCGGCACCGGGACAATCCCGTAAGCCGCGATAAAATTCTTCCCGGAGTTCCGGCCGCGCGGCCAGTCCCAGATAGTCGTTCGAGGACAGGTTCAGCATCTCGCCGCGATAATTGAGTTCGCGCAATATTCGGAACTGATCCCGGCGGCGCAACGTTTCCAGTTCAGCCGCGATTTTTTCCGATAAAGTCATGGCAGTTTCCGAGAATCCGAACTGAAATGTTTCAAGCGCCCGATAAACGCTTCATCTTCGGCGACCGACCGGCCGCGCGTGGTCAGATAACCGCCGGTCATCAGCGCATTGACGCCCGCCAACATCAGCAGCCCCTGGAAATCTTTCATGACGGTTTCGCGCCCGCCGGCAAATTTGATCATTTTCGCCGGGTTCAACAGCCGGAACAGGGCGAAGCTCTTAGCGACTTCCGCCGGTTCCATGACCGGGAGCTTTTCCAGCGGAGTACCGGGAATCGCCATCAGCACGTTCAGCGGAATGCCTTCGACGTCGAGTTCCCGCACCGCCAGCGCCAGGTCGATGCGGTCGACCGAACTTTCACCCAGACCGAAAATGCCGCCGCAGCAGATTTCCACCCCGAACGCCTGCAGATATTTCACGGTATCGATCTTTTGCTGAATGCCGTGGGTATCCGCCACCAGTTCGGCGTACTTACCCGGAGCGGTCTGCAAATTGATATTATAGCGGCCGCAGTGGTGTTCGGACAACAGTTTTGCGGTCTGTTCGCTCAGCACGCCCAGGGAAACGCATAATTTCATCTCCGGAAAACGCGCCTCCATGGCATCGAGCGTTTCCAGAATATATTCGAATTCCCGATCCGGCTTCAGATAACCGTAACCGCTGGTCACATAGCCGAAAGAACGCACCCCGGAAGCATGAACTTTTTCCAGCGCGGCCAGGGCCTGTTCCCTGGCAACCAGCGGATAGGTGTCGATCCCGGTCTGATAATGCGCCGACTGGGCACAGAACTTGCAGTTTTGCGAACAGACGCCGGATTTGGCGTTCAGGATCGAGCAGGCTGATATTTCCGGGACGTATTTATCCTTCACTTTGTTGGCCAGCGAGATCAGATCCAGCAATCCGGCGCCGGAAACCTGCCGGTCGAGTTCAAGCGCCTCCTCCCGGCTCAAGACTCCGCCGTCAAGCACTTTGTAGGCATTTTCAATCGTCCGGTGTATCCGCTGCATTCCCCTACCCCCCGGTAATGCTGATCGCCAGTTGCTCGAGGACGATCCGGGGTTCGCCGGAACCCGAAACCAGCCGCCGGTCAGCGTCAAGAATGGCGCGCAGGATCCGGGCGAGCTGCCGGTCGGTAAACCGGGCCGCGCTCTCGCAGATCTTATAGGCGCGGAACGGATGAATCCGGAGCAGCATATTGTCCGGGAAACGTTCTTTTATACTGGCCGGAATTCCGGAAAAATAAGCTTTCCCGATTTGCGCCGGAGCCTTCAGTTCGGCCAGCGCCCTTTTGGTTTTGACCATTTCCTGGAATACCCGCATCGCCTGGCTGAGTAGCGATAATTCGATATTGCCGCCGCGCTCGGCCGCGAGTTGTTTTGTCAAAGCGCTGACCAAGCGTAAAGCCGCCGGCCGGTTGCGGTCGGCCAGCGCGTTGGCGAATTCCCAGCCCATGGCTTCGGGAGTGCAGCTGCCCACCGCCTTGCAGTCATTGAGCGTCACCCGCCGGTTGTCGCCGGCATAACAGAAAATCTTTTCCAGCTCATTCTGAAGTTGACCCCGGTCTCCTGAAACCGTTTCCGAAAGATAATAGACCGCGGCAGGATCGATCAGCCGTCCGTCGCGGTCGGCGATTTGCTGAATCAACTGCCGCTGGTTTTCCGCAAACTGAGGTTCGCCGAAACCGGTTTTCTTATAAATTATCACCTCGGCGGCCGGAGCGGCTTTGCAGATTTTGAAAAACGCTTTGCGCTGATCGACATCCGGACCGTCCATGATCAGGGTAATATCCTCAGGAATACCTTTTTTGATGAACTCGGTCAGTTCCGCCAGCCGTTTTTTGTTCAGGTCGCCGGCACCGGTTGCGAGCACCTGCTCGAAATACGCGAAATGCCGCAGCCAAACTTTTTTGTCCGGCGTCAGAAACGGCGGCGTCCGCAGCGCGCTCAGCAACTCAGTGAGCATGTCCTCCGGTTTCGCCTCATCGCGGTCACCCTGGATAATTTCCAGAGCTGGATCGCTTTCAGCGTCCTCGCCGCACAGTGCGACGATTACCGCCCGGCTTTGCGCTTTTATCGCAAAATCATCATTGCCGCTGATCAGATAAAGTCCGGCCATTGTTCATTTTTCCCGGAGTTAAATTTCGGCCTTGCTGAGGCCGGGAATAAACGTTTCCTTTCCGGTCATGGCCGCGATAGTTTCGGTCAGCAGCTTTACCGCGTGCCGCACATCGCGCAGATCGCAGACTTCAACCGGAGTGTGCATGTAACGGTTCGGAATACTCACCAGGGCGGTGGCCACCCCGGCCCGGGTCATTTGCATCTGAGCGGTATCGGTGCCGCCGGAGGCGCGGTGCGAAACGGTTTCCTGACAGGGAATTTTGTACCGGACAGCGATTTTCCGCAGCATTTTGCCGAGCACCACGTTGTTGTCGGCGCTGCGGTTGAGTTCCGGACCCCGGCCGAGCTTGAGATCGCCCAGCAGCTTATGCGGAATATCCGGAATGTCAGTCGCAAACCCGACATCGACCGCAAATCCCACCTGCGGATTGATGCCGTAAGTACTGGTGGTAGCGCCGCGCAATCCGACTTCCTCCTGGGCCGTACCAACCCCGTAAACAGCCACGGCCAGCTTGCGCTTGCTGAGCGCGCGTAATGTTTCAGCGACCACGAACGCTCCGATCCGGTCGTCAAGCCCTTTCGACATGACCCGGTTTTTGCCGATCAGTTGGAAATTCGGTTTCACTGCGACCGGATCGCCGATCCGGACGAGTTTTTCGGCCTCCGCCCTGTTTTCAACGCCGATGTCGATCCACATGTCTTCCAGTTCCACCGCCTTGTCGCGTTCAGCGGTTTTCAGCAGATGGAGGGGTTTTTTGCCGATGACCCCCGGGACTTTGCCGCGTTCGGTGGTAACTTCGATTTCCGTGCCGGGTACGGTGAGCTTGTCGACACCGCCGTTGGGCCGGAAATACAACAGTCCGCCGTCGTCGATGAAAACAATCTGAAACCCGATCTCGTCATAATGCCCGGCCAGCATGACTTTGAATTCGGCCTCGGGATTCAATACGCCAATAGTGTTGCCGAGTACATCGGTTTCGACCCGGCAGCAAAACCCCCTCAGGTAAGTACGGTAGACGGCGGCAGTTTCTTCCTCGAACCCGGACGGCCCGGCAGAATTCAACAATTCTTTCAGAAATTTCAATGCGCTTTGCTGTAACATGGCAGATACCCTTAAATTATCCAAATCAAATCGTAAAAAATAATATAACGCCTCGGAAAAGAATTGCGAACCGGATTTAAGTTCGTGATAAAAAAACATCTGCGGCTTTTACGCCGAAAGCGGTTTGATAATGACCAGGAACGCACTATTTTATGAAAAAAGAGGCAGGAGCCGATGATGCAGCAGGATAAATTTTCCGAACCGCCCGGACTGATAATAAAAACCGTTAAGACCTTTCTCACCGGCCCGTTGTCGATGATTTTCATTGCGCTGGCGGTTTTATTGGGAATCATGGCGGTTTTCCTTACCCCCCGGGAAGAGGAACCGCAAATCGTCGTCCCGATGGTCGACGTGACGGTTCAGTTTCCCGGCCACTCGCCGGCGGAAGTCGAACAACTCGTGACGATTCCGCTGGAACGGCTGTTATGGCAGATCGACGGCGTGGAACATGTTTATTCGATAAGCCGCCGGGATTCAGCGTTCGTTACGGTGCGGTTTTATGTCGGGAAAGACCGCGACCGCGCCATGGTCAGAGTGCGCGACAAGATCGAGGAAAACCTCAAGCTCGTGCCGAAAGGAGTGACCGGCTGGCTGGTCGATCCGGTGGAAATCGATGACGTGCCGATCGTATCGCTGACCCTTTATTCGCCCCGGCGCACCCCGTTCGAGCTCCGGCGGATGGCGGAAGAATTCAAGGCGCGGCTGGACGCATTGCGCGATATTTCCTTAACCGAGATCATTGGCGGTCATCAGCGGCAGATATCGATCGAACCGGACCTCGAAAACCTGGCGGCCCGGAAAATCAGCCTCGGCGAAATCAAGACCGCTCTGGAACGGAACAATGGCGTGACGACCGTCGGCAAAACGCTGTCCCGCGGCCGGGTGCTTGACCTGGTTACCGCGCCCGGACTGGAAAGCGCCGAACAGTTGCGCAAAACGGTGATCGGGCTCCGGGCCGGCCGGCTCATCCGGCTCGAGGATGTCGCCAAAGTCTCAGACGGCCCCGAGGAACAGTGGAATTATGTCAATATCGGCTTCGGTCCGGCCGCGAAATCCGGCCGGCCGGCCGGAAACGGAACCTATCCGGCAGTGACGCTGGCATTCAGCAAGAAAAAAGGCACCAATGCCGTGGCCGTGGCTGAAAATATTATCGATACCGCGGAAAAACTGCGCCGGAAAATCCTGCCGGAAGATGTGCAACTGGTTGTTTCCCGCAATTACGGGGCAACCGCCAATGACAAAGTTAACGATCTGATCTCGAGCATGATCTTCGCCATCCTGACGGTAGTCATCCTGATTGCCGTAACCATGGGCTGGCGGGAGGGAATTGTGGTCGGACTGGCGGTGCCGGTCAGTTTCGCTTTGGCGCTCTTCGTCAATTATCTCGCCGGTTTCACCATCAACCGGGTAACGCTCTTTGCCCTGATCCTCAGCCTGGGACTGGTGGTGGACGACCCGATTACCAACGTCGATAACATTCAGCGGCATATCCGGATGAGAGTGTTGGAGCCGTTTCAGGCCACGCTGGCGGCGGTGCACGAAGTCATTCCCCCGGTAATCATGTCAACGCTGGCAATTATCATTTCCTTTACGCCGATGTTTTTCATCACCGGAATGATGGGACCGTACATGGGGCCGATGGCGATCAACGTCCCGCTGACCGTCACTTTTTCCACGGTCTGCGCTCTGACTTTCGTGCCCTGGCTGTCGTTGAAACTGCTGCACAACAAAGCCGGCGGCACCGGACTGACGGCGGAGGGTAAAGAAGCTGACGTCACCCCGGCCTGGGTAAGGAGGCTTTACCGGGCGCTGATCAGCCCGTTCCTGAACCGGCGCAACGCCTGGCTGCTGCTGGGCGCGGTGGTGATCCTGATGCTCGGTTCAGCCCTGTTGATGCTGTTCAAGGTGCCGCTGAAAATGCTGCCGTTCGACAACAAGAACGAATTACAGTTGATCGTGCGAATGCCGGAAGGAACGCCGCTGGAAAAAACTTACGCGGCAGTGCAGGAACTGGAAAAATACCTCGCCACCGTCAATGAGGTCGATAATTACCAGGCCTGCGTCGGGATCAACGCCCCGATCGATTTCAACGGCCTGGTGCGGCATTACGCCCTGCATCGCGAAGCCAATTACGCCGACCTCCGGATCAACCTGGCGGACAAAACCAGGCGCCGGGAGCAAAGTCATGCAATTGCGCTGCGCCTCCGGAAACGCGTCTCCGAAATCGCCCGAAAATTCGGGGCGGCAGTCAATATCGTCGAAGTTCCGCCCGGCCCGCCGGTATTGTCCACCATCACCGTCGAGGTTTACGGCAAGCCGGAACAGACTTACGCTGAACTGATCGCCGGAGCTCACGTTCTCGAAGACCGGCTGCGCGCGACGGATTCTTTTCACATCGCGGAAATCGATGATATGGCCGAACGGCCGCATGACCGCCTGGAATTCAGGATCAACCGGGATAAGGCGGCGCTCCACGGCATCACTCCCGCTCAGATAACTGAAGCGCTCAAAATCGCCCTGGACGGCGACTGCGCCGTCCTGGTGATGAAACCTTATGAGCGGGCCCCGCTTTATGCCTGTGTCCAGCTGCCTTATCGCGACCGCTTCGACGCCGAACGCCTGGGCCGGCTCTGGCTGAAAAGCGCGGACGGCAACATGGTGCAATTAGCCGAGCTCGGCCGCTTTGTCCGCTGCCGGGCGGAACAGCCGATCTTCCACAAAAATCTCGAACGGGTGGTTTTTGTGACCGCCGAATGCGTCGGCAAACCCCCGGGCGAACTGATTCTCAAAACCGTCTGGGACACCTTGCGGCATAACCCGCTGCCCGCCGGCATCCGCGCCGAATGGGCCGGAGAAGGCGAATGGGAAATCACCCTTCGGGTATTCCGCGATCTGGGAATCGCGTTCGGGATCGCCATGATCGGCATTTTCCTGCTGCTGATCATCCAGACCGACAGCGTGGTCATGCCGCTGATCATCATGGGCGCCATCCCGCTGACGATTATCGGCATTGCGCCGGGTTTTTACCTGCTCAACCTGTTCACGGGACGCGAAATCGCCGGTTATGCCGACCCGGTGTTTTTCACCGCCACCGGGATGATCGGCATGATCGCCCTGGGGGGCATTGTCATCCGCAACAGCATTGTCCTGATCGAATTCATCCAGGACGCCGTTCGTCAGGGGAAAAGCCTGCAGCAGGCGATCATCGAAAGCGGCGCCGTCCGGTTCCGGCCGATAATCCTCACTGCCCTGACCACTATGATGGGAGCCTGGCCGATTACGCTGGATCCGATTTTTTCCGGGCTGGCCTGGGCCTTGATTCTAGGTCTGGTCGCCAGTACCTGCTTCACGATGCTGGTTATTCCCACTATCTATATGTTGATCAACTCAGGCCGACAGGAGAATGCCAAATGAAACTTTTCTGGAAAATTAGCGCGATTGCCGCTGCCGCTCTGATAATTGCTGCGGCTATTCTATATCAGACCGGCGGTTTTCGCTCCGGACTGATCGTCCCCGGCGAACAGCAGCCGGATAAGAAAAAAATTCCGGGACGGCGGTTTAAACTCGTACCGACCGCAATACCGGTAATTTATCGTACCGTAGGCACGGTACGGAGCCGGGATGAGATCGAACTGTCGCCGCGCATCGTCGCCAGAATCCTCAAAATAACCCGGCGCAGCGGCGATTCCGTGAAAGCCGGCGAGGTGCTGGTAGAGCTGGATGACAGTGATTTGAAGGCGGGCGAACGCCAGGCGGCCGAAAACCTCAACGCCGCCGAAGCCGTACTCCAATGGGCGGTCAAAGATTACCGGCGGCAGAAAATGCTCCTGGACAAGAATGTGGTGCCGCGCAAAACTTTCGAACAATCGGAACAGGTCTGGAAATCAGCCCTGGCCGCCGAAAAAGCGGCCCGGCAGGCATTGCGGCAAGTGCAGGCCAACCGGTCTTACGCCACTCTCAGAAGTCCGATGGACGGCGTAATTTCCGACCGTCTGAACGACCCCGGCGACCTTGCCAGTCCCGGCAGCATCATCCTGAAAATCTTCGACGCTTCCCGCCTCATGCTTTACGTGCCGCTGCGGGAGTCACTGGTCAGATCGGTTAAGATCGGCGACAAGATCCGCTTTCAGGTCGAGTCGCTCAAGCAGGACTTTACCGGAGAAGTCAAGGAAATCGTGCCTTCAGTTGACCCCGGCAGCCGGACTTTTCTGATAAAAATGTGTATTCAGGGCGACATCAAAGGATTAATGCCGGGAATGTTCGGCCTGGCCGAACTGCGGCTCGGCACCGAACCGGCGTACATCGTCCCGGCGGCAGCCGTTACCCGCATCGGCCAGTTGGAATACCTGACGAAAATCCAGGACGGCAAACCGGCAAAAGTCCTGGTACGGACGGTTTCCGGCCCGACCCCGGACACTCTCCGGGTCGTTGCCGGGATCGATTCCGACACGGAACTGATTCTCCCGCCCGGAAATAACCGGAAATTCACTGACAATGCCGACATATAACCAACCCGGGAGGCCGTTATGTCTGAAACCGATATTTTGCTGATCGACGCTTATTCCCAGATTTTCCGCTGTTTTTACGCCATCGGCGCGCTGTCCAACTCCAAGGGACAGATGACCAATGCGATTTTTGGTTTCACCCGGCTGATGCTCAAAATCAACGCCGATTATCCGACCCCCTACGGGGCCTTTATTCTGGATTGCGGCAAACCCGCGTTCCGACTGGAAATTGCTCCCGATTACAAGGCGAACCGGCCGCCGATGCCGCCCGAACTGCGGCAGCAGATACCTACGATCGAAACTTTGGCCGAGGCTTTCGGCTGGCCGAAGCTGGTACGGGAAGGCTACGAGGCGGATGATCTGCTGGCCGCGATTGCCGCCGAATTTGCAGATCGGACGGTTAAATTCATCAGTTCGGACAAAGACCTCGCCCAAATTATCGACGACCGGGTAAAAATGCTCGTCCCGGCCGCTAAAGGCGGCGGTTTCACGCTCCGCGGAACTGCGGAAGTCAGGGAAAAATTCGAAGTCGCTCCGGAACAGATGATCGATTATCTGGCGCTGATCGGCGACACGTCGGACAATATCCCCGGGGTGCCGGGCGTCGGCCCCAAGACGGCCGCAAAACTGATTGCGGAACACGGTTCGCTGGCGAATATCTTTACTCGCCCGGAACTGATCGGCAATCCCAAGCTGCGGCAGAAAATCGCGGATAATCTCGAACTCCTGAAAAAAAACGTCAAATTGATCAGTCTGAACACCGAGGTGCGGGATAAACCCTGGAAAAATCTGGACTCCCTGGCGCGGAAAACTCCGGACTGGGAACAAATCCGCTCAATCTGCGAGGAAATGGAATTGAAAAGCATTCTCCGGGAACTGCCGGACAGCAACGCAGCTCCGCCCGAAGTAAAACCGGAAAAATTCGCCCCTGACCTTTTTGGTGAACAGTGATATTATCCGGTTGCGGTTTTATTCATACCCGAGTCTTTTTCCGGCATATTTCATCTGCCGGATCGGTTTCCACCACCATTCGTTGCCGAGATACCATTGAACCGTGCGGCGGATGCCGCTATCGAAACTTTCTTCAGGCCGCCAGCCCAACTGAGTCTTCAGTTTCGTCGCGTCGATCGCATAGCGTTTATCGTGTCCCGGACGGTCGGGAACAAAGGTGATCTGATCCCGGTAACGGCCGGTTTTTTTCGGTCGCAGTTCATCGAGAATGGCACAGACCGTTTCGACGACTTCCAGGTTGGTGCGTTCATTGCCGCCGCCGACATTATAGGTTTCCCCCGGCACGCCTTTTTCCAATACCAGCGCCAGGGCTTTGGCATGATCCTCGACATAAAGCCAGTCGCGGATATTGTCCCCGGTACCGTAAACCGGCAGTTCCTTGCCGTCCAGCGCATTCAAGATCACTAACGGAATGAGTTTTTCCGGAAAATGATAGGGCCCGTAATTGTTCGAGCAATTCGTTATCAGCGCCGGCAAACCGTAAGTATGGAACCACGCCATGACCAGATGATCGCTCGCGGCTTTGCTCGCGGAATACGGCGACCGCGGATCATAAGGCGTGGTTTCGTCGAATAAACCGGTTTTGCCCAGACTGCCGTAAACTTCGTCGGTGGAAATATGCTGAAACCGGAATGCCGCCTGTTTTTCCGCACTCAGACTCCGGAGGTAATTTTTCGCACAGCGGAGCAGATTGTAAGTACCGCCGATATTGGTTTCAATGAATGCCGCCGGGCCGTCGATCGAGCGGTCGACATGGGATTCAGCAGCCAGGTGCATAATCGCGTCCGGCCGGAAATCCGCCAAAATAGAACTGACCAACCCATAATCGCCAATATCGCCTTTCACAAACCGGTAATCGGCGTGATCCGCTACCTCTCTGAGCGACTCCAGATTGCCGGCATAGGTGAGTTTGTCCAGGTTCAGAATTCGGTAACCGGTCGATTTCAGTAAATGCCGGATCAGAGCCGAACCGATAAAACCAGCCCCCCCGGTTACTATTATTTTTTTCATTTCAGCTTCCGTTCCCGATAATTTTCTACCACGAAACACCTAAACACACGAAAAGATAGCAGGGATAAAAGAAATTTCGTGTGTTTAGTGGTTAATTAAATATCTTTTTTCCGTTTCCGATATTCGGCGATCAGCCGGGTGATGCCGTCTTCGAGCGAAACTTCCGGTTTCCACCCGGCAGCAGTGATCTTCGAAACATCCATACATTTCCGCAGCATCCCGTCCGGTTTGCTGTGATCCCACTCAATACCGCCGGCAAAACCGGTCAGGCGGGCGATCAATCCGGCCAGTTCCCTGATTGAAATATCAACTCCGCTGCCGACGTTGATGAATTCCGGACGCTCCCATTTTTCCATCAGGAAATACACCGCATCCGCCAGATCGTCGACATGCAGGAATTCGCGCCGCGCCGCGCCCGTTCCCCAGCAGATGACCGTCTTTGCGCCGCTGTCAACGGCATCGCAGAAACGCCGTACCAGGGCCGACAGGACATGTGAATTCTCATAGTCGAAATGATCGTTGGTACCGTAAAGATTGCACGGCATCAGGCTGATCACGTTGAAACCGTACTGTTCATGCAGATAATACCCCAGTTTGTACCCGGCAATCTTGGCCAATGCATAGCCCTCGTTCGTCGGCTCGAGCGGACCGGTCAGCAGGTATTCCTCCCGGATCGGCTGCGGGCTCGCCGCCGGATAAATGCAGGAACTGCCCAAAAAACAAAGTTTCTTCACGCCGTTGAGGTAAGCCCGGTAAATCAGGTTATTTTGAATCTGAGTGTTTTCCAGCAGAAATTCAGCCCGGTGTTTCAGGTTGGCGTCAATCCCCCCTACCCTGGCGGCGGCGGCAATGACATATTCCGGTTTTTCCGCAGCGTAGAATTGCTCCACCGCTTCCTGACGCCGCAGATCGAGTTCCTCCCGGGTACGGGTTATCAGGTTAATATACCCTTCCGCTTCAAACTTTCGCAATATCGCAGAACCAACCATACCGCAATGACCGGCAATGAATATTTTAGCGTTTTTATCTATCATGAATCCCCAACTTTTGGAAGTATTCTAAATCTACTTCATATACAGTTTTAGGCATTACACCAAGTTCCGCTTTTTCAAATATTTCAATCAATTTTTCTCCGTCAACAAGCTCTATTTCAGGAGCACCTTCCCGGTTAGCTTCCTTTACAGCTTCATTTGTGAAGGTACCTATTGTTGCGGCTAAGACATCGTCGGAAGCGAGTTATCTGGTCTCTAAAACCAAAATTTTTACAATCACTGAAAAACGTATGGACATCCGCCGATAATCTGGCACCTGCTTTCCAAACATTCAGTGTTTCACATTTCATTACCCAACCGTCCTGCTTCTCACGTCCCACATTAAAATCCGATTTCATAGCGGGAATCGCCCAGCAGCCGCAAGTCTCCCTCGACCATGAGATCAATCAATTGGTCAAACTTAACTTCCGGCTTCCAGCCGAGTTTTTCCCGGGCTTTGGCGGGGTTGCCGAGCAATTGCTCAACTTCGGCCGGGCGGAAATAACGGGGATCGATCCGGACGACGGTTTTACCGTTTACAGTATTGAGGCCGGTTTCATTAACCCCGTTGCCGCGCCATTCAACGGGCATTCCGGCTTTCGCGAACGCTTTTTCGATAAATTCCCGGACGCTGTGCATCTCTCCGGTCGCAGCGACGAAATCATCAGGCTGATCCTGCTGCAGCATCAGCCACATCAGTTTCACGTAATCAGGCGCGTAGCCCCAATCGCGCCGGGCGTCAATATTCCCCATATACAGGCAGTCCTGCAAGCCGCGGCTGATGCGGGCGGCGGCCATGGTTATCTTGCGGGTGACGAAAGTTTCGCCGCGCCGGGGAGACTCATGATTGAACAAAATGCCGTTGCCGGCGTGCAGACCGTAGGCTTCGCGGTAGTTCCTGACCGTCCAGAACGCGTACAGTTTGGCGATGGCGTAAGGCGACCGCGGACAAAACGGCGTCGTTTCCGACTGCGGCATTTCCACTACTTTGCCGTAGAGTTCAGAAGTGGAGGCCTGGTAAAACCGGGTTTCAATGCCGGTTTCCCGGATCGCGTCCAACAGCCTCAGAGTGCCGAGCGCGTCGACTTCCGCAGTGTATTCCGGGACCTCGAAGGACACCCGGACGTGAGACTGGGCACCCAGGTTATAAATTTCCGCCGGATTTATTTTTTCAATCAGCCGGTTCAGATTGCTCGAATCCGTCAAATCGCCGTAATGGAGCAGAAACCGAACGTTTTTTTCATGCCGATCCCGGTAAAGATGATCGATGCGGTGAGTGTTGAATGAACTCGCCCGGCGGATAATGCCGTGCACCTCATAACCTTTGGTCAACAGCAGTTCCGCCAGATATGACCCGTCCTGGCCGGTAATTCCGGTAATCAATGCCTTTTTCATAAATTGCCGCCGTTAGTTGTCAATTCAGGGTTAAGATGATTAAAATACCATTCCGCGGTTTTTTTCAGTCCTTCACCAAGACCGTAACGCGGCGCATAGCCGAGCAGCCGGCGGGCTTTGTCGATACAGGCCAGCGAGTGGGGAATGTCACCAGCCCGTACCGGCCCGTGAATCGGCTCGACAACCGCAATTCCGGGATCGAATTTTACCAGATTTTTCCGCAGTTCAGCAAAAAGCTCGTTCAGCGTCGTCTGTTCTCCGCAGGCGATATTGTACACGGTGTTGACTGCTTCAGAAGCCGTTGCCAATGCCGCCAACTGATTAGCTTCGACGACATTGTCGATATACGTAAAATCCCGGGAAAAACTGCCGTCCCCGTTAATGGTCGGAGATTCATGTTTCAGCAGACTGAGGGCGAATTTCGGAATCACCGCGGCATAGGCGCCGTTCGTATCCTGATATTTGCCGAATACGTTGAAATAACGCAAACCCACCGTTTCGATACCGTAAAGGCGGGTGAAATTATCGGCGTAAAGCTCATCGGCGTATTTGGTTATTCCGTAGGGAGACAGCGGCCGGCCGAGTTCGGGTTCGATTTTCGGAAGTTTCGGACTGTCGCCGTAAACTGCGGAACTGGCGGCGTAGACAAAACGTTTGACTTTCGCCTGCTGCGCCGCAAACAGCAGATTGACGAAGCCGGAAATATTGACTGCCGCGGAAGTCATCGGGTCTTCGATCGACCGCGGCACGGAGCCGAGCGCCGCCTGGTGTAAAACGTAATCGATGCCCGCGCAGGCCCGGCGGCAGAGGTTGAAATCGCGAATGTCGCCTTCAATCAGACTGAAGCCGGGATCATCCCTGAACGCCTTCAAGTTACTTCGTTTGCCGGTCATGAAATTGTCCAGACAAACCACTTCGTTATGCTGTTTCAGCAGCGTTTCGACCAGGTTGGAGCCGATAAAACCGGCGCCGCCGGTCACCAATACCCGGAAATTTTCTATTTTCCGCATTGCTTACAACCTCGCGTCAACGTCGGCCGGCGGCAGGCCGCCTTTGATGTCGTAGATGACCAATCCGGCCTTGTTGAACCGACTGAAATCAAGTTCTCTGAATTTGTCATGCGCCACCGCCAGCACTACCGCGTCATAATTACTCTTTGACTTCCTGAGGTTCTCCAAACCGGTAATCAATTCGATTCCGTATTCCGCTTTTACTTCCCCGGCATCGGCCCAGGGATCATAGACGTCGACATTGATACCGAATTCCTCCAGCCCGCGGATCACGTCGATTACCCGGGAATTGCGAATGTCCGGGCAGTTTTCCTTGAAGGTCACTCCCAGCACCAGTACCCGGGAGGAATTGATCACATGGTTTTTCCGGATCATCAGTTTTACCACTTCAGCGGCGACATACTGTCCCATCCCGTCGTTAAGCCGCCGACCGGCGAGAATCACCTCGGGATGATAACCCAGCGCCTGGGCTTTATAGGTCAGATAATAAGGATCGACTCCGATGCAATGTCCCCCCACCAGCCCGGGACGGAAAGGCAGAAAATTCCATTTCGTGCCCGCGGCTTCGAGGACTTCCAGGGTGTCGATATCAAGGCGTTTGAATATTTTCGCCAGTTCGTTGACGAAGGCGATGTTCAGATCGCGCTGGGAATTTTCGATGACCTTGGCCGCCTCCGCGACCTTTATTGAAGAAACTTTATAGGTTCCGGCAGTGACGATGCTTCTGTATAAAGCGTCTACCTGCTCGGCGGTTTCCGGAGTGGAACCGCTGGTAACTTTCAGAATCCTGGTCAAAGTATGGATTTTGTCGCCGGGATTGATGCGTTCCGGGCTGTAGCCGCAAAAGAAATCCGTATTGAATTTCAGGCCGCTGAATTGTTCCAGGATCGGCACGCATTCCTCTTCGGTACAGCCGGGAAACACGGTGCTTTCGTAAATAACGATATCGCCTTTGCTCAATACCCGGCCAACCGTTTCGCTGGCCCGGTAAAGCGGGGTCAGATTCGGAGAATTATGGTTGTCAATCGGGGTCGGGACAGTTACGATGTAGATATTACAGGCGGCGATATCGGCCGGATCGGCGGTAAAAGAAAGTTTTTCGGACGCCCGGAGCTGTTCGCCGGAAACCTCCAGCGTATGATCGTTTCCGGAGTGTAATTCTTTGATCCGTTTCAGACTGACATCGAAGCCGCAAGTCTGATATTTTTTGGAAAACTCAACCGCTAATGGCAAACCAACGTATCCCAGGCCGATAACCGCTATTTTCGGAACCATGATAATCCTTTTACGTTAAGTCGTTTTTCTTCCGCCGCCGACCGGAAAACCCGGTGCTACAAAATACTCCCGAATCCCGTTTTTGCAAGCCTGTTCTATTTAAGCATCACCTGGATGATATTTTCCGCTTTGCCGATTGCCGCGATCAATTCCCGGGCCGGCTCTTCGTCCAGTTGCAGGGTACAGGAAGCCGCCAGTCCGCCCTCGAAAATGGTGTTTTCCATTTCCTCGACGTTTATACCGGCGTCCTTAAGCCGGTCCAGCACTCCCGCCAGGACGCCGATCCGGTTATAATGCCGCACTACCAGACTCCGGATTGCCTTCGACTTGGCGCAGACATTGACGGCGTTCAACGGTTTCCCGCTCCGCCGGTAGGAAGCAACGATCCGCACCACTTCTTCCGCGATTGCTTCGGAAGCCTGCTCCGTCGAGGCCCCGATATGCGGCGTGGCCGTAATCAGCGCGGCAAAATCCGTTGCCGCAAATTCGGCTTCTCCGCCGGCCGGCTCGTTTTCAAAAACATCCGCGGCATAACGAATACCCTTATTCCGGACTGCCGCCATGACCGCCGCTGAATCCACCACTTCGCCGCGCGCCGTATTAACCAGGATTGCGCCTCGCTTCATCTTTTCCAGGAAAGCGGCATCGATCAGATATTCGGTTTCGGAAGCCGCCGCCAAATGGATACAGACCGCATCGGCCTGTTCCGCGACCGTCAGCGGTGAATCCGCCCGGCAGATACCCAATTCCTCCGCGGTTTCTTCGGTCAGGCTTCTGGACCAGGCGATAACCTGCATCTGCAGCCCTTTCGCCCGGGCCGCGACCGCCTTGCCGATCGCGCCCAGGCCGATAATCCCCAAGGTACGGCCTTTCAGGCCGTTAGCCTGGCCGTATTCCTTCTTACGCCAGCGTCCCGCCCGCAAATCGCCGGTGGCATCGACAATGCGCCGGTCAGCCGCAATCAACAGCCCGATAGTCAGTTCCGCCACCGCGTCGGTATTCCTGCCGGGACAGTTCGCCACATGGATGGCACGTTCGCCGGCTGCCGCCAGATCAATGGTATTGACCCCGGCCCCGGCCCGGATAATCAGCGCCAGCAACGGCGCCGCTGCAATGGCCGCCGCCGTAACTTTCGTCGACCGGACTATCAGCACCTCGACATCCGCTACCTGTCCCGGCAATTCCGCGGCGCTCAAATCCGGCTTAAAGGTTATCCGCGCTCCTAATTGTTCCAATCGGCTTATCGCCGGCGAGGATAATTTGTCGGCAATTAAAATATGCATCACGGTTCTCCCGAAAAAACTGTTCTGGTTGTTCTCTCACAAAGTATAGCTTAAAATGAACATTCTGCAACCGGTAACGGATTTTTAAGGATAATTTTTTTCAGCTCATAAATTTCTCTTCTATCAGGTTTGAATTTTCCCGGTCGGGGTTTATTATATATTGCTGCGATTTGTCAATTAACGGAGAGCATATCATGGATATAGAAATTGATTTGTTGCTGGATCATCTCGAAGAAGAAATGATGAATGCCCAAGACGCGATGCAGCGGGATTTTTCCGCGATCCGTACCGGAAAAGCTTCTCCGGCCCTGGTGGAAAATTTATCCGTCGATTATTACGGTACTCAAACCCGCCTCAAAGAAATTGCCGGCATTACCGTCCCGGAACCGCGGTTACTGGTCATTCAGCCCTGGGACACCTCCGCCATTGCCGCCGTGGAGAAAGCCATCAACGCTTCCAGACTCGGGATCACCCCGGTCAACGACGGCCGGGTGCTGCGGCTGCCGATGCCGGAACTTTCCGAGGAACGCCGCAACGCTCTGGTCAAACAGGTGAAAAACCGGGCTGAAGAAGCTAAAATAACGGTACGCAATATCCGCCGGGAAGGCAATGAACTCGCTAAAAAGGCCCAGAAGAACAGCGCGATCACCAAAGACGATCTGACGGACATGCTTAAGGAAATCCAGGATCTGACGGACCGGTATATTAAAAATATCGACGATGTCCTCGCCGCCAAGGAACATGATTTGTTGAGCGTCTGAATCGCCCCCCGTTCCAACCGGGTGTTCGTTTATGCTGAAATATCTGCTGAAGAAAAAATTTTTCCTGGTTCTTCTGGCGATCACGCTGGCGGCGCTGGCGGTGCGGCTGGGCGCGGCCTACGAACTGCAAAGTGCCAACGGCGGCCGGAACGCCGTCAATTTTCCGCCGGCCGCCACCGACATGTGCACTTACCGGCGACTGGCGGAATTGATTTCTCAAGGCGATTTTCATGACCGCTTTTACTATCAGCCGTTTTATTATGCCGTTTTTCTGCCCCTGATCTATCTGACTCTAGGCTATTCCCCCTGGGCGGTAATCGTCGTCCAGAGTTTGCTGGGAGCAGCCACCGTTTATCTGGTCGGGCTTTCCACTGCCCGGATCTGGAATCGCCAGGCGGCGGTCCTCGCCGCCCTCATGGCCGCTTTTTCACAGGTTCTGATTGTCTATACCCCTTACTTGCTCATCGCCACTTTACAGGCTTTCTGGCTCGCGCTGCTATTCTACGTAACGGTGGCCGCGTTCAAGTCCGGCCGTATAATTACCTGGGCGGCTTGCGCCCTGGTTACGAGCTGTGCGATCCTGTCGCGCGGCAACATCTGGCTGGTAGCGCCCGGAATCATTGCCCTGGCGGTTTATTCGCTGGTCATAAAAAAATGGCGATCTCCGATTTTATGGCATAGAATCCTGCAAAGCAGCGCCGTCGCGGCCGTTTTTCTGCTGGTCATTATCCTGCCGCAATTCCCGTTCGCCTGGCACAATACCGTTCTGAACAGAGAATTGAGCGGCCCGTCCACCGCAGCGCCGGCGGTACTGAGCCTGGGCAATACCCCGGAAGCGCCGCCGGGCGGCCGCGAAGCTTACTGGGGAGCAGGCCCGATGGAATATCCGCCGGCTTATGGGGCCTGGATGGCGGAAAGTTCAAAAATCAGCATTCCGCAACACATCTGGCAGTGGTTCCGCGCCGAACCGCTGGCCGTAATCGAACTGAATTACCGCAAGTTCCTGCTGTTCTGGGATTATCGCGAACTGCCGAATAACATTTCTCTCGAATCAGCCCTGAAACAGAGCAGCATCCTGAATTACGGCGGTCTTTGCCTGACCGCTTTCCTTATCGTTCCGGCTTTGGCCGGTTTATATGTCCTGATCTGGCGCAGCCTGAAAAAACGCGATCTTAAATTACTGCTGCTGATGTACTTTATCCTGGCTTACGCTTTCGCGACGGCGATGTTCTATATTCTGGCCCGCTTCCGGGCGCCGGTGATTCCGTTACTGGCGATTCTCGGCGGCATCTTCGTCAACCGCGTCTGGCGCGTCTGCAAAAATGACCGGCGGCAATTGTATATCCCCTACATAATCGCCTTTTGCACCAGTACTTTTATCTGTTTCGCCGCCTACGAGACCTACCGGGAAAATTACGAAGCGGCGGTCATCCGGGAAGTCCGCCCTAACGGTGTCCGGGTACAAATGGGCAAAGACAAAATGATGTACCTGGATAACGGCCCCCAGACTTTCGGCGGCTGGACCCAAGTATTGTTCAATCCGGGTTCGGCCCTGAAAAAAGAATTTAAAATCTGCGGGATTCCCAAAAATGCTGCGGTCGAGCTGGAATTGATGCTGCTTTTCGCCGAAGCCGGGGAAGCGACCCTGCGGATCAACGGCGAACTGAAACAGTTCACCACCGCCCGGCCGGGGGCGGTCAAACAGACTTTTCCGGTTTCGCTTCCGGCCGACGGAACGGTACGAATCAGCCTGATTTCAGCAAGCTGCCCGGTGGGCTACCTGGTCGACACCCAGCGCAATTACGGCCGTTCTCAGGAAAATAACCGTCCGATCAAGGGAGAAATAGTCTGCCGGCTGTTCATCTCCCCGCCGCCGCAAAAAACCAGCAAGAAGCCGGGCGGCGGAATTCCGACCGCTCAAACCGCAACTATTTTCTATTCAGCCTGATTACAACGCGCGTTCGATGACGATTTCCGGATCGACTTCCTCTTTCAGAATCCGTTCGATCCCGTCTTTGAGGGTGATCATGGCCATCGGACAGCCGCCGCAGGCGCCTTTCAGTTTCAGGGTGACAGTTTTTCCTTCGATGCCGACGAGCTCCATATCGCCGCCGTCATTCTGCAGGTGAATCCGTAATTCTTCCAGACGCTGCTTAATCTTCGCATGCAATTCGGTCATTTTCCTTATCCTTTCTTTATTAACGGTTCTATCATTTTCCTATCATCTTGTTAATTATTAACTCATTGCGTAAATCTTTCCGTTTTTCTCATTTTGCCGACTGAAAAACAAAAGCTTTTTTGTTTTCAGAACACCTCCCGTCTCACTTTATTGCGCTCAGACTGAACCTGAGCGTAGCGAAGGCCATATCTTCGCATGCTGCCCGCGCTATCGGTGCGCTCATGCGGGAAACCCAACCCCATGGGTTGATTTCGTCCCTGGCGACCGCTCATTGCCGCGGGGCTGGTCGAGTTCCGCCTCGACACTCGTCCGGGGAGGCCCCGGTGCGTTATACTTTCATTTTTTCATTTTATTGTTGACTAACGGTTACCAAATAAATTTAACCTTGCTCAACCGTTCCGCGAATTCATTCAGCACAGCTTTTTCCTCTTCAATGCCTCCGCGGGCAACGAAAGTGGCGCTGAACCGGACATAATGACCGGCATCATCCCAGGGCACCGAACTGATCAGCTTTTCGCGGATCAGCCACTGACTGAAATCTTCGCCGGTCGCAAAACTTGCGCCGTTCACGATTTCCTTAGGCGCCTTTACGTACAGATAAAATGACCCTTGCGGCATTTCGGCTGCGAAACCGATTTTCCGCAGGGCGGCAGTCATGCTTTGCAGCCGGCGTTCATATTTCGCGCAGATTTTCGGGGTGATCGCAGCCTGGTTGGCGAGCGCTGCGATCGCGGCTTTCTGGATGGCCGCGAACTGGCCGCTGTCAGCGTTGTCCTTGACGTGAGCGAACGCCTTGACCGCCAGGGAATTGCCGCATACCCAGCTCAACCGCCAGCCGGTCATATTGAATCCTTTCGACATGCTGTGCAGTTCGATCGCTACTTCCTTGGCTCCCGGCAAAGACAGGATGCTCAGCGGCTTACCGCTGAAATTGAGCGGCGCGTAAGCCGCGTCCGAGACGATCAGGAGTTGATTTTTCCGGGCAAAATCAAGCGCTCCGGCAAAAAATTCCACCGTGGCGGAAGCCCCGGTCGGATTGTTCGGATAATTCAGGTAAAGCAGTTTGGCGCGGCGGCGCTGTTCCGGAGTGAGCGACTCGAGGGCAGGCAGAAAGTTGTTTTCCGCCAATAACGGCAGATTGATCACCTCACCGCCGAAATATTTGGTCCAGGTACCCATCACCGGATAACCGGGAATCGTCATAATACCGGCGTCACCGGGATTGATGAAACAGGCCGGCAGTAAACTCAAAGCCGATTTGCTGCCGATCGCATGAACTATTTCCGTTTCCGGATCGATGTCCACGCAGTACAGTTCCCGCATATATTCGGCGGCGGCACGGGTGAATTCGGCGATGCCGTTATCGGTATAAGTACGGTTTTCCCAGTTTCCGGCTTCCCGGCGCAGCGCCTCGATCACTTCCGGAAACGCGGCTTCGTCGGGCTCGCCGACCCCCATATCGATCAGTTTGACGCCGGGACTGGCGGCCTGCGCGGCGCGCTTGGCGCGTTTGATCTTTTCGAATTTATAGATGGTGGTATCTTTGCCGAAGTTGCTGCCGCCCAGGCGTTCCGCGAAGTTCCGCTGCAAAAAACTTTCCCGCATGTCAATATCCCCGTTTTTGGTTAATGCGCCAAATTTCGCGGCAAATATCGCTTTTTCCATAACTTGACAGCTCGATCAAAAGCGAAGATTGGTTATTATTTCGCGCATTAATTGCTTTTTTCAGTATTTTTTTTCGCAATTTATTATTTTTGCGATATGCTAATAACCGGTAAAAGTACAACCGGAAAGGCGCTTTTGCAATCATTATGACAATAATATCCCGGATAACCACGGAAGGGACGGCAAAAATGGAAAAAATCATCGTTGACGGGAAGCAATTCGAAGGATGGCGCATTCCCACGGAGTCAGCCGTGATTCTGCTGATCCGGGCGAAATGCGGTTTTATCGGCTGCGGTTATTTCAGCGTGGAAACCGCGAACAAACTTCGGGAACATGCGGCCATCGTTACCGGCGTGAAAACATTTGACGAGATGCTGCGAGCCGAAATCGTCGCGTGCAGTGCCGCCGCCGCCGCTTCAGGGGTCAGCCCGGGTATGAGCGGGCGTGAAGCCCTGCTTAAATTCTCTTGAAATACAGGAAAATTTTAACCATGAAAATCGTTGCCGACAACAAGATACCGTTTCTGAAAGGGGTTCTGGAATCCCGGGCGGAAGTGGTCTATTTGCCGGGTGACCGGATAAGTCCGGCGGAGGTGAAAGACGCCGACGCTCTGCTTACCCGCACCCGGACCCGGTGCGGCGCGGCGCTGCTGAGCGGATCGGCCGTAAAATTCGTTGCGACAGCAACCATCGGCTACGATCATCTCGACACCCGCTGGCTGGAAGCCAACGGCATCGGCTGGACTAACGCCCCCGGCTGCAATTCCTCGTCGGTGGCGCAGTACCTGACTTCGGTACTGCTGAATCTGGCGGTTGAGCACCAGCTTTCTCTGTGCGGCCGGACGCTGGGCGTGGTCGGGGCAGGTAACGTCGGCGCCAAAGTCGCCCGGGTCGGCGCCGCTTTGGGCATGCGCGTCCTGCTCAATGATCCGCCCCGGGCAGAACGCGAAGGCCCGGCCGGTTTTGTGGAACTGGCGCAAGCCGCTGCCGAAGCGGATTTCCTTACCCTGCACGTGCCGCTGACGTCGGGCGGTAACTATCCCACCCGGCAGCTGGCCGGCCGGGCCTTGTTCGAGGCTATGAAAAGCGAAGCGTTTTTCATCAATTCGGCGCGCGGCGGGGTCTGCGACCAGGCGGCGCTGAAAACCGCTCTGAAACGGGGAAAAATCGCCGGAGCAGTATTGGACGTTTGGGAAAACGAACCGGATTTGGACCCGGAGCTGCTGGAACTGGTCGATTTCGCCACGCCGCACATCGCCGGTTACTCCGCCGACGGCAAAGCCAACGGCACTGCGATGAGCGTCAACGCCCTTTCCCGGTTTTTCGGACTGGGATTGGACAACTGGTATCCGGACAACGTTCCCCTGCCGGAAAAATGCTCGGCAACTCTTCCCGCCGCCGGGAGTTTCGAGGAAAAAATGCTGACCGCCGTCAACCTGACCTATGACGTCCGGGAAGACACCCGCCGGCTGCGGCAATCGCCGGCGGCTTTTGAACAACAGCGCGGCAACTATCCGCTCCGCCGCGAGTTCCCGGCATTTTCGGTGCACGGCGCTGACCCCGAAACCGCCGGAGCTCTCCGGCAGCTCGGTTTCAAAATCAATCCCTGATAAGGAATTTTATGTATAACGCGATTATCTGCCGCTATCACGAAATCGCCATCAAAGGCAATAACCGGTCGATGTTCGAGACCCGGCTGGTCGAAAATATGTATTATCTGCTGCGCCGGCTTCATGATATCCGGATCGCCCGGGTCCGGGGCCGGATCTGGATCGAACGCAAAGACAAAAATTCTTTTACCGATGACCAGTTGGCGATTATCCGGGAGGAACTGCCGCGGGCGTTCGGACTGGAATCATTTTCGCCGGTAATAATGTGCGAACGGTCTCTCGCGGCGCTGAAAACGGCGGTGAACAATTCCTGCCGGCCTTATTTTGCAGCGGCGTTCACAAAGCAGCCGGCGGTTTCCTTCCGGATTCGCGCCAAACGCAGCGACAAGAAATTCGAGCCGGACTCCAAGGGCATCGAAATCGAACTCGCCGCTGAAATCGCGCGAATTTACGATCCGGATTCTCTCGAAGTGGACCTGGAAAACGCCGCCATCACGGTCTGGTGCGAAGTGCGCTCGGAATTCGCGTTCGTTTACTATGAAGTCATCCGCGGCCCCGGCGGATTGCCGGTCGGCTCGAATTCCCCGGTGCTGGCGCTGCTGTCCGGCGGCATTGATTCGCCGGTGGCGTGCTACCAGATCATGAAACGCGGCTGCCGCTGCGACTTTCTGACCTTTCACAGTTACCCCTATACCCCGCAGGCCACGGTGGACAAAGTCCGCCGCATCGCTCATCATTTGAACCGCTTTCAGTGTCCGGCGCGGTTATTCATCTGCAATCTCGCGCCGCTGCAGAAACTCATTCGGGATAAGTGCAATCCGCGCTTCCGGACGATTTTATACCGGCGGATGATGTTCCGCATCGCGGCCGCGCTGGCGGCGAAACACCGGCGCGCCGCCCTGCTCACCGGCGAAGCGGTCGGCCAGGTGGCCAGCCAGACGATCGCCAATATGGCGACGATCGGCGCGGCGGCCGACCTGCTGGTTCTGCGGCCGCTGGTCGGCAACGATAAAAACGAGACGATCCGGGCGGCGCAGCGGATCGGAACGCTGGAACTGTCCAATGAACCGGTGCCGGACAGTTGTACGGTTTTCGCGCCGTCCAATCCGGCCACCGCCGTTTTTCCCTCAAAAATCATCGCAGAAGAAGCGAAAATCCCCGAATACCCCGATCTGCTGCAGGAAATCATCGCCGCCATCGAAACCCTGACTCCCTAGCGGAAACGGGGAAGAAAAACCCCCTTTTTGGTAAAAAGCGGTTTTTTCTTCCCCGTACCCCAACTTTTCCTGCAAAAACTTTTTAGGGTCTTCGCGCGAATTTATGGGTTGAACGCAAATATATCAGAACCCTGCTCTTGTCAAGCTCGGATTCGACATAAACCGCTTCGCTATTTATTTCGATTCAGCTTGACAAGGCCAGGAACCTGATAAGTAAAGTTTTTTTGCTTTCAGAGAAAAACAATGGTTTGTTTTCCCTGAAACATAATAATAAAGCAGGCAACTAAGGAATTCGGCTTTTAAAATTGAGCTCAGTGCCCGGAGGGCGGGAGCGAAGATTTTTTGCTCTCCCGTGTGATACCGGGAAGTGTCCGGCGCAGCCGGGGCTTCACGGTATCACGCGGACAGACCAAGGCAAAGGAAGCGTCAAAGTGCAGGGCATTGCCCTGCCGCCGCCGGCGAAAGGCGCAGAGGGGGTTTGGGGGGCTTAAGGGCCCACCAAAAAAAGGAGGGCCGGCGCCGTCATACCATATTTGAAATAACGGATTTTTTTGAACACCGAAATATTTTCGCTCAATCTGAGCATATATAACCCATAAATTCTGGTGAAGAAGCACTTTTTAATTATTCAACCGCCTGACCGCCTAAACAGGTGGTCAGGCGGTTGAATGAATGAAAATGATTTTTTTCGTTAAACCGCTGGTTAATATTTCAACCGGCATTATATTTCAGATGATATGAAAAAAACAGTGAAAATCGCAATAATAGGCGCAGGAGTCCGGGGAACGCATTTAGCTCATCATTTATCGTCCTCCGGACTGGACTGCCGGATTGCCGCGGTTGCAGAACCGGATCCGATACGCAGAAAAAAATTTGCCGAAACCCATTCACTTACCGGCCAAGAAGTATTTTCCTCATGGGAAGAATTATTTGCTCAATCCCGTAGTTGTAATGCTGCAGTTATTGCCACCATGGACAATCAGCACTTCGGACCGGCAACGGCTGCCGCCGAACAAGGCTGGCATATCCTGATGGAAAAGCCAATAGCGGATAAATGGCCCCACTGCCTGGCAATAGATAAACTGTGCCGTGAAAATAACTGCATCGTCCGGGTTTGTCACAGTCTCCGCTTCATGACTTCCTTCGTGAAAATTAAAAAAATCATTGAAAACGGAACTTTGGGTAAAATTATCGATCTTGAACATGTGGAAGCGATTGGCAATCGGCGCTTCACTCATAATTACGTCAGGGGAAGATGGGGCAAGGAAGCAAACAATACGTTTCTGCTTCTGCACAAATGCTGTCATGATTTGGACTTTATTAATTGGCTTATCGATAACCGCTGCGTCAAGGTTTCATCTTTTGGCAGTCTTTCCCACTTCACCCCTTCCAACGCACCGGCAGGAAGCGGAAAACGATGTCTCGATGATTGCAAGATTAATAATTCCTGCCCTTATTCTGCACAGCGCCTGTACATTGATTCCAAGCTGGACGCGTGGCCGGCCAGAGACGTTTCCCCCGTCCATACCCGCAAGTCGCATTTGAAGGCGGTACAGGATGGAACATGGGGTAAATGCGTTTGGCGGGCAGGAAATGATGTTGTAGACCATCAGGTTGTTATGATGGAATATGAAAACGGAACCACTGCCACTTGTACGCTCAGCGGGTTTTCCGCAACCAACGGACGCCGGACGCGCGTCCATGGAACTGAAGGAGAACTGCTTTTTGATGAAGAAGCCGGCAAAATAAAAATATGGAATTTTAATTCATCAATATCGGAAGTGATTGATATTAAGCCGCCTGACAGCTACCATCCCGAAGATAAGGACATCGTAATTGATTGGTTTTCCGCCATTGCCGCCCCTCAGAAACCCCCAGCCGGGATCGGGGTTGATACCCGGGAAGTATTGAGATCCCATGCAATTGTTTTCGCCGCTGAACTTTCACGGAAAGAGGAGAGAACCATTGAAATAGCGGAAATATGGCCTCAGGAATTTCAGCTTTCCTCACCTGCTGCCGGAAAACAATCAAAATAAAAAATAAGCCTCTTCGCCAGAATTTGTGGATTACATTGGCTCAGAGTGAGCGAAAATATTTTAACGTTCAAAAAAATCCGTCATTTCAGATGCGATATGACGGATGGGGCGGCCAATGTTTTTCAAGGATTCGGAAGAAAAATCTTTTTTTTCTTCCGAAGCGACAAGAACTGTATTTACATCAGGTTCCGACGGCTATCAAGCGAGCAAACGGAATAAAAGGGAGCTTGCGACCGGTTATGCCGGATTGCCGCTTGATTGACGACGGGTTCTGATGTAGCTCCCATTGTTTCACCCATAAATTCTAGTGAAGACCCAAAAATAATTCAAACACTTCATGGATAAAGAAATTATCACTTCCAAAATCCCGGATTTTTTCCATTCCGGCGTTTTCCGGGTTCAACGCTTTTAGCCGCTTCCTTTCAGCACCGGTCAATTTCGGGTAAAAGTGGTTCTTCTCAAAAATCTGGATCAATGTCGAAAATGTTTTTCCGAGCGGGTATTTTGCCTTGACTCGACGCCCCGGCAAAAGAGCTGATAAACAGTTCAAAAACAAAAAAATTGTTTTTTTGTTTTTGACGACGGTGATGATCTTCGCTTTTGATTGAGCTGTCAAGTTCTGGAGCGTATAAATAGCAAACGAAGTGAGCGGTTTTATGCCGCGGAACAACTTTACCGCGATTGAAAAAGCGATACTCAACTCGGGACTGCATTGGTGACATTAACGGTTTGCGTTCCATTACAGATTTTTGTGAAGAACTGTAAAAGTAAGCCACTTTGCCGATTTGTCCGCAACTTTGAATATTGCTTTTTTTCTGAGATAGCCCTCACTTCTGTACAGCTTGGAAAAATCCCCACGATGCCGCGGATAATCCGTCCATGAAACAACTTTTCCATCCTTGACAAATATCAGCAATGAAATTGACTCGGAACGACTGATCCTTGAATTACCGGAAAAGTCACAGCCTAATGTGCGCTCGATTTTCTCTTTCGGAGTATAGGGCTCGAAAACGTAGAATTTGTCCCATCGCTCCGGATAAGCCTCACCCAGATTCACTAACTCCCGGTTGTGTTTTTGCAGGTTGACTTCTATCAGAGAATTGATAGAACTGTCCTGCTTCGAACATCCTGCCGGCAAAAAACAGCATCCCGCCAGCGCCAGTGCCATTAAGCATTTTTTCATTTCTTTTTACTCACTGTTTTCCGTTTGTCTTCAACAATCAAATTTTCCATGCAGTTACCTGCTAATATATTGCAGCATTATCTCTCCCGCCAGCGATATCTAAAAAAACTGCTCCGTAATTTTGGATTTTTTTACTTTTCCCCGAAAGGCCGGCTTGGAAACCTGATTTTTTCGAAATCCGTTTACCGATTGCCGAATTTGGTTTGACTATTTCCCGGGAATAGGGTAAATTCAGGTAATTTACTTTTGCAGCGTTTTCGCATCGAAATAACAGGAGGTTATCATGTTGAAAAGAGCGCTCATTATCAGCGCCGCAGTTGCCGCGGCCGGTTGTTTTGCCGCCTCCGGCATCAAGATCGAGCTGAACGGAACTGACGACAAAATCGAATTGAAACCCGGTAAGGCCGATCAGGGTTTGACGGTAGTCAACGCCGACAGTAAATATTGTCTGACGGTTGCTTCAGCCCTGAACCTGCCGGACAAATGGCAGAAATACAGTTTCAGTTTCACTCCGAATAAGGAAGGCATCGTAAGTATTCATTTCTGCGCTCCCTCCTCCAAGCCCCAGGGGGACAAGACCGATATTACTTTCTGGACGGCCTACGATAACATTACCATAACCGGCACGGAAGCCAAAAACTGCGATTTTGAATTTGTCGGGCAGAATAACCTGTTTGACGGCTGGAGCGGCAATCCCGCCAACATGGTGACCGGAATGGAGGATGCCCAGTCCGGGAAAAATTATATTGTCGTCTGGCACAATAATCCGGTATACCAGACTCTGAAGGTAAAACCGGGACAACCGGTAACCGTTACTTTTTATGCGAAAACCTCCTCCGGTCCGGTCAAAAAATGACGATTATCACTAAGCTGACCAAGGATACTGCCAATGGCTGAATATGAAGCAGTGATCGGCCTGGAAGTCCATATCGAGATCAAGACTGCCAGCAAAATGTTCTGTTCCTGTGCCAACCGGTCGGGCGGAGAACCGAATACCCGGGTTTGTCCGGTCTGCATGGGCTATCCCGGAGTACTGCCGGTCCCCAATAAAAAAGCGATCGAACAGACGGTAATTGCGGGCCTGCTGACCGACTGTAAAGTCGCCGGATTCAGCAAGTTCGACCGTAAAAGTTATTTTTATCCGGATATGCCCAAGAATTATCAGATATCCCAGTATGACCTGCCGTTCTGTACCGGCGGGCGGATAAAACTCGGCGGTAAAGGCTTTTCCGGGCGCGATCTGGGCGACGTAACCATCGGCATCACCCGGATCCATCTCGAAGAAGACGTCGGCAAGCTGACCCATTTCAATACTTGCAGCGGCGTCGATTACAACCGCGCCGGCGTACCGTTGATGGAAGTGGTCAGTGAACCGGATATCCGCACCCCGGATGAAGCCTACGCTTATCTTACCAAGCTCAAACAAATCATGCAGTACGCCGACATCAGTAACTGCGATATGGAAAAAGGCCAGATGCGCTGCGATGTGAATGTCTCCGTGCGGAAAACCGGCGGTAAGGAATTCGGCACTAAAATCGAGATAAAAAATCTCAACAGTTTCCGGGCGGTGCACCGGGCGCTGGAATATGAACTCCGGCGGCAGCCGGAAATCCTGAACGGCGGCGGTACTTTGGAGCAGGAAACCCGCGGCTGGAACGACGACCGGGGCGAAACTTATCTGATGCGGGTCAAGGAAGCGGCGCACGATTACCGGTATTTCCCGGATCCGGATTTGATGCCGGTAACATTCACGCCGGAGGAGATCGAAGCTTTCCGGGCCGCCCTGCCGGAATTGCCGGAAGCAATGCGCCGGCGTCTGGTCGCCGATTTCGACATCACGGAATATGATGCCGAAGTCATTTGCCAGACTAAACCCATTGCGCTGTATTTTGAGCGGGGCGCGAAACTGGTTAAAACTCCGAAACTGTTGGCGAACTGGATTATTTCTGAATTGCTGCGCGAACTTTCCGGTGCGGGGATTGATATTTCCGAGTGCCGGATCGCTCCGGAACAACTGGCGGAAATGGTCGGCCTGATCGAGAACAATACCATCAGCGGCAAGATCGCCAAGGACGTTTTCGCGGAAATGTTCAGTACCGGGAAAAACGCGCCGGCCATTGTCCGGGAAAAGGGTCTGGAACAACTTACCGACACCGGGGCAATCGAGACGCTGATCGACGAAGCCATTACCCGTAACGCTCCCCAGGTTCAACAGTACCGGGAAGGCAATCCGAAGGTGCTTCAATTCTTCGTCGGCCAGGTAATGAAATTGAGCCGCGGCAAGGCCAATCCCCAACTGGTGGTCGAACTGCTCAAACGGAAACTGGATTTACAATAAACCCGAAACATCTGACGGCTCACCGGCAGCAGGAACATGAGGCTATCGGCGCATGAAGCTGACGTCCTCTTTCCTGGCGGCTGAGGAAAAGGATGAGGCGCGCGGCTCGGGTTTCGGGAAGCTCAAGCGCCGCTCCCCAACCGGAAAGACCTTTAAAATCGGCGGCCGACGGCGATGATCTCATCCGCAACAACGTGATATGCGCTTTAAAACTGTTTTCCTCCCGGATTCCGGCCAGACGGTGCAAATCACGGTCGAGGCGTTCTTTGAGTTCCCAAAGTTCCGGGGTGAGTTCAAGCCGCAAATGCATGCTGGAAACATGGCGCAAATTCGGGAAAAAACCGATACCTTGCGGAATCAGGCGAACCGGTTCGATCAGACGGAACTCATCCTGAATATATTTTATCAGGCGTTTGGTCAGTTCCGCCGGAGTATCGCCGAGAAAACGCAAGGTCAGATGAAGCCGGCCGCGCGGCGTCGGCCGGCTGCGCGGCATTGGAATCGGGGTCCGCAACAGCGCGGCTTTCAGTTCATCCGGCACCTCCAGCGCAATGAAAAGACGCGATACCCTCCCGGGCGCAATTTCCATCATCAGCCCCTCCCAATCAGCCGCAGCCCCGGCAGCTCAATATTCTTTCTGTCCAATAACTGCAATATGCCCTCCCGTTGCAGCCAGCCACCGGACTGAAGCATACCTCAATTCATATTCCAGAAGCTTATTATAAATATCTTCATCTTCCAGGTCATGCTTGCCGGCGAAAACCGGTTTTCCCACTGTTCTGACCAGGCGGACATTATTTTTCCTGAAAATGGCTTCGAGTTCGTCAATCGTAAAAGTAAATGCCGGATATCCGGTATTTTCAGTTGTCGGCATCATGGCGATACCGGTACTCATTATTTTGTCAACTGCGGCGAAGTCGCATCGTTCAACACTCCTTTTCATCCAAGTCAACTTGTTGTCGACCGATACCGTGATATATCCGGCTTTCCTGCACACCCGGGACAATTCCTTTATCGCTTTTTGCGGCGCGGAACAATATGAAACCGGATCTCCTTCCGCCAGCACCAGATCAAAGGCGTTATCCTGAAATTGCCTCATATCAGTAATGTCCGAGTTAATAATTCGAATCCGATCCGAAAGGCCTTCCGCAACTACTTTTTTTTCAGCAACATCAAGCATGCCTTCAGAGACGTCCGTCAGAACAACCCTATACCCCAGCTTGGCCAGCTTGACGGCCCATAAACCGGTGCCTCCGCCGGCATCGAGCACCAGAGAATCGGTTTTATTTTCCGGCAGACAGTCTTTTAGGTAGTTCCACGTAACTTCGTTATACATCCGCCAAAAAGGCGTTTTATAATCAGCGTCGTAACTGGCGGCTATTTCATTATAATACCGGGTTGACGTCGTATCCATAATTTATATTCCTATATATTCCGTTGGTTCTGTCAAAAATTCTAGGCGAGTTTTTATTTATGTTATTGATTATTAATATATTGCGTAAATTTCCCTATTTCCCCCTTTTGCTGACTGAAAAACAAAAGCTTTTTTGTTTTTCAGAACACT
>JAQULZ010000006.1 GCA_028718375.1 Victivallaceae bacterium | reverse complement strand
AAGTTCATTACGTTCTTCCTGGGTCAACGTTACCTTGTATGAAACTGTCGGCATATTGTACCTCCTTGGTAGTTGGAACAATATAACACATTTTGTTACAAATACAAGCTTGACTGGACACTAGCAGCCTGTCGGACTTATGCCTTCTACTGCGAAAAATCCCCGACTTTGCCGGGGCGTCAAGTCAAAAGGCAAAATACCCGTCCGGAACAACTTTTGCGACATTAATTAAATTTTTATCCCATGCTGCATCTTACAGGCTTTGATCGTATTGTGCATGAGCATGGCGATGGTCATCGGGCCGACGCCGCCCGGAACCGGAGTGATGAAGGCGGCTTTTTCCGCTACTTCGTCGAATTTGACGTCACCGACCAACCGGTAACCGCGTTGAGTGCCAGCGTCTTCTACCCGGTTCATACCGACGTCGACAACAACTGCGTTTTCCCTGATCATATCCGCCGTGATGAACTCGGGTTTGCCGATAGCGGCAATCAGAATATCCGCCCGACGGGTGAGTTCCGGCAGACTGCGGGTACGGGAATGAACACAGGTTACGGTGGCGTTTGCTCCGGCGGTTTTCTGTACCAGCAGCGCCAGCATGGGTTTGCCGACGATATTCGACCGCCCGACGATCACCGCATGTCTGCCGGCGGGATCAATCCCGCTGCGTTCCAGCAGCACCATCACGCCGTAAGGCGTACAGGGGAAAAAACCGTCCTGGCGGCCGATGAACATTTTTCCGACGTTCTGGGGGTGGAAACAATCGACGTCCTTGGCCGGATCAACGGCCGCGACTACCTGCTCCTCGTCAATTTGCGGCGGCGGCGGAGACTGCACCAGAATACCGTTGATTTTCGGGTCATGATTAAGTTGGGCAATCAGTTCGAGCACCTCTTCCTGGGGCGTCGCGGCAGCGAGCACGTGTTTGGCCGAATAAATCCCGAGTTCGCGGCATTTGCGGTCTTTCATATTGACGTAAACCTGAGAGGCGGGGTCTTCGCCGATCAGGATGACCGCCAGGCCGGGCTGGAAATTATGATCCCGGGCCAGCATGCTTATTTCCTTGCGGCTTTCTTCGTTGACCTGCGCCGCGATTTTTTTGCCGTCAATTATCTGGGCTGCCATGGAAAATCTCCTGTTGATGCTGTAAATTATTATATCATACTATTGGTCGGGCTTAAGGAAATTTCAAACTGCATCATGAACTAACCGATGAGATTTTTGGTCTATAATATCGCTTACGGAACCGGCGGCCCGGCGGGAAATTCCCATCGCGTTCTGACTTCACACCGCTACCTGAAAACCCACGACCGCCATTTTGAAAAAATCATCGATTTCATCAAAAAAGCGAATGTCGATATTGTCGGCCTGCTGGAAATTGATACCGGTTCCTATCGTACCGACCAGATAAATCAGGTCAAGAAAATTGCCGACCGACTCAATCATTTTCATGTCTGCGACACTAAATACGGCCGGAACTCGCTGCTGCGCAAAATACCTTACCTGCGCAACCAGAGCAACGCTCTGCTGACGGCCTCCGACAACGGAGACTCGAAATTTCATTATCTGCCGCGCGGCATGAAAAAACTGGTCATTGAAAGCACCATCAATCAGGTGACCTTTTTTCTGGTGCATCTCGCCCTGACCCGGAAAGTCCGTCAAATCCAACTGGAATATCTCGTCGGCCTGATTCCTGAAAACCGGCCGGTAATCGTCGCCGGCGATTTCAACACCATGCAGGGCTGCGGCGAACTCCGGCCGCTGCTGAGCCGCTGCGGCCTGAAAAGCGCCAACCGGGATAACCGGGCCACTTATCCGGCCTGGGGGCCGCAAAAAGAACTGGATTACATTTTATGTTCTGAAGGCATCCGGATAAACGGTTTCGAAATTCCGCCGGTGAAGTATTCCGACCATCAGCCGCTGATCCTGGATTTTGAAGTGGAATAAACTCGTTATAAAAGTTCTTCTCAAAAATCTGTAATGGAACGCAAACCGTCAAGGTCGCAAATACAGTCCCGAGTTGAGTATCGCTTTTTCAAAAACAAAAAAACAATTTTTTTGTTTTTGAACTGTTTATCAGCTCTTTTGCCGGGGCGTCGAGTCAAGTTAAAAAGCCTATAAGGGCCCGAAGGGCCGGAGCGCAGCTCCGTTATGCGGCTTTTTTGACTTGACTTGTAACCCGAAAGGCAAAATACCCGCTCGGAAAAATATTTTCGACATTGATACAGATTTTTGAGGAGAACCGTTATAAACCGTATTCGCGCAGCCGGCGATGCAGCGTGCGGCGGCTGATGCCCAATTTCCGGGCGGCCCGGGTGCGGTTGCCGTGACATTCATCCAGCGCCTGGCTGATCAGCCGCGCTTCATTGCGTTCCAGATCCAGGAGATTTTCGCCGGCGCCCGGCTGGAAACCGGCCGAATTTTCCTCCCGGATATTTTCCGGAAGATCGCCGAGCTCCAACCGGCGGCCGGGACAAAGCACTATCATGCGCTCGATACAGTTGCGCAGTTCCCGGATATTGCCCGGCCAGGAATAATGCTTCAGGGCGTCCAGGGCGGCATCCGAAATCCCGTCGAGTTTTTTATCATTGTCCCGGGCGAATTCGGCAATGAATTTCTCCGTCAATGCCGGAATGTCCTCCCGCCGTTCGCTCAGCGCGGGTAATTTTATATTCACGACATCGAGGCGATAGAACAAATCTTCGCGGAAAGTCCCTTCCCTGACCATCTGGATCAAATCCCGGTTGGTCGCGGAAATAAGCCGGGCCCGAGTGGTTATCGGTTCAACTCCACCGACCCGCTCGAAGGAACGGGTTTCCAGTACCCGCAGTAGTTTTACCTGCACCTGGGGCGCGATTTCAGCAATTTCATCCAGAAACAAAGTTCCGCCGTCCGCCAGTTCGAAGCGGCCGCGTTTCATTTCCACCGCTCCGGTGAAAGCGCCTTTTTCATGGCCGAACAATTCGCTTTCCAGCAAATTGGCCGCCAGGGCCGCACAGTGCACCGGAACGAATTTTCCCTGGCGGCCGCTCAGAAGATGCAGGGTCTGAGCGATGATTTCCTTGCCGGTGCCGCTGGGGCCGGTAAGCAGTACGGTCGACCGGCTGGCCGCCACCTGGCGGACGGTCCGGAGAATATCCTGCATCGCTTTGGATTCGGCAACGATATTACTTAAATCGGCTTCGACGGTCGGCGGTGCGGGGGGCATCGCCGCGGTTCGTTTTCCGGCCTCAAGGGCGCGGGTGATGACTTCCTCGAGCTGATCCAGCTTGACCGGTTTGGTGACAAAGTCGAACGCTCCCGCCTTGACCGCGCTGACCGCGGTTTCGATCGAACCGTAAGCCGTGAAAACGATGCAGGGCGGCGGCGGATTTTTTCCTAACGTCGCATCAAGAACATTCATCCCGCCGGCACCGGGCATTTTCAGGTCGGTCAGCACGATATCGTAATTGTTGTTTTTCAGCAGATTCATGGCGATGACGCCGTCTTCCGCGGTGGTGATTTCGAAATCCCGGCTGAAGTACCGGCGCAGCGCGTCGCGGGTGTTGCGCTCGTCATCGACTATCAGCAGCGTCGTTTTTCGCTTTTTGCCGGCAGTGCTCATTTTCCCTCTCCTTATTGATTCCACATTTCAGCGAAAGTCAGAATATCGCTGCGGTTGCCCCGGATTATTTCGAGGACGTAATGTCTGACTCCCGCGGTGCGGCAGGCGCGGATGAACCGCGGCAGATCCATCGAATTCGGGGTGTGGAGCGGTAAGTGCCCGTCGCTCCATTCGGCCTTGGGAACGGAGTCGGTATAGACCGAAGCGTGAATATGCGCCATTTCCACCTTGCCGCTGTCCAGATATTTTTTCGCTTCTATATGAAAATCCCGGTCAAAAATATGGGCTGTAGTCCATAAGTGACTGCTGTCCAGACAAATCGGATGATCCAGGTAAAGCGCGTCCTCGGGGAACATATTAGCCGAACCGTAAGCGGGAAAGTCATTTTCCAGACACCACAGAATATCGGGATAGCGGCAGCGGATATAGGCCAGGCGTTCCCGGACGCGTTCCAGGCGGAGTTTGAATTCTTCCGTATGGGTGAAATCACTGCAGATCCGGGATTTCCCGTCAAGTGACAGTTCAGGGCGGAAAATCTGCTGCATGCACTCATCATAGGGCCGCCCGGCGCCGAACATCGGCACGGGCAGGTCGGTCATGGTAAAACCGTGGAAAACCGTCCGGGCAATGCCGACTTCCCTGAATCTCCGGCAATTATCATCGATAAGCCGTCTTGCCGGTTCAAATTCCGCCGCGCCCAGATTGATGGCATGGCGGGCGAGCAGCGGAGCGTGCGCGCTCAACTTTACTCCGCAAGCGATCAGGCGGGCGATTTCCCGCGCCGAAGCAGTGTTGTGGAGCTGTACTCCGAATTCGAACCCGCATTTTTCAGCGGTTTCCTTACAGTCCGCCAAATTAGCCATGCCGTCCGCCTTTTTAAACGGCGAAGAGGTAAATTCCAGTAATATCCCCGCCGCGCTCATAAGCTGTTTCTCAAAGCCTTTTTACCACAAAATATTTTAGTTTTTTCTATCAGAGGCAATACGCCGAAAAACAAAATGGTTTTTTTTGTTTTTCAGAACGCTCCCGGTCTCGATACTCGTCCGGAGACACTCCGGTACGTTATATTTTTATTTTTTCATAATAAAACTTTCCAGTACTGCCAGGGCGCTGTCAATATTGCCGAACGGCGCACTGACTTGGAGGCCCTGGATCCGGTCCCGCAGTTCGGCGGC
The DNA here is from genome assembly GCA_028718375.1 of Victivallaceae bacterium. GTDB lineage: Bacteria > Verrucomicrobiota > Lentisphaeria > Victivallales > Victivallaceae > JAHOYW01. The sequence goes on along the minus strand of JAQULZ010000006.1, from coordinate 42,635 downwards.
GGCTTCGCGGGCGATGGCGATCCCGGCGGCGCGCTGTTCTTCGCGGGTTTCGGCAGCGGCCATGCGTTTCATGACCGCATCCGGGACTACTACGCCGGGAACTTCGTACTTCATGAATTCGGCATTGCGGTAACTGGCCAGAGGCCAGATGCCGGCGATGACCGGAATTTCCAAATCGGCGATTTTGTCCAGCAGCCGGAACAGAGCGGCGGGGTCGAATACCGGCTGAGTAATGATGAACTGAGCCCCGGCGGCAATTTTTTCGCGCAGACGCCGGAGTTCGCGCTGCATGTCGATCGCGTTCGGATCGGCTCCGGCACCGGGACAGATCGGGGTGGGAGCAGCGATGGATTTACCGCCGATATCGACGCCGTGATTGAGTTTGTCGCACACTTTCAGGATGCCGATCGAATCGACGTCAAATACCGCCGAAGCGAACGGATAATCTCCGAGTTTCGGCGGATCGCCGGTGATGAACAGAATATTGTTGACGTGCTTGCCGGCGCAGCCGAGCAGGTCGGCCTGCATGCCGATCAGATTTTTGTCGCGGCAACAGCAATGCAGTACTGCTTCGATACCGGCTTTTTCCTGAATTTCGATGGCGGTAATGAGCGGTGAAATCCGGGAACTGGCGCGCGGGCCGTCCGGGATATTGATCGCATCAACTCCGGCTTCCCGGCATTTTACGGCTTTTTCGATAGTGGAAGCCAGATCAAAGCCGCGCGGCGGCGTGATCTCGACGGACGTGACGAATTCGCCGCGCGCCAGTTTGGCGGCAAATTTCGACCGCCGTTCCAGCGGCACCGGTTCCTGCAGCGGCATTTCCTCAGTCACCAGGCTGAGATGATGTTCCACCTGAGTTTTGCTCAGCGGTTTGATGCTCCGGGCGATGTCGGCGATGTGCTCGGGACCGGTCCCGCAACAGCCGCCGACCCCGGCGGCGCCGAGGTTGACATAACGCACCGCATAAGTGGTCAGGTATTCCGGACTGCACATGTAAATCATCCGGTTGTCCACCTGTTTGGGCATCCCCGCATTAGGCTGGACAATGACTGGACGTCTGGTCAATTTCAGCAGTTTTTCGAGCGCTTCGAGCATGCCGTCGGCGCCCATATTGCAGTTCAGACCGAGAGCCGTCGGTTTTTTGGAAGCGTGATTCAGGACTTTGAGCAATTCCGTCAGCGATTCGCCGTACGGGGTTTTCAGTTCACGGTTGGCGGAAAAACTGAACATGAACGGAATAACGGCGTATTTTTCCGCCGCCGCAACGGCGATCTGCGTGTCTTTCAGCGAGGGAATGGTCTCAAACAGGAGAAAATCTGCTCCGGCCTCCTGAAGCACCTGAAGCTGTTCGCCGATGATCTCCGCGGCTTCGGCAAAGGTCGGGGAATGATGACCGGTGCTTTCGCCGGTCGGCCCGATAGAACCGGCAACCAGGTTGTTTTCACTGCATTCCCCCCTGGCCAGGGCAACCGCAGCCTGATTAATTTCGACGGTTTTTCCGGCCAGTCCGTACTGGGCGAGTTTATGGCGGTTGGCGCTGTAAGAATTGGTAGTAATGACCTCCGCCCCCGCCTTCACATAGGAACGGTGAAGTTCCGAAACGACTTTCGGAGCGATCAGGCACAGCTCCTCGTAGGAAGTATTGATAAAAAAATCGCGTTTATAAAATTCAGTGCCGAGCGCGCCGTCAAAAATGACGACGTGGTCGCTGAGTCGTTCTTTTAGCAAGTTTTTCATTAGTTCGTCTCTTTCCGCTGGTTAAATCCACAAATCATAAATATAACCGCAAAAAACCGCTTTTAAAGACGAACCGCCGGTAAAAATCGGACATTCGGCGTATTTTTGCCGGCGGCCCGATATTATTATCCCCCAATACCGAAATTCTGCGGTCCCGGTTGACAATCAATATAACAGCAGAGAACAATTCAAATCCGGTTATTGAACCACGGACAACCCGGAGGCGGATTCAATGAAATCCGGAGAATGAGGAAAAACTGACAAAATGACTGAAAAAGACAAACAGGATATTGCGGAAATCATCGGCATTCAGCTCGAACGGCATCGCGCCTGTCCGCACGGGATCAGCACGGAAACCGCTGCCGGCTTGAAAGAATTCGCCGAAACCTGGAGGACCGGCAAAAAAGCTGTGTTAGTTACGGTCTGCACCGGAGTCATCACCGGGATCGGCGGCCTTATCGTTCTGGGATTGGCAGCCAAGATTAAATCCTGGCTTCAACCATAACCCTTTTAATCAAAGGAAACCAAAAGTGAAAAGACGAATTCCATTTGTTGTGCCGGCAATTTTATTGTCGGCGGCCGCAGGTTTGACGGGATGCGCTACGACGCAGACTACGATCTGTGAATTTGACAAAGACGGTAAAATTATTAAAAAAACCGTTACCCGCGAACAAGACGCTATTGACAAGATCACCGTGGCGACAAAGGATAAAACCGTAGTAATCTGGTCCGAGGGTTGGACGGCGTATATTTCGGCCACTATTGCGACCACGGAAGATCCGACGCCGACGGCAAAAATCTTTGTGGGCAAGGTTGCCAGGGGATATATGTCAATCCTCAAAGATCAGGCCAATATTACGGATATAGCCCAAGTTATCAAAGCGACCAAAACCGATCTGTCCGTTAATTCAGGCAGCGTAAGTTCAAGCGCTTCAACAGCGAGTAACCCCTGAAAACAAGTCCGGGTACCTGACGGTTATTTTCGGATGCGGAACGGCACTTTCAGAACAGCATCGGCTGAAAATTCGCGGCGGAAGACGGCGGATTTTCCCCGGCCGGCGGGCCGGGGCGAACCGGTTGCGGCGGCGGATTTTTTTCCGCTGCCTGTTTTTTTTTCATTTCCGTAACTCCGAAGAAGTCGTCATCGCCGTCAAATTCGGCGGAATACCGGACCGGATCGCCGGGGTTATGATGCATGGCCAAAATCACGTCGCCGTCTTTGGACATGGCGGAATTCTCCAGGTTTTCCAGGATTTCACTGGCCCGGGTTATGATTGAATCGGGCAAACCGGCGAGCTTGGCGACATGGATGCCATAACTCTTATCCGTTCCTCCCGGCACGATCTGACGAAGAAAAATTATCTTGTCACCATATTCCCTGACCGCAATATTATAATTTTTAACCCCGCGCCGGGTCAGCGCCATTTCGGTCAGCTCATGGTAATGAGTCGCAAACAGGGTGCGCGCCTGACTGCCCGGGGTATCGTGCAGAAATTCGGCAATTGCCCAGGCGATGCTCAGGCCGTCGAAAGTGCTGGTGCCCCGCCCGATTTCATCCAGAATCACCAGGCTTTTGGCGGTGGCGTGGTTCAGAATATTGGCGGTTTCCACCATTTCCACCATGAACGTGCTCTGTCCCCGGGAAATGTCGTCCGCCGCCCCGACCCGGGTGAAAATCCGGTCAACCAGACCGATGACGGCGCTGTCCGCCGGAATAAACGACCCCATCTGCGCCATTAAGACCAGCAAGGCGGCCTGGCGGATATAGGTGGATTTGCCGGCCATGTTCGGGCCGGTAATGATCATCATCCGGTTCTCATCCCCGTCGAGCAGCGTGTCATTGGGAACGAAGCGCTCGCCCTGCATAACGGCATCCAGAACGGGATGCCGGCCGCCCTTAATTATCAAAGTTTCGTCCTCGCTGATATGCGGACGGACATAGGAATACATCCGGGCGCACTCCGCCAGGGCGCCGATGACGTCGATATTCGCCAGCGCCGCGGCGCATTCCTGCACTCGGGAAGTAAATTCCAGCGTAAAGGCGCGCAGCTCCTGGAATAACTGATATTCCAGGGCTTTGGCCTTGTCTTCCGCCCCGAGGATTTTACTTTCCAGCTCTTTGAGTTCGGGCGTGATAAAGCGTTCGGCGTTGACCAGGGTCTGTTTGCGGATATAGTCTTCCGGCACCAGTTCCAGATTAGATTTGCTGATTTCGATGTAATACCCGAAAACCTTGTTAAATCTTACTTTGAGGTTTTTAATGCCGCTGCGCTCCTGCTCTTTTTTCTGGATATTGCTCAGCCAGTTTTTACCTTCCGTCGAGGCCCGGCGCAATTCGTCGAGTTCGGCGCTGAAGCCGGAACGGATAATATCGCCGTCCGTCAGGGTTTGCGGCGGCTCTTCCGCAACGGCGCTGAAGATCCGCCCGGTCAACTCGGGCAGCTCATGCAGCCGGCCGCGCAGTTCAGCGAGCAGCACCGCGTCGAAATTGTGCAGCAGCGTCCGGACCGGCGGCACCAGTTCCAGGCCGGTCGCCAGTGCGAGCAGATCCCGCGCATTGGCGGTGCCGATATTCAGCCGCGCGATGATACGTTCGAGGTCCCGGATCGAGGCAATGGTCTCGCGCAATTCGGCCAACGTCAGGGGATCGTCGCGTAAAGCCTCTACCGCATCCAGGCGGGCGGTAATCCGGTCTCGTTCGTACAGCGGGCGCAGAATCCAATCCCGCAGCAGCCGGCCGCCCATCGCGGTGGAAGTCCTGTCCAATATCCCTAAAAGCGTGTTTGCCTTATCGCCGCCGAAAATTGTTTCAACCAATTCCAAATTGCGCTGCGAAATGGAATCCAGTTCCAGGTAGGCGCGGTCGTTATAGACAAACAGTTTTTTGACGTGATCGGCATCCTGGCACAGATTTTCGATCGCATAATGCAATACCGCGCCGGCCGCGCACACCGCCGCCCGCAAGCCGCGGCAGCCGAACCCGTCGAGCGTCCCGGCTTTGAACTGCCGTTTTAACAGTTCCTCGGCAAAATCGTAAGCGAAAATCCAGTCTTCCAGCGGCGTCCAGATGAAATTCCGGGCGGCGACCGGAAAGCTTCCGTTCTTTTCCCATTTTTCATATTCGTTTTGGGGAATAACACATTCCTTCGTACCCAGACGGGTCAATTCGGTCTCGATCTTATGCACGGAATCCAGCTCGGTTACCTTGAATTCGCCGGTACTGATGTCCAGCGAGGCCAGGCCGAATTTATTTTTGTTCGGGACCACCGCGACCAGGAAATTGTTCTTGTCCGGCAGCAAAGCCGCGCCGTCGATAACCGTACCGGGGGTAATTATCCGAATGATCCGCCGTTTGACCAGCCCCTGGGCCAGTTTGGGATCTTCGACCTGCTCGGCAACAGCGACCTTCGCCCCGGCTTTCAGCAGCGCCGGCAAATGTTTTTCCAGGGCATGGTAAGGAAAGCCGGCCATCGGCACCCCGGCGCGTTTGGTCAGGGTAATGTTCAGCAGCCGGCTGGCCCGGCCCGCATCCTCGAAAAACATCTCGTAAAAATCCCCCATCCTGAACAATAAAATCGCATCCTGGGGAATTTCGTTTTTCGACTGCCGATATTGCTTCATCATCGGGGTCAGTTGGATATCGCTCACCTTGCCTCCGGTACCTTGGAATTAAATGCTTCCTATAATATTAACCCGATTTCGGGATTGTCCAGAATCGAACGCCAAAAACCGGATTAAATTAAATTCAGACACCAAAATGACGGCCCCGACAAAAGTAAAAAAAATGACATAGTCCAGAACTTGTTCTGGTCGGTGATCCAGCGGCCGAAAGCGCTGGTCGAGCATCTCCAATGCTCGAAAGTAACTGCGCAACTTGTTGCGCTTGAACAAGTACCGCTCTTGCAAAGCGATGTCCGGGAAAAATCAGCGGAGCGCGTTTTTTCCGGACGTTTGAGTGGGCGAGCCGGACGGAAAACACTGTTTTTTCAATAATGGTAACTTCTGTCGGGGCCGTCCAAAATCCGGAATTCATCAACTAAAGTGTATCACAAATAAAACAGTATGTATCATTAAAAAAACAGCAACAATATGCTGATAACAAATCAATTACACTAAAAACATTATTCCGGTTATTTTTATAATGTGTCATTAGTGATACAGTATCCGGAAAAACTTCTGCGCCGTTACAAAAGTCATTATTCATTGATAATAAATCAGTTATCCGGTTGAGCGACAGTTTGGCATATATTTTGCTTATTGCTGGTGTATCCAATTAAAAACGGAGTTTCAAGGTGTTACCGTTCAGTTTTTTCCGGCTGATCAGGCCGTACCGTTATTTATTGTCTGGCTCGGTAATTGCGCTGTCCGCATTTTCCGTGCTTGGGCTGGCCCTGCCGTGGATGCTGAAAATCGCCATCGATAAAATCATTCCCAACGCCGACTACAATCTGTTCGTTCTATTGTGCGGCGGGATGTTCCTGGTTTTTTCCGGCCGGGCGATTTTCTGGTATATCTCGAACTATCTGATGACCTATGCCGCCATGCGCACCCTGCTCGATATCCGGCAGAAGCTGTTCAAACATTTACAAAGCTTATCGCTGCGTTTTTACGAGGAGTACCGCACCGGGAAACTCATTTCGAATGTGATCAGCGACGTCGCGCTGACCCAGCAGTTGATCACCATCTTCATCACCATCGTCAACCAGTCGTTTATCATTCTGATCATTGCGGTAGTGCTGTTATGCCTCAATCTGAAAATGGCCCTGGTGGTGCTGGCGGTACTGCCGCTGTATTTCATCAATTTCCACTATTTCAGGAAGCTCATGCGCGACTGCTCGTTGAGCCTCCAGGAAAAAATGTCCGAAATATCCGCCAATCTCGGTGAAACCATCAACGGGATAAAAGTGGTCAAGACCTTTTCCAAAGAACGGACGGAATGCCGGGAATTTTTTTCCAATCTGCGGCCGACCCTGGACCTGCACATCAAACTGGGGGCTCAATCCGTCACCTGCTGGTCGCTGACCGATTACCTGAACCTGCTGGTTTATCTGATCACCATCGGCCTGGGCATGGGAATGGTCCATGCTTCAAAGATGACCCTCGGGGAGTTCGTGGCCTTTTACACTTACGTCGGCATGTTCATGGCGCCGATCAGCAATTTGTCCGCCCAGGCCATGGGGATTTCCCAGGGAATAACCGGGGCGAAACGCATTTCCGACCTGCTCAACGTCATCCCGGAAATCAAGGAACCCCTTCACCCCCTTAAAATCTGCGGGATAAAAGGGCATATCGTTTTTGAGAACGTGTCGTTCAGTTACAAGGATACCCCGGTAATCCGGAATTTTTCGCTGGACATCAAACCCGGGCAGAAGGTCGCGCTGGTCGGGCCCAGCGGTTCGGGCAAATCCACGATCGCCAATCTGCTGCTGCGGTTCTACGATATTCAGGAAGGCAAACTGACCGTCGACGGAGTGCCTATTTCGAAATACGCGAGCGCGGCGTACCGCGACCATATCGGGGTAGTGCTTCAGGAACCGTTTCTGTTCAGCGGCTCGATCCGGGACAACATCGCTTACGCCAAAAAGGGCGCCACCCGCGGCGAAGTAGAACGGGCGGCGGCCATGGCCAATGTCGACGAATTCGTTTCCAGTCTGGAAAACGGCTACGACACGATCATCGGCGAAAACGGCACCAGTCTGTCCGGCGGCCAGAAACAGCGGCTGGCCATCGCCCGGGCGATCCTGAAGAATCCCAGTATTCTGATCCTGGATGAAGCCACTTCCGCTCTGGATACGGTTTCGGAATTTCTGGTGCAGACGGCGCTGGACAACCTGATGCATGACAAGACGACGATCATCATTGCGCACCGGCTGTCGACAATTAAAAACGCCGACCTGATCGTCGTCCTGGACAGCGGCGAAATCGTCCAGATGGGTTCCCACCGGGAACTCATCGGCAAGCCGGGGGTTTACCAGGAATTGTACACCGCCCAACAGAAAGTAACCGTTTGAAGGAGGGGTAAAAATTTCATGAAAAAAATGAAAAGAAGGCGGATGTATACTCTATACGATTGAAATTTTAACTTTGACGAGCAGGATTACGGATTGGATTTTCGTCTTGCGATTGAGGGGCGATATGAATATCGTCCGAAACCGCAATGCGGAAATACGGCCATAAGACGCTCGCCGCGTCGCAGTTGCGATCTTTTGAGCCGGCTCCGCAATCTTCGAGCGCCTTCGATACCCCGGTATCGGCGGCCCCACAGAATGCAAATCCATTCTCGAAAAGCGATATTTTCAAAAAAGGACGAAGTAATTTTTTTTTAAAATGCTGAGCGATCGAGTAGAGTTTCAGTGGAGTATATGACACTTCCGTTTGAAGCGAAAAGGAAGTGTGAAGTTTTGACCAAACCGATGCAAATGGAAATTAAAGCCGTTTGATTCAAAGGAGGACGGCCATGACGAGCAAATATAATTTCCGGAAGACCCTCCGGCTGTTCCGCCATTTGATCGTGGTATTATTTATTTTGCTGCTGATCATCATCGGGATCGTGGTGTTCGGCTACATGGAAAACACGGTTACGGGACGGGGAACGTTCGAAGGTTTTCGCGAATATCAGCTCAAGGCCGCAGTGTTCAGCAAAATCAAGGCGGTAACGAAAAGCGAGGGCGACCTGGTTAAGCAAGGCGACGTCCTGCTTTATCTGGACGACCGGGACCTGCAGGAGAAAATCGGCTTGCTGAAAAACGAGATCGATGAACTCAAATCCGAGATTGAAGTGGCTGAAGCCGAGTTGGCGATCAAACGCCATGATCCGCTGCCCAAGGAATACCGCCATACCGGGATTGATTTGCAGAGCGCGGAATTGCGCTGTCAGAAAAGCGCCATCGAAGAGGAAATTTTTCAGAAGCTTTACGACCGCAAAGCGGTTTCGCTGATGACGCTGCAGCAGAAACAACTGAAACATCTGACCAATATGACCGAGCTGAAAAATCTGCGCAAGGATTATGCGATTCTTACCAACGGCCTGGCCAAGAAAATTATCGCGAAGGCCGCCCGTGAACTGACCCTGCTCAAAACCCGGCGGCGCGGGAAGGAAATCGAACTGAAACTGCTGACGAAACATGTAAACGATTATGTCTTTACCGCTCCCGAGGACGGCATCATCCGCTATATTCCTCCGAAGCCGGGAGCTTATGTCTCGCCCGGCGATACGCTGGTGCGGGTAGCCACGGCGGATAAGAAGAAATTCACGGTTTATATTGACGAAAAACAGATTTTCAGGATTCAGGAAGGCCAGACCGCGCGCATCGCCAGCAGTCAGTATAATTATCTGGAATACGGCTATTTCGAAGGCCAGGTCATCCAGATCGGCGGCATGCCGGAAGTCCGCGCCGGCCGAAATTATTATCCGGTCCGGATTCTGCTGACCAAAGAGCCTTACAATTTGCGCTTGGGCTCTACCGGAGAAGCCTATATAGTTACCGGTAAAACCCGGATTATCCTGGGATTATCCGGCTGGAGCAGATAGCACGGAATTTATTTGCGATAATCTCAAATAAGGGCGTATTTCCGGCCGGAAAAATTTTGAGCCTGACTTAATACCAATTCGTTCTCATTCATAGACATTTCGATGGTTCTTTTGAGCCGAATTTTACCGATCAGCTTGACCGCTTATTTCTGCTCGTAAGTACCGGTGATGGAAGCCTGAGCCAGTACTTTCCCTTTGAGCAGGCGCAACAGCATAGCTTCGGACAAGCGGCCTTTCAGCGGCGGCAGCGCCGCCGTATTCAGGGCGTAAATCGTAAAGACATATTTATGGACGCCGGTACGGAAAGGCGGTTTCGGCCCGCCCCACCCGGGCGTACCGAAAGTGTTGCTCAATTCCTTTGCTCCGGCCGGCATATTGCCCCCGGAAGCATCCCGGTCAATCGAACTTACCGTCGCCGGAATATCCACCACCAGCCAATGTATCCAGCGCCGCGCTATCGGATGAATGTCGACACAGCAGATGACGAATGATTTGGTCCCGGGCGGCACCTTGGACCAGGAAAGCTGCGGCGAGTCGTTTTCTCCCCCCACGGCCTTGGTGTATTCAACCGGCAGCGCGCCGCCGTCTTTGAAGCTTTGCGAAGTCAGCAGGAATTTACCCGCTCCCCCGCCGTTCATTCCCAGGGCCATTCCCGATAATGCGAACAACGTCATGATCCTTTTCATAATCCACCTCCGTCCATTAAAAGGTTTACATTCGAGCTGAAACCGGTCAAGTGTAATGATCGCGTCGTTCCTCGGTCGGATGATAATCCATCGCGCTCAAAATTATCCCGAATGCCAGCAGAGTCGATAACAGCGAACTGCCGCCGTAACTCAGTAACGGCAAAGTCAATCCGGTCGGCGGCAACAATGCCACATTCACGCTGACATGAATCAAAGTCTGAACGGCAATCATCGCCAGCATTCCCACGATGAACAATTTCTGGTATTCACTTTGCAACTGCCGGGTAATCCGGTATAAGGCAAAAATGATGATCGCAAAAATCAGGATTACCGGCAAAGTACCGGCAAATCCAAGCGATTCGGCGACCGTCGCAAAAACCGAATCGCTGTGCGCCAGCGGCAGATAAGAATTCGCCCAGGCTGCCTTGCCCATTTTTACTCCGAACCAGCCGCCGCGCGCCAGAGTGAACTGGAACTGCCGGATATGCCAGCCGCTGCCCAGCGGATCGCTCGCCGGATTCCAGAACCCGGAAAACCGTCTGAGGATGTACGGATGGGCGTAAATCATCCAGACCGCAGCCGGCGTCAGCAGAGCGGGAAGCGCCAGCAGATATTTGACCGGCGCACCTGCCAGAAAAGCCGTTACTCCAAAAGCCAGCAGATAAACCGCCGCGGTCCCGGCATCAGGCTCAAGCAGAATCGGGATCACCCATAACAAGGTCATCAACGCCAGCAGCATGAAGGTCTTGAAATCATTCCGCCCGTTGCCGGCCAAATGGCAAAGCAGGAGGATGAAAAACGGTTTGGCAAACTCCGAAGGCTGGATGGAGGCTGAAGTCCAGCCGAAAGTGAACCAGCCGCACATGCCGTTGATCCGGGTGCCCCAGAGCAGTACCGCCACCAGTGAAATATAAGCGCCGGCGGCAAAAACCGGGGCGTGTTCACGATAGAAACGAAAAGGAACGCGCTGAGCCGCAAGCATCAATACCAGGCCTATAATCATCCAGAGCAACTGGCGGCTGACGAAATAAAGCGGCGACGCCCCCAGGGTATTGGAATTGTAAATAGCCAGACACCCCCAGATACACAACAGGAACAGCAGACTCTGCACCAGCACGATGGTGTTGAAGATTTGATGGTCGGATTTTTTTGTCCTGTTCACGGATGCCTCGTACGAATTTCTTCCAGGGTTAACGGCAACTGCAGCTCTTTTCCCGGCACTGCCGGCCGCAGCAATTCACCTGAATCTTTAATCCAGTTCTTATTCCGGTCGAGCATTACCCGGTAACGACCGGGAATTCCGCTCAAAGTAACGTTATATTGCTTTTCGAGCCCGCTGACGCCGAGCAGCCGGCCGCTGACCGATTTCACCTGCCCCAGATAGGCCCGGATTTCCGGATAATTAACCGCTTTCCGTTCAATACGGGGCATTATCTGGAGTTCCTGGAAGCGATAAACCGTTTTTTCCAGCGCCATAATCTGGGCCGGCTGCAAACTACGGAAGATTACCGAATACACCGTCCCGGAAACCGGTTCCTCCAGGTTGGGCAGCAGTTCCATGACTTCTCCCAAAATCATTTTCGTTCGTTTCGGCGAACCCAGGATATCGATGTAATACAAGTCGTAATATTTCTCGCTCCACGCCAGGACGACTCCGTTCTTATCGAGTATCCGGGCCCGTTCAGGGTAGTAGGTAATTTCGCGCCGGGCAAGTTTATTGCCGAGCTGAATATATTGCTCCCGGGCGATCACGGCATAATAAAAAAACACCCCGATACTTATCGCGCCCCATACCGCGAAGCCTAAGACAATAAGGTCTGCCCGTTTCCTGAATGCCCGGTTATCCAGCATATCAACCTCGAAAACTTATTCCGGCCGTTATGCCCCGCAATCAGTCCCCGCCCGATGAATTTTCCCGCTGCTGTACCAATTCCAGGGCATATTTATTGAAATCGGCATCGTATATGGGAAAAATCCCGTCCTGAAGAGATACGCTTTTCCCGGTAGGATAAATAACGGCGGGCAGCAGGTCATTTTGCGGCCCGGTCAGATTGCGGACATAGAAAGTACCCAGATTGCCGTATTTATCAGTAGCCCCAGGCAGGCTGACCTTGCCGATGCAGTCCGTAGTCCCGACCGGACGAACTATATGGACCCAGCAGGAAACACGATGACAGTAAAGCAGGGCTTTCACGGCATCCAATTCCCTGGCGAATTTTTTCTGCTGCTGAAACAATGCCAGGTTTTCCTGCCGCTGTTTTTCCAGGAGTTTCGCGCGTTCCGACTGGAACACGGCGACCTGCCGTTCAAAGATTTTCGCTTTTTCCGACGAATAATTGAATTTTTTCCGTAAATCTTCGGTGAGGGAAGTCAGGGCGATATCGCGCAAAACGGTAACGCCGTTTTTATCGGTATAGAAAAATCCGACTGCATTAGGAAGAACATTGGTTATCTGGACGTTTTTATAAACTTTTCCATCAACCGTGGTGAGGTCCAGCGCCGCCAGATTCAGGACCGCGGCCCCGATGACACCAAATAAAACTGCTTTCATCATAATAGAATTTACTCCTTAGTAGTTTGGAAGAAAGCTCAAAATCCGGATACGTTTCAGTAAATATATCTGCTGAAACGGATAATTCAAGCGAACTGTAACGGGAGTGAATCTATGATATATAATATATTTTTTTATTAATATTAGCTCTCCATCTTTCTTGACTATTGAGTTTCAGCGGCTATTGTGTTATTATAGGGGGGATAGGTTTTCTCCTAGTAAAAAAGCACCTTCGCCGCAGGGACAGGATAATGACGGGAAATTCTGAAACCAAAGAGCATAATGACAAAATACTGCGTTTGCCCACCATCAAGCGCCTGCCTACCTATCTGCATATTTTGAAGCGCCTGAAGGCGGAAGGCCAGGAATATGTTTCCACGACCGCGCTGATTAACGAACTCGATTTCAAACCTATCCTGGTCAGAAAAGATTTGGTGCTGATGGGCCTTCCGGGCAAACCGCGCACCGGCTACTGTCTGGATGATCTGATCAAGGCAATTGAGGATTTTCTCGGCTGGAACAAGGTCGATGAAGCGTTTCTGATCGGCGCCGGCGCGTTGGGTTCGGCCCTGCTGGGGCATAAGCCGTTTGAAGAAAACGGCCTGAAAATCATCGCCGGCTTCGATATTGACCCGGAACGGGTCGGCAAGGTCATTCACGGCAAAAAAATATTTCACCTGTCAAAACTGAAGGAAATGGTGCAACGCATGGGAGTTAAAGTCGGAATCATCACCGTGCCCTGGCAGGCCGCTCAGGAGGTCGCCGACATTCTGATTGAGGCGGGAATCTGGGGAATCTGGAATTTTTCCATGGTCAAATTGAAGACCCCGCCCGAGATCGTCTGCCATAACGAAAACCTCGCCGGTGGCCTGGCTGTTTTTTCCGTTAAGCTGCAGCAGAAACGAAATCAATTGCTTTAATATGGCTTTTGCCTGAAGCAAGGTTTCGCCGCTTATTCAAAATCTTTATATTTTCAACCCAATTCTTTATTTATTCCGGTACAATTATGTTGAATAATGAACTACAGCAAATAATCGAATCAATCGTAAGCCGCGAACCGCGATACAGCCGGGAGGCTTATAAATTCGTCAACGCCGCAGTCAACTACGCCGCCGCTGCTAAAAACCCGGCCGGACACATCCATGCCCGCGAACTGCTCGCCGGGGTTTCCGAGTTCGCGCTGAAGGAATACAGCATCTTTTACGAGGACATTTTAAAATCCTGGGGCATTAACACTGCTGCGGACATCGGCAATATCGTTTTCGCCCTGGTAGACCACCGGGTCTTAGGCGCTGACACGCATGATTCGATCGAGGACTTCAACACCGATTATGACTTATTTGCCCTGGCGCATTCCCCGGCGTCCAGGCGACAAACGCCGCAAATTAAGGTACCTACCATTGACTGAACCGCATTCCAATCCGTTCCGCGGCGATTATTTTTCCCGGATTCACACCTTCTCCCTGGATAACGGTCTGCGCCTCTTCGTCAACACCAAACCCGATGCGCCGACGGTTTCGCTGCATTGCTTCGTCGCCACCGGCAGCGTTCATGAAGCCGGTTTCCTGGGCTGCGGCCTGGCGCATTTTCTCGAACATATGCTGTTCCAGGGCTGCGACGGCTATCCGGGACAGGCCGCCGCCGACACCGTCAGCCGGCTGGGCGGCAGCGTCAATGCCTATACCTCTTACGACCATACCGTTTATTATCTCAACCTGCCCTCCGAACATACTGAAACCGGCATCGACATCCTCAGCCGGATGCTCAGTTCTCCGGAATTTCCCGAGGCTAAATTCCTGTCCGAAAAGGACGTGATCCTGCGGGAACGCGATCTGGGGCGCGACCGTCCCGAATCCATGCTGGGGGAAAGGTTGTGGAAAACCGTCTTTCTCCGGCACCCGGTACGCCATCCGATCATCGGGTATCATGAAAAGATTGAACAGGTCAGCCGCGATCTTATGTGCCAGTATTACGAGCAGCGTTATTCTCCGGAACGGACGTTTTTCGTGATTTCCGGGGACATCCGGGTCCCGGCGGTACTGGAAATGGTCGAAAAGCGCCTGGCGTCCTGGCGGCACGGCAATATCTATGAACCGCCGCTCCCCGAAGAACCGCCGCAAATCGGGTTTCGCTCGAACAACTGTTTTTTCGCCGATCCGCTGGCCCGGCTGGCAGTCGCCGCCCGGATTCCGGCGCTGGCCCACCCGGATATTCCCGCTCTCGACCTTATTTCCGCAATTCTCGGTCAGGGCAAGAGCGCCCGCCTGGTCCGGGTCCTGCAGCAGGAAAAGGAACTGGCGATCGCCGCCGGTTCGTTCACCTACGCTCCTAATTTCAGCGGGATTTCAGCTATTTCCGCCGCAACCGCTCCCGCCAAACTCCCGGCGCTGGAAACCGCGCTGTTTGAGGAGCTGGAAAAATTCTGCAGAAACGGCGTTACAGCCGGAGAGCTGGAACGGGAAAAAAATCAGCAGCTGGCGGATTATGTGCGGGTACTCCGTTCCAATAACGGCATTGCCGGCGTGATCGGCGATGCCGTCCTGGCCTACGGTGATCCCGGCATGGCGGATCATTATCTCCGGCGGCTGAACCGAGTGAACCGGGACGACATTCTGGAAATCGCCAACAAATATCTGACCCGGGAACAGTTGAGTATCGTCCGCCAGCTTCCCCCCGAAGCCGGAAAAAACGCGGCCGCCAACCGCCCCAAGGCCAGACGCAAACCCGCGCACCGATCCGTCCTGCCGTCCGGCGCCCGGCTGATAACGGTACCGGATTCCAGTTTTCCGCTGATCGACCTTTGCGTGCTGACGCTCGGCGGGAACCTTATTGAAACCCCGGAAAATGCGGGCATTTCCCGTTTGACCGCACAACTTCTGACCACCGGCACCCGGAGTTACGGGGAGGAAAAATTCAACGCCTTAATTGACGATAACGCGCTGGATTTCAGTGTCAACGCCGGTACCAGCACCTTTTTCATCAAACTCAACTGCCTGCGCGATAAGCTGGACCTGGCGCTTCAACTGCTCAAATCCGTCCTTGCCGAACCGGCGTTCAGACCCAAACAATTCGTCCGGGAACGGCACAATGCCCTGGAAATACTCAAAACCAAAGCCCAGGATCCGGGCAGCTCGGCCGTCGATAAAATGTACGAACTGCTTTACCGCGGCCATCCCCACGCCCTGCCGCGCGACGGCAGCCTGAGCTCGCTCGCCGCCCTTACCGCCGGAAAACTCAGAAAATTCTACCGCCGGCAATTCATCGCGCCCCGCACCGTCATCGGTATCGCCGGCGATCTCGAAGTCAAAACCGCCCACCGCGCCGCCGCCGATCTGGACGCAGCTATCCGCTGGAATGACCCGGCAACGCTGAAGCTGCCTCCCGCCCCGGCATTTCCCCGCGAGGACTTACGCGCGGAAATCGAACTGCCGCGCGATCAGATCAAAGTCATTTACGCGGTACCGACCTGCGATTACCATTCACCCGACCGTTTCACTTTTGAAATCCTGCAGCAGGCGCTCAACGGTTTGTCTTCCAATCTGTTCAAAGTGATCCGCGAAGACCGGGGGCTGGCTTACAGTACCGGAGCGATGTTCGGCAACGGGTTATATCCCGGCTTCATCGCGTTCTACGCGGGAACGAAGCGCGGTTCAGTGCCGCAGGTGATCGAACTTTTGACCGAAGAACGCCGCCGCCTGGCCGGTACCGGCCTGTCGCAGGAGGAATTCGACTCCGCCCGGGCCCGGGTGGAATTCAATTATGCTTCGCTGATGAGCAATAACAGCGCGCTGCTGTTCAACTCCGTGCTCGAAGAATTTTACGGCAACGGCTGTGAAACTCCCTGGCGGATTCCGGAAATCATCCGGCAGTTGAACTTGAAACAAGTCAACGCCGTGCTGAAAAAGTATTTTACCGACGCCAAAGGGGTGTATGTTACGGCCGGGGCCTGCAAGGCTGCGACCGCCCCTTAGCACACCCCGGTCAGCCGAGCGCCTCGTCGCAGGCTTCTTCAAATACCCGGATCGATTCCCGGAGCGCGTCTTCCGTAATACTCAACGGCGGGGCGATTTTCAGGCATTCGCCGGCGATCCCCACCGGCGCAAACATCAACAGCCCCTTTTGCAGGCATTTCACGTTGATCGCCAAAGCCGTCGCCGGATCCGGGGTTTTCGTCCCCGGCAAGACACACTGAAGGCCCGCCACCAGGCCTTTGCCCTGAAAACAGCCCAGCCGAGCGGAATATTTCCGCTGAATCCGGGCTAATTCCCGGCCCAGGACTGCGCCCAGTCGCGCCGCTTTTTCGACCAGGTGTTCCTCCGCGATAACTTCCAGACTGGCGATCGCCGCCGCAACGCACAACGGTGAACCGGAATGAGTGCTGGTCATCGAGCCCGGCGCATAAAGGTCCATGATGTCCCGGCGTCCGATAACCGCGGAAAGGGGCAGGGAAGAACTGATGCCTTTACCGCAGGCAATCAGATCGGGGGTAATGCCGTAATGTTCGAACGCGAACATTTTTCCGGTACGGCCGAAACCGGCCTGGACCTCGTCCATGATCAGGACAATGTCGTTATCCCGGCAAAATGCTTCCAGTTGCTGCGCGTATTCAACCGGCATGAAGTCCGGCCCGACGCCCTGATAGGATTCGCTCATCACCCCCGCGATCTCATCCGGTTTGACGCCCTGCCGGTCAAGAGTTTTGAGAAAAAGCTCGAATCCCGTATCCTCATTTTTATATCCATCCGGAAACGGCGCCTGAATAAAGGTGCGGTCGCCGTCGATGATCCATTCCTTGAGCCGGGGCATGCCGCCGGCGAGTTGAGCCCCCAGCGTCCGGCCGTGAAAAGCGTTATGGAAAGAAACGAAATATTTCCGTTTGGGGCCATATTTTTTCAGCGCGTAGGTCTTAGCCATTTTAATGCAGTTCTCGGTAGCTTCGGAACCGGAGGAAAGCAGGAAAACGCTGTATTCCCTGCCCTGCGGAGCGAGCGTCCGGAGCATTTCGGTAAGCCTGACCCGCCCGGCATGGACAAAAACGTAAGTCGCCAGCAAGCCCTGATCAATAACATCATGCAAAGCCCGGGCTATTTTCGGATGGTTATGACCAGCATTGGAGATCAATACGCAGCTCGACCAGTCAATCCAGCGGTTGCCCCATTTATCCGCCACGGTAAAATCATCGGCCCGATGCCAGACGATCGGCGGCTGCCCCTGCATCGAGCGGGGTTCGGATTTTTTGAGGCGTTCAAAAATTTCCAGCGACTCCGGAACCGGAATCGCGGTTCTGATGGAACGGTATTTGGTTTCAATTTTCGGTACGTTTACCGGCGTCAGATCATATTCAGCCATATTATTATCCTCCTTGGATCAGGTTATTTTTTAAGTTTCACGGCGGGTACAGCGCCGCGGTAATCGATGACCGCCAGATCGCCGCCGTTGAGAATGGACAAGCGGGCCGCTTCCTGCACCAGTTCATTATAAGCGGAATTCGCAGGAGTCGCGATCAGCCCCCGGGCGTCGGCGGCGGCGATCGCCGCCCGGCGGATTTCCAGAGCCCGACCGGGGTATTCGTCCGCCTGCGCCTCGATCGCCGACGCGTTCAGCAAAGTAGCCGCAACGGAATCAAAACCGTACCCGACCGGTTTCAGACCGGGACCTTCCCAGGGAACGGTGCGGAAAAAATCGGGATTGAGATACTGGAAACGTTTGGCGACGTTGCGCGCGAAGCCGTATTCGACACCGCGGTTATGGTCGTCATGCGCCAGCAATCCGCCGCAGTCGTCGCCGTCGAAATACATGATCAGCCCCTGATCGTTGCCGCCGGCGCTGTCGTCCGGATAGCCGAGACCGTTGTTCACCGATAAAATCCCGCCGTTCTCGAACACCACCCGGCCGTTCGACCACAAATAGCCTTCCTTGCCGTTCGGAAACCGCCCCTGGCGGCCGGTAACGGACACTTCCACCGGTTTCAAGCCGGTGATGAAACAGACCAGGTCGACGTAATGGCAGCCGACATAGACGAACGGGTCGGTGTTCGGACAGGTGAACCAGTTCTGAAAATTCGAATGCCGGTAAAAATACGGTTCGATGAGCTTGGCCTCGCCGAGCGCGAAATCGCCGAGATCGCCGTTCCGGTAATGCTTGCGCGCCAGCAGCGCCCGGCGGTCGAAACGCTTGTGATATTCCACGCCGATGAACACCCCGCGTTCCCGGGCTTCTTTTTCAATCTCCAGCGCCTGGGCATATTTGAGGACGAGGGGCTTGACGCACAGAATATGCTGGTTGAACGGCAGTACCCCTTTCAGCACCGGATAGTGCAAATGATCCGGCAGCGCGACGATTGCCAGATGATAAGGATACTTCCGGGCTAGTACCTTTTTATACAGTTCGGGATCGTCGGAATCCCCGGAGCCGGTTTCCGGACAGGTGGTGAAGCTCTGACCGGGAAACGCTTCCCGGAGCTCCCGGTTCTCCCGGAGCGCCCGCAGGGCGCTTTCCCGCAGGTCGCAGACCGTGATTTCACCAACCACGCCGGTGCGCTGCAACTGCAGGGCCGAAGGCAAAAGCACGTCGGTCACGATCATACCCGCACCGATAATCGTCAAATCCAGCGTCTTTTGTTTTTGAACCATTAAAAGCCTCCTTAAAATTTTTTTTCGTGTATTTCGTGGCTTATTAAACATTTTATATTTTCTGATCCATTACCAGCTCCAGCACCACCACGGCGCCGCCGACGGCCACTCCGAGCTGGCCGTATTGCGAATAACTCACGACCGTCAGGCCGCCGATCAGAGCCTTGGCCAGGCCGCGTTCGAAACAACTGCGGAAAGTCCGCAAATAGGCTTCTCCCAATTCCACCGCCCGGCCGCCCAGGATAATCGCTTCCGGGTTCAGCAGATCGGCGACGATCTGCGCGGCATAAGCCATGTATTCGGCAGTTTCATCCAGCAGCGCGACGATTGCCGGATCGCCGGTGCGGTAATATTCCAGTACTTCACCATACCGCAACTGCCGTTTTTTGATTTTGCCGGCGCGGGCGCAAACCGCACTGGCCCGGGTCAGGTCTTCCAGGCAATGCCGCTCGAAAATACCGTCTTCATTCAAAACCGGAATTCGGATTTCACCGATCTCACCGGCCGTTCCGAAACTGCCCCGGAAAATTTTGCCGTTGATGACGATTCCCGCTCCGACCCCCCGGCCGCTGGTAATATAAACCAGGTTACTGAACGCTTTGCCCGCTCCGAACTGGGTTTCCGCCAGAGCCGCCGCATTCGGGCGGTTCTCCAGGAACACGCTGAACCGGCAGCGCTGCGCCAACCGCCGGGCCAATTGTTTTTTCTCGATGTCCAAAGTGGAACTGTTGACCACTTCGTTGCTTTCCGTATCCACGATTCCCGAAACCGCGATACCTACCCCTTTGATCTTTTCCCGCGGAACCCGGGCCGCCAGCAGCGCGATCAGGTCTTCGAGCACTTGCAGGATGATTTCAAACTCGTTTTCGTATTCGAGTTCCTCGCGCGCCACTATATTGCCGCATAAATCGCAAAGCACACCCCGGATCAGATAATCGTCCCCCAGGTCAATGCCGACCGCAAAACAGGCCCCGGGATTCAGTTTCAGCATGATCGGCCGTTTGCCGCCGCAGGATTCGCCTTTGCCGGATT
Source organism: Victivallaceae bacterium (assembly GCA_028718375.1). Taxonomy (GTDB): domain Bacteria; phylum Verrucomicrobiota; class Lentisphaeria; order Victivallales; family Victivallaceae; genus JAHOYW01. The sequence continues at coordinate 22,463 of JAQULZ010000006.1, read as the reverse complement.
CCACAACCAGTTGCTTTCCGACGAAATCCGCAATGATCGACGACACCGTCGGCCGGGTCAGGCCGGTGAGCTTGGCCAGCTCCGCCCGGGAAATCTGCTTATGCTCCTTGATCAGCCATAATAGCTGCTGACCGCTTTTCTGCCGGGTTTGAAGATTATTCATTAAAAGCCTCCGATTTCCAACTTTGTTAATTACCTTTACAAAGTTCTAATATAACTTTGTTTTAAACTTTGTCAATTATTTTGCCGAACTTATTGAAAAAAATCGTTCTGAAATGCAGCGCGAAGCCGGGCGGTGGAAAATTTATCCATAAAAACGATTATTTTTTCAAATTATGCTTTGACTATATGGCCGCAAGGGTTAATGTTATGGTGATAAACAACTACAAATTCAAAATTTACATCGCCACATAACAAAGGAATGACAAAATGACAAAGCGTGATCTTGTAGTGAAAATTTCCAAGGAAACCGGACTGATTCAAAATGACGTAGCTTTTGTGGTCCAGAAAACCTTTGATTATATCGCCGCCGAGTTGATCGTCGGAAAGACCATTGAGCTGCGCAATTTCGGCGTTTTCGAAGTAAAAGTCCGTAAGAGCCGGAAGGGACGCAATCCCAACAAGCCGGAGAACGAAGTAGTCATTCCTGAACGGGCAGTTGTCAAGTTCCGCGCCGGCAAGGAGCTGAAAGAGCAGGTGGAAAAACTCAACCCCAAGAAATTATAAACGCTGTCCATGCCGGGACTCGTTAAAAAGAAAACTTCTTTGTATTGCGCCGCGCAAAACGCCTGGCGCATTTTTATTTTAATCGGCCCGGGTATCCGGCCGATTCATGGAACTGTGACATAAGGTAATCCGGATTATGGCAAAATTTTCTCCTCCGCCTGGAACCGCGGATATTTTCCCCGAAGAAATGCCCTGGTGGTACCGGCTTGAAGAAACTGCCCGGCGGATCTTTCCGCTCTACGGTTACGGGGAATTGCGGACGCCGGTATTTGAATATACGGAAGTTTTCCGGCGCGGCATCGGCGACGAAACCGAGGTGGTTCAGAAGGAAATGTACACTTTTGAAGACCGCGGCGGCCGCAGTCTGACGCTGCGCCCGGAAGGCACCGCCGGGGTCATGCGCGCGCTGCTCAATACCGAAGTGATGAACGGCAGTGAGCAGCGGGTTTTCTATCTCGGCCCGATGTTCCGCGGCGAACGCCCGGCGGCCGGGCGGCGGCGGCAGTTTCACCAGGTCGGGGTCGAGAACGCCGGGCGCATCGCCCCCGAACTTGACGCGGAAAATATCGCCATGCTGATCCAATATCTGGACGCCTTGCGGATCAGCGGCACCCGGCTGCTGCTCAATACCCGCGGCGTTCAAGCCGACCGCAAACCCGCCGCCGAACTGCTGAGCAAATATTTCCGGCAGCATCTCGACGCCATGTGTGACGACTGCCGGGAGCGCGCCGGCCGGAATGTCTGGCGGATACTCGACTGCAAACAGGAACGCTGCCGGGAAGTGGTCGGCAACGCGCCGGATTACCTCCGCACCTATACCGCCGCGTCCCGGATGTATTTCGATTCGGTCTGCAAACTGCTGACCGCTTTCGGGATCGATTTTGAAATCGACCGGCAACTGGTACGCGGACTGGACTATTACGCCCATACGGTCTTCGAGGTAATTCATCCCGGGCTCGGGGCTCAGAACGCAATCGCCGGCGGCGGCCGTTACGAATTGTATCTGCCGGAAAACCGGAAACCGATAATCGGCGTCGGGTTTGCCGCCGGCCTGGAACGGCTGCTGATGGTACAGGAAGCGTTGAACATTCCCGCCCCCGCTCCCGGAACGGGCCCGGTTTTCCTGGTCAGCAGGGGCGCTCCGGCCCGGACATTCAACCTGAAACTGGCCCAGGAACTGCGCGCCGCCGGCATCCCCGTGGTCGTTGAAATTGAGGAACGGAGCATGAAAGGTCAGATGCGCGCCGCCAACCGGGTCAACGCCGCTTTCGCGGTAATCTGCGGCGATACCGAACTGGAAAGCGGCCGCCTGGTATGCAAAGAAATGCAGGAAGGCTCCCAGAAGGAACTCACCGGTACTGATTTGCGGGACTTCCTGAAAAAAGCTTATGGTGTTGAGTGTTAAGCTTAAAACTTAAAACTGATATAAGAGGTATATTATGGTGACTAAAAAGAATCTGATTTTTCTGGGTGCTCCCGGCGCCGGCAAGGGAACGGCTTCGAGCGCCCTCACCGAACGCGAGCCGCTGGCGCATATTTCGACCGGAGACATTTTACGCGCGGAAATAAAAAACGGTACGGAGCTGGGGAAAAGCGCCGCGGTCCTGATGGAAAAAGGCGGACTGGTGCCCGATGACCTGGTCGCGGGGATGGTAAAAAGCCGACTGCGGCAGCCGGACTGTGATAACGGATTCATTCTGGACGGCTTTCCCCGCACGGTCAATCAGGCTAATTTACTCGACCAGGCGTTGAAGGAAATCGGCCGGAAAATCGACGCGGTGATTTATTTCGAGGTCGATGACGAAATCCTGCTCCAACGGCTGACCGCGCGGATATCCTGCGGCAAATGCGGCCGGATTTACAACAAACTGTTTCTCCCCCCGAAACAGGAGAATATCTGCGACGATTGTAACACGGCGCTTTTCCAGCGGCCGGATGATTCCCGGGAAACGGCGGAAGAACGTCTGAAGGTTTTTTATAAAAATACGCAACCGTTGATCGACTATTACCGGGAACGGAAGCTGTTGACCAGCATTACTGAAATCGAACGGGATAAAATGCTGGCCGCGTTATTCAGGGAACTGACCTAAACCATGTTCATGAAGCGCAATTACGTGATCCATACTGCGGAAGAAATCGCCCGGATTCGTCAGGCGGCGCAATTAACCGCCCGGGTCCGGGATCAGGTTCGGGAATTGGTCCGCCCCGGGATGTCAACCTGCGAACTGGACCGGATCGCCGGGACGCTGATCGCCGCTACGGGCGGAACCAGTGCGTTTCTGGGCTACAACGGCTTTCCCGGCAATATCTGTATTTCCGTAAACGACGAAGTCGTCCACGGTATCGGCCGTCCGGACCGGATCCTGGCCGAAACGGACATCGTCGGCCTCGACATCGGGATCACTTACGACGGCGGGGTCGGTGATACCGCCGTAACCTTTGCCTTGGGCAGGGAAGTACCGGAAGACGTCAAGCGGCTGCTGGAAAACACCGAAAAAGCACTGATGGCGGGTATCGGCCGGGCAAAAGCCGGAAATCACGTTTGCGACATCAGCGCCGCAGTCGAAAAGGCGGCCAAGGCCGCCCGCCTGGGGATCGTCCGCGAATACGTCGGGCACGGCTGCGGCACGAAACTGCACGAACCGCCGGAAGTGCCCAATTTTTTCTGCGGTCAGCGCGGGCCGGAACTGCGTCCCGGGATGGTGCTGGCGATCGAACCGATGCTGAACCTGGGGTCTTATAAAGTGTTTACGGAAACGGACCGCTGGACGGTCAGAACGGCGGATAAGTCGTGGTCGGCTCATTTCGAGCACATGGTATTGATAACTGAAAACGAACCGGAGATTTTAACGTGGCCAAAGACGACGTGATCAAAGTGGAAGGCGTGATTAAGGAATTGCTGCCGAACACGAGGTTCAGAGTGGAACTTGAAAACGGGCATGCCGTAACCGCGCATATCAGCGGTAAAATGCGTTTGAATTTCATCCGCATTCTCCCCGGCGACAGCGTGCTCATGGAAATGTCTCCCTATGACCTCAGCAAAGGCAGAATCATTTTCCGCAAAAAATAGCTGCTATCCAGAGTTTTGCCCATTAAATAACGGGTTTGCGCCTTCTTTCCTTGATGAAAGTCTGCGGCGAAATATTTTGAAAATTCACGTGAAAATTCATGCATCCGGGGATAATTCGATAAACTGCGGTTTGGGTAACATTCAACATCGAATATAAAAGCAGCGCTTTCGCCTCGACCAGGCGGATCGACGCGATGCGTTTCAACGGACTACGCCGGTAGCAGCCCGGCAGGCCCGGACAATGCTAGTGTTTAATTGCAAAATTGGCAAATAGAATTATATTATATGGCATAGGAGGGCAACGACTATGCCAAGAACAGCACCAATAATAAAATTAGAAGAAGATGTCAGATTGAAACTTATGCAAACCGCATCAAGCAAAACCGAAGAGGCGCGCCGGGTTTTGAGGGCCAAAGTGATACTTGGCTGCGCGGATGGCCTCAAGGGAAGCGAATTGGCCGGGAAATTTAATATCATGCCCAATACGGTTACCGAGTACAGGAAGCGTTTTATTGCCGAGGGCTTGAAATCTCTTGATGATAAGCCCCGCTCCGGGCGGCCTCCAATCTATGGCCGCGAAATAGGGGAGAAAATTTTGGCTAAACTTGACGAAAAGCCGCCATCCGGAATGAGTCGCTGGGATGGCGGAAGCCTGGCATCTGCGCTTGGGATTTCAGACGATTACATCTGGCGTTTTCTGAAAAAAAACAGCATTTGCCTGAGTCGCCAAAGGAGTTGGTGTATAAGCACAGATCCGGAGTTTGCGACAAAAGCGGCGGATATTGTGGGACTCTATCTTGCACCGCCTTGTAATGCGATTGTAATAAGCGTTGACGAAAAGCCGAGCATGCAGGCGTTGTCGCGCAAAACCGGATATGTATATGCCGAGAACGGGAAGATTGTCCGGGCATATAAGAGTACATATAAAAGAAACGGGACATTAAACTTATTCGGGGCTTTAGAAATAGCGACCGGGATGGTAAGGGGAAAGATAACCGAACGTAAAAAACGAAGTGATTTTTTGCAATTCATGGATGAGCTGCTTGCGGGATATTCCGACACGAATACGACGGAATTCCATGTCATCCTTGATAATTATTGCATTCACAAGAAGAATACGGCATGGCTTGACGAGCATAAAAACGTTTATTTTCATTTTACCCCGACTTCCGCAAGTTGGCTTAATCAGATTGAAATATGGTTTGGAATTATGAGCCGTAAAGTTTTGCGCGGCGCAAGCCATAACAGCAAGGCTGAATTAAAAGAGGCCATTGAAAAGTTTATCGAGGAATATTCGAAAAATCCCCATCCATTTAAATGGCGCAAGCGTGAAGTAAAAGGTTCTCAGATTAAGGATACTATCTCTAACTTATGCAATTAAACACGTGGTTTTTTTAAATGTTCGGTAATACCAATTCGCTCTCATTCATAGACATTTCGATGGTTCTTTTGAGCCGATTTTTGCCATAAATCCTTGCGCGATACTCTCTATCGCTCTGCGGTTTATAACCAAAATCCATCTCAAAATCCGCCATCGCCATTATCTATGACTGATCGCTCATTAATATAAGTTGTTCCGTTGATACTCTGAACAGTTTTTTTCTTCTGATATAATACCAAGTTGCGATCAAAATATAGTAATGATTGCAACTTGGTATGAGCAGAAAATAATGCAGGCGCTGCGCAAAGGAACCGCCGCAATGCGGCGGGTTCTGATAAAATGCCGATTTTCTCATTCACTTTGAAGTTCCCTTACCGGGAACGATATTGTTGATTACCCAATACCCGTCGCGTTGCGGCGGGCTACAGTGAAAAACCTCGTTGAGGTTTGATACTCTCTCTTGGCAAATTGGTATGAATTCCTGCTTATTTCACTACTTTAAAACTGTTTACGGATTTTATAAGTGCCGCTTTTTGAGTTTCCCAACTGCTGTTGAGCGCGGTTGCCGTAATACAGTAGATACTCTTGCCCTGTTTTACCGCCCTGACATAAAAATGCAGTTTCTTGTCGCCTAACATGTACTCATATCGGGCTTCATTTCCCTTTAACTCATGCGTCAACACCTTTGCATTTAACGATTTAAACTGGGATAAGCTTAATTTGTCATAAGCCGCCATGGGCAGATTGTAACTCTGCTTAATAATATTAACGTTTGCGGCAAAACCGGATTGCGCCGGCAGGAGAAACGTTGCAATCAGATATGCGGGACATTTAATATCCGTTGAGGCAGCAACAGGTGGGTTTATAGATATCCCCAGGGTTTCAGAAGTAAATTTTTCCTCTGCATAATCATCTATAGCTTCTGAGAGAAAAACCGCCCCCATAAGCAATAATAATATCAAAGTGAATACTGCGGCTCTTTTAGTTCCTTGACGATGATTTCTGATCATTTCAATCCTCCTTTTCATTTGCTTTTTATTTTCAAGTATGCCGACCATACCTGTAATCCTGTTTTCATGGCAATACAGCTCAAGAAGTTTTATGATAGTCAACCCATATTTTTTCGATTTGTTTTTTTCGAGAAAAGAAAGGACATCATTATCACATGCCAGTTCCCTTGCTTCCCTGGCTTTTGCAAAGGCAAGCCAGACAAAAGGATTGAACCAGTGGATTATTTGAATCAGGCTGATAATCCAGTTAATTATGGTGTCCCCACGCTTCAAATGGGTTAGCTCATGCATGAAGATCAGCTTCATCTCGGGTTCAGTCATTGCATTCTGCATCCCTTCCGGCAGGAGAATCCTTGGCCGGACGAATCCCATAAGGGCGGGAGTACTTACATAAGCCGTTTCAACGACCTGTATCGGAATATGAAGTTTAAGTTCCCGTTTGCAATTTTCGAGCAATTTGAGCCACTTGCTTGCGATAACCGTTTTTTCCTTGCTGACTAAAGCGGAAATTCTTGAATTTTTCCGGAGAAGGTATAAAAATAAAAGTAATGAAACAGTTGCCCATACGGAGAAAATAACGGTACTTAACTTTATTCCGGTTTCAGGAACAGCGGCATAAGCGGTAACTGTTTGAGGGAAGGAGTTTTCAATTGCCGCAGCTTGGGTTGGAGGGGCAATAGTCAGCTGAACAGGATTAACCGTTTTTTTCTGCCAAGTATTCTTCAGGTTGAAAATACTTGATTTCGATTCCAGCAAAGATGGCATGACTAAACGAATTGCGACCAGCAGCCACATCAGGTATTTCCATTTTTGAGGTATCTGTTTTGAAAAGACAAACTGTACCAGGAATACGGCGATAATCAACACTGTGCCTTTAAGAGAATTGGCGATCAGCCACTGAATGAAAATGTCCATTATCAATGATTTCCCTCGATTATATTTTTTAAATTTTCTATGTCTTCAGAACTGAGTTTCCGGGATTCGGCAAAATAAGTCAGCATCGGCATGAGGGCCCCGTCAAACATTCGGTTTAAGAATGATTCGGTTTCCGCCTTAACGCATTCTTCTTTTGAAACACCGGGAGTATATAAATAGCCTTTTCCCTGGTGCTTGTAATTAAGGGCGCCTTTATTGGCAAGCCGGTTAATCAGAGTTCTTATTGTCTTGGGCGCCCAGCTCGTGGTTTGCAAAAGCTTCTCAACTATCTCATTGGAAGTTATGGGATTTTTTTCCCAGGCGATCTTCATTACCTCAATTTCAGCGTCTGATATTCTGACGTCTTTATTCATGTGTCAGCTCCTGACATATTATTACATTTGTAATTCTTTCCTGAAATTACAATCGTAATCTAATCTAGTCAAGTCTTTTTCAGAAAAAAACGGAAATTTTTAAAAGTTAAATTTCGAAAACTGCCCGATTGGGGATGCAAATTCCTGACCGATAAATCAAAAATTATTTCGGGATAGCCTGAACGGCAGAAAGTTTTTATTGAACCAGAATGGAGTAACCATTGATCTGCTTCACAACTTGACAGCTCAAGCAAAAGCAAGTATAGTCATGGCCTTCAGAAATAAACTGCACTGCAGGAATATTTTGACGGTTATGCAGGTAAAAGTTATCATTTTGGCGGATAATACCGCCGGCCGCGGCGCTTTGCAGGGAGAGTCCGGTCTGAGCATCCTGATCGAATCACCGGCGCGCAATTATTTATTCGACACCGGCGCCGGCGAACTTTTCTGCCGGAACGCCGAACTGCTGGAAGTTGAATTATTCGGCGTCGATGCGATCATCCTGAGTCACGGTCACCATGACCACGGCAACGGTCTGCCCCGGGCGCTCGACGAGTGTCCGCAGGCTGATTTACTGATTCACCGCCGGGCAACCGAACCCAAATATTCCTCCTCGACCGGCAGAATGCATTATATCGGGCTGAACGAACCGGCCCTGAAACGGATTGAACAGGCCGAACTGGACGCTCGGGTAAGCTGGCTCGACTCCAAGCCGCCGGGCTTTCCGGATGCCGCAGTATTTACCTCGGGCGGGCGGCGGGAACTGCCCGGGGACTGGAATTTTTTCGTGGACGGACCGGACGGCAAACTCATACCCGATCGCTTCGAAGACGAAATTTCCCTGTTGCTGCATGGAGAAAACGCCGCGCTGCTGGCAGTCGGCTGTTCGCATTGCGGCTTGCGGCAAATCGTCGAAAAGGCTGAAACCCTGACCGATAAGCCGGTCCGTTATATCCTGGGCGGCAGTCATCTGGATAAAGTATCCGATGAAGAAATTGAATTGACCGCGGCGTTCTTCCGTAAACGCCGGGACTGCCAATTATTTTTGGGACATTGCACCGGCATGAACGGTTTCGCGCGACTTTATCGGGCACTGGAAGGACAAAATTTAACTCCCTTCAATTCCGGCTGGACTATGACCTTTAAATTGTAACGCTTCACTCATCCAGCGCCTTCAGCATAGCCCTTTTAAGCCGCTGCGTCACCCGGTACTCCACCGGAGTAAAACTCCGCGGCTGTCCGTAGATGATCCGGTCTTCACTGATCAGGCGGGCTTCCCGCCAGTCAAGATACGGCATGACGATCAGAGTCATGAAAATCATGGCCAGCGCCAGCACCGGAACTGCGGTTTTCGCCAGCGCCCCGTAATACAAGGCATATCTTTTGCCTGAAAACATCGCCGACAAGTATGGCGCGGCAAAAATTACGCCGAGCGCCAGCAGACCGGCGGCAACCGCAAATCCCGCCCCCAGGAGATATTTTACGGAACCGGGAGCGCAAAACGCCGGGAGCGGAATCAAGGCAAGCAACCCTAAAAGTGAGCATAAACCGATGACCGCTGTTTGCCGGCAACGGTCAGTTTTTGCTGCGGGCACTTCCACTCCGAGTTCCAGGCAGCGCTGCCGGATATGTTTCCTGATAAAAACAAATATTGTCGTAAGTATGACTACCAGCAACAGACTTAACTGGGCACTCAGGCCGGGAAAATTGATCCGGATATTATATTCGTGGCCGCCGATGAATCCCAGGACGCTGATCAAAACATACGCCGCCAGCGGCAGCATAACGCTCATCAGGAAAATTTTTCCGACCAGATCCGGAGACGGCGTCAGCAGCATGGCTTTCTGCCCGGAGCACCGCCGCCAGTAAAATGCCGTCAGCAGGCCGCCGATCATCCCGATCATAAACAACATATTCAACACCATCAAACCGAGTTTTTCAGCGGCAAGGTATTCTATCTTGCGGCCTGCCGCCAATTCCCGTTCGGAAAAGTCCGTTTTGATTGCCGGGAGCAGCAGGCCCGCCAATACCGAGGCTTTAATAAGTTTTTCTGGTTCAAGTGCTTTACTCTGAGGCCGTTTTTTCCAGTCATTAACCGGAGCGACAATCCGGGCCAGTTCCCGCTTAACTTGTTCAGCCGTTTCAGGTTTACCGGCCCGGCGGTAAATTTCCGGAAGTTTTTTTTCTCCGATTGCCGCGATGGCGGTATCAACCAGAACATCTATCAGTAGACCGGCATCTTCGGTAACTTGTTCCAGATAACGTTTCCAGGGGGCGATTATTTTCAGCGCGGCCTGCTGTTCCCCTTCCTGCTGTAAGGTTTCGGCATATCCCCAAATTTCCCTGGCAATATTTCTTAAACAGTTCAGTTGAGGCAGCAGGACATCGGCCGCAATGGCTATTTGCCGGATATTTTCACTCATGCTCCGAGGTTTTCCCATAATATCAAATCGCCGCCGGACCAATGCCATAATATAGGTCTTAAAATATTTTTTCCGCGTTCCTTTAATATATTCCTCAACTGCCCGATTTGCCAGCTGACGGTCGGTTATCCGGAATTCCCATTCCCCTTGCGGCGTGTTCTGACGACGTATTTTCTCATACTTGCCGGCTTTTTCCAGCAACAGTCCCGCAACGAGGTAATTATACAAGGCATTGTCCGGATCATTCCGTTCTGCGGTATTCAGAACGGAAAATATTTCTTCCTGTCCACTTTTACTTTTGCCCCTTTCCGCCAGCAGGGTAAGGGCGTAGTTCGCCAGGTAAATTTTGTCGTCGGGAAAACGTTCCCAGATCGCTTTCTGCTGGTCAGCTCTGCTGTTCCTCGACCGGTCACCATACAGAATAAGTTGTTCTTCCGGCGTATAGCGGTCAAAAAACCAGAAGACCATATCCCGATTCTCGATCCGGAGATTAAAACCATCGGCAGTTACCAGCGTTATCAATTGGCCCGGCAATAACCCATTCGAGGCAAAACTAACCAAGGCGCAGACTATCACCGCCGGAATCAGCAGGCCGCCGGCCAAAAGGCGCAACCTGGCTTTCAGCGACATTTTTGCGGCATTGGCAGCGGCGATTTCATCGCTGATCCGGATCGGGTCGCCGAACGATTTCAACGCCCGGTCTACGCTTTCCGGTTCAGACCGCCCAGTCCGGAGACCGGCTTCGATCTCCGCGTCCAAATGAGAACGCAGCTCACTTTTTACGTCGAGACGGACTTCCGGATCAGCTTTCAACCCCGATGTCACCTGATCCAGCAGCCGCTCGGTTTTACTCTTATCCATGACCAGACTCCTTATACCGCAACACTCAACAAGGCATTAACCGATTGCGCAAACAGCCGCCATTCCGCTTTCCTTTCCACGGCGGCGGCGGTTCCCTTCCCGGTCAAAACATAATATTTCCGGGGCTTGTTGTTTTCCGCAAACTGCCATTCGCCTTTGATCAGTCCGGCGGTTTCCAGCCGGTGCAGACACGGATACAGCGTTCCTTCCTTCCACTGAAAAGCGTGGTTGGTTTTTTCATTGACGAGCTTAATTATCTCATAACCGTACATCTTTTTGGTAGTCAGCAGATTAAGAATCACCGGCTCCGCCACGCCGCGCATTAAATCACCGTTGATAGTCATCTCATACCTCCTTCGTTATTATGCATTGGCTGTCTATGTATAGAGAATACATCGACACCGGAGGTATGTCAAGCGGAAAAGTATTTTTTAATAAAAAATTTTCTAGTTATCTCAGGTCGCGGCAATAAATTAATACTAATGAGCGATCAGTCATAGATAATGGCGATGGCGGATTTTGAGATGGATTTTGGTTATAAACCGCAGAGCGATACAGAGTATCGCGCGAGGATTTATAGCAAAAATCGGCTCAAAAGAACCATCGAAATGTCTATGAATGAGAGCGAATTGGTATAAGAGCAAAAATATCTATAACACGAATATTGTGCATTTGGACTTAAATCGCAGCAACGTTACAGAAAAATAAGCTCGACCGTTTTAAACCTCAACGAGGTTTTTCATCGCAGCCTGCCGCAATGCGGCAGGTATTGCGCAAACGGCAATGTACCGCTTCGACCGAACGGCAGAAAACTTTTTATTTGTTTCTGAACAGGGAATGAATTAATTTAAACTGTAGGGGTTTTCGTCTTGGATGGCAACCCTGATTTTCTCGTCTTTATAGCTGCTGCCGCGGATATTATAAAAATAGTACTCGCTCAAATCGTTGCCGACCGTTCTGACATGACCGTCGGCCATGAAAATATTTGCTTCCTTCTTATGCCGCATATCGATGTGATAATAATCGGTTTTGTTGGTAATTCCGCTGAAATAAGTGTATTTATTATTGCTCGGCTCGGCGATTATCGCACTGTCCCCTCCCAAGAGGCTGTTGCTGGGGGTAATGTAGTATTTAAACGGAATAGGTAAAGGCGGAGAATCCTGATCCGGATTTTTTACGGTACCAATGGTGGTGAACCTGAAGGGGGTAGCCCCTTGGAGCAAACCGCTCAGGGCACTGCCATAGGCTTCAGCACCGCTCAAATTTGAAATGATAGTGGCAGGACAGAACAATATCTCTTCACCCTGGAGATAACCCTGACCGGCTGGAGCATTTGGCCATTTAATTTTGTTCGTCTCCCGATATGGTTTCACGATGGCTTCCGGCAGCATTACCGCACCCCATTCCGGGCCGCCGTAAGCGAAGCCGTCGTAATCCGTCGCATACATCATGAAAGCCGAACCGGCCTGCTTCTGATTGCTCACGCACTTAATGCTTTTGGCTTTGTTTCTGGCATTCGTAAACGTCGGCAATAATACGGCCGCCAGAATGGCGATGACGGTTATCACCACGAGAAGTTCGATAATCGTGAACGTTGAAAAGTGTTTTTTCATTATTTACAAGGCTACATGGTATTGATGCTAAATACAGACAATGCTTAAGTAAGCAGTTAGTTACTTACTCGACTGCAATTCTCTGCCACTTATATTTACTATATTAGCACAAAACATCACCTATTGCAATAGGAAATGTTTTTTATCCGGTATTTAATACCAACTTTGCGATCGCAAATTGGTAAACGTTTATTGGAGCCAGCTTACAAGCTGAGCGGCGCGTTTTTCGTGGGTATGATCGGCCAGGCATCTGGCGCGGCCGTTTGCCCCGATTTCCCGCAGCCGTTTTTTATCGGTGGAATATCTTACCGCCAGCTCTCTGAACTCAGCCTCCGATTTGAACGCCAGCAGTTCGCATCCGGGTTCAAAAGCCGCTTCGAGTTCTTCCACCCACTCGGTCAACAGGCAGGTACCGACGGCAGGCACCAGGAAAGCCTGTAAACTCATGATGGTCGGCGGTTCATGCAGCGGCTCCCGGAGGACATTCAGCATCAGGTCGGAACCGGAATAGATTTTGACTACGTCGTTCCCGATAATATCGCGGGACGACCGGGTTAAGGCGCGGAGAACTGCGTTGGGGCATTCATTGCGACGGGACCAGCGCCGTCCCCACAGGACCAGCCCCTGATCCGCAATCTGACCGAACAGGCGGATTCTTCTGGCGGTGGGACGCCCCACAAAAGCCAAGGGCGAACCGTAAAACGCCTTTTCCCGCCCGGAAAGCGGCAATGGCCGGTAATAAGCGGCATCGACCCCGTGCGGCAGATATTCGGTGCGAATCCCTTTTTCATTTAAAAAGCGCCGGCTGACCTGGGACACGGTAACTAATAAGTTAATATCCCTGATCCAGTCCAGCGCTTCGTAACCCTTCCAGCCGGGGCCGTCCAGGTCGTAAACCACGACAGTTCCACTGAAAAAACTCCGGATGCGGGCAAAATCGAATTTCAAATGCGCAATGACGAAAATTATCAGGTCAGGCGGCCGGGTTTTGATTTCTTTTTCCAGCGCCTGATGCCGACGTGCATGCTTAACCCGGTCTATCCTGGCGAAGGGATTGAGCCCCCGTTCCATTCGTTTGTAATCCAGCAGTTTCACGTCATGCCCCAGGTATGCGAAACCCGCGGCAAAATGCCGTATATGAATTCCCATCCAGCCGTCCAGAGCAGCGACGAACAATATTTTCATGGCCGGCGTCGCTTCAGTTATCGATGGGTTTGGCATGCGGTTTTATTTCCGGGCCGCCTGAAGTTTCCGGACGCGTTCCAGAACGGGCGGGTGGGAATAATTGAAATAAGCATACAAAGGCTGCGGATACAGATTCGCCAGGTTGTCGGCGGACAGCTTAATCAGGGCGTCTGCCAGCGGTTTGCCGCTGCCGATCAGGTTTACCGCGAAATCATCCGCTTCCCGCTCGAAATGGCGCGAAACTGCATTAAAAAACAACGGCATCGCCCATAAAATTATTCCGGCAATGAAACTCAGGACGATCATTTTGGCGAAAAATGTATCGGTCTTCAGATTGAAGATCGTCACCAGGATACCGCTTTCCAGCAATAAAAACGCAATATACGCTCCGATCGCCGACAGAAATTCAAACAGCGCCAGATTCTGAAGGACGTGCTTTTTACGGCAATGTCCGGCTTCATGAGCCAGTACCGCCAGCAATTCCGCTTCGGTCAATTTTTCCAGCAGGGTATCGAAAATTATAATCCGTTTGACCCGCCCCAGCCCGGTAAAATAAGCGTTCGAGTGTTTCGTCCGTTTCGACGCGTCCATGGTAAAAACGCCGCTGACTTCAATCCCCGCTTTTTTCAGCAGGGCGATGATGTCCGCCGCCAGTTTTTCATCCCCGACCGGGGTAAACTTATTGAACAGCGGTTCAAGAATATAGGGAGAAATATAAATCACGAACAGGGTGAAAATGAAAAAAAACGCCCAGACCGGAAACCACCACCAGCCGGGAAGGCGCTCGACCAGCCAGAATGCACCGAGCAGCAACATGGAAATCAATACCGTGGAAACCGCCAGGCTTTTAAGCAGGTCGCCGAGCCATAACAGCAGACTCATGGTATTGAAGCCGAAACGCCGTTCGATGTTGAAGGTCTGGTAAAGGTTGAACGGAATATTGAGAAAAGTTTTGGCATAGCTCAATAACATGACGAAAATCAATCCCCAGACCGGGAATGACCAATGATATTGATGGTGATAATCGAACAGGGTTTTATTATACCAGGCGAGGATGCCGCCGAAAATGAAAACCAAAGCGATTACCCGGTTATAAATATCGTGCACCATGGCGAAACGGGAATTGGCGAAAGTATAGGCATTGCTTTTCTGCAAAGCCGCGGCATCGATAGCCCCGGTGAATTCAACCGGCACCTCACTGCCCCGTTTTTTTAAGTGGCCCAGGTTCAGCAATTCCAGAGTAAGCGTTCCCAGACAGGTGAGCACATAAAAAAGTATGACTATCGGCAATATCCAATCCATATAAGTTAAGTTCCTTGGTCTTATAATTAAAACTTCCGATAAAATACCTTGGGATTGTATTTAATTCAAACGAAATCGGGGAAATTTTAGGCGGATGAAATAATTCCGTTTTTCCGGGCTTCGCTGAAAAATATGTCTTACCGGTACTTTTCAGCGTGGAATATTTGCTTGGTCGCCCCTGAACCGGGGAGGCGTAAAACCCTGCCGCGAATCCTGATTCCGGGTTTCAATTAGAGCGGGGACGCATGGATAGCGAGATAATCGTTGAATGCTTCCGCCTGTTTATGAATATTGTATCCGCCCTCCATCTGCAGACGCGCTTTCAAGATCACCTGGCTGCGCAGTTCCCGGTCAGTCAGCAACCGGCGGCAGGCGGCGGCGAATGCCGAAGGATCTTCAGGCCGCGCCAGCAAGCCGGTCTCTTCCGATTCCACCAGTTCCCTTACTGCGCCGCAATCCGTCGCCACTACCGGTACTCCGGCAGCCATCGCTTCCTCAATTCCCAACGGCAGCGAATCCTGTTCCCCGGTTTCCAGGATGCGCGGCGCCAGCACAAACAAATCGGTTTCAGCCAGCAGCCGGGGAATTTCATAATGCGGCCTGAAGCCGGTGAAAACTACGCAGTCAGCAAGCCGCAGGGTTTTCACCAGGTCTTCCAGAGCCGCGCGGGCCGGGCCGTCGCCGGCAATCCGGTAATGAAAATGCAAGCCGCCGTCTTTGAGCTCACGCAACGCGCGCAGCACCGTGTCCAGACCTTTCTGCCGGCTGAGATATGCGGCGGTGAACAGCCGGTAAGGCTCTTCCGGAAGCGACGGGAAGCGGCTGAATTCGAATTTTTCCAGATCAATGCCGTTGAAAGTGCGGAATATTTTCGGCAGCGGGTCAACGTTGATAAAAACCTTTTCCAGCAGCGCCGCCTGCTCATATTCGGACAAAGTGAAAACCGCCGCACCCTGGACCAGGGCCGGTTGCAGCAACGGAAAATCCGGAGCGAAAATTTCACCGGCCTGTGCCCAATAACTGGAATTCAAACCGGTCAGGAGCGAAGACAAATACACCGTCCGGACCGCATTGCGTTCACAATGCGCATGGAGATGACTGATTTCTTTGTCGATAATATATAAATTAACCAGTATCCCGGCCTGCAGATAATTTTTTATCACCTGCTTGCGGTCTTTAAAGCGAAACAGCATTTTCATCATTACGCCAAAGGCGCGCAGCGATTTTATCGGGGCGATGATCGCCAGCAACAGCAGCGTGAGAATGGCCTGCGGAATCTGACTTCGGGATAAAGCCAGGGGAATACATTGCTCTTTCAGGCGGGAATAAGCGATATGCTCGGGACCGGGCAGGCCGTTCAAAGATACAATGCAGAGAAAATATCCCATTTGCCGGAGCAAATCCAGTTGATCCGGAAACCGGGGAGAGGCGGGATCGGGGATTCGGCTCATAACGACGCAGATTTTTTTCAGAGCGAGGGTTTTCATAGGCTGGATATGCCGGAGCTGCACCGCTTAAGACCTTAAGTCTCCAGATAAAGCAGGCAGGAACAGTTGTCACAGTGAATAACCGTTTCCTTCCTGGTTTCAGTCATGGTCTGCGGAGTTACTTTCAAATGACAATTGCCGCAAATCCCCGCGGCATTGACTTTGGCCAGCGGCAACCGCCCGCTCTTAAGCAGGCGCTGATATTGAACTAAAACGTCGGCCTCGATTTTCGCTTCGAGCGGCGGACGGCGGGCGGTTAGCCGGCTGATTTCAGTCCTGACTTCCTCGGCTTGGGCGGTAAGCTCATCGATCTCCTCGGAAACATTGTTTTTCTCAGCCTTGAACTCTTTTTCCGTTTCCCTGAACTTCTCCCGCTGTTCCTCGTCCTGATCGAACAGCAGCAACAGAGCCGTTTCCAAATCGCTGATTTTATCTTTCTGGGTATCGATCTGGGAGAGCATGGCCTGGTACTCGGTGTTTTTCTTGATCAGGGATGACTGCTGCTGCAGCTGTTTGATCCGGACGTTGATCTCTGCAATCGCCGATTCCGTGCGTTTGATTTCATGGGCGGTTTTCTGCGCGGAGTTTTTAGCTTCGGTGAGTTGGGCCTCGGCAGCCGCTATTTTCCGGTTCAGTTTGTCAATTTCACGGGGAATTATTTTGAGGCGCAACCGCAGATTGATAATCCGCATATCGACTTGCTGCAACGCCAGCAGGTTTTCAATCCATGGCCGCATGACTGATCCTTGGTATAGTATTTTCACATTGAAATCGAAATACTATAACCGGGCTTTCGGCGATATTCAACCGTATCTTAACTTTTAGCGGAAAAGTTTTTTCCCGCAATATTATTCTTTTTACACAGTGTCTTTGTTTTGCACTTCTATTACGAAAGCGTTTCTAAATACGGAAAATCCGTAGGATTTTCTCGTCGTCCAGGGCTTGCCCTGGTCGCGCAGAGCGCAAAACAGTTCTTGGGTTGCGGGCAAAGCCCGCCTTAATATTATTGATTGCAGCTTCGATATTTAAGAGCTTATCAACTAATAACCGAAAACACTCTGATTTGGGCGGAAACGGTCAGGCTTATTTTTTTCGTTTTCTCAATTGCAGATGGAAAATAGCGGGATATATTGCCTTACGGCTTAAATTATTTTTGTTACGGGAAAAATATGTCGTTCATTTCGTATTTCAGACAATTGCTGCCGGCGGTTACCGTGATTTGGGTCGCGCTCGCTGTCGGTGCCGACGACAAAATCAATATCCCGCCGGACGGTAAATACGACCAGTCGGTGAAAGTCGTGCTGTTCCCGTTCCGGGAAGCCGTCATTCCTGCCTTGACTGACTCCCGCGTCATGAAATATTATTTTCATGAAGGGGAAAATTTTCCGGCCGGAAAAATCCTGGCGGAGCTGGATAAAGCCTTCTACCGGCAGCGCCTGCTGCAAATCACCGCCAGTGTCAAAGAAGCGGAAGCCCATCTGGATTTCACCAAAAAGAATCTGGTGCGCACCAAGGATTTGTTCGCTAAAGGCGTGCAGGGACATGCGGAACTGGAACGGGCGGAACTCGATGCGAAAGTAGCCGAGGCTAAATATCTGGCGGCGAAAGCCAGTTACAGCGTCGCCCGGCGCGACCTGGCATCGTGCGACATTACCGCGCCGTTCGACGGCCGCCTGGTGGAAAGACTGGTCAACGAATACGAATATGTCCGCACCGGCCAGCCGATAATGAAAATCATCGACGATAATCAACTGCTGGCGGTAACGCATCTGCCTTCCGGGGAAATGAGCCGAATCAGCCTGGGACAGCGGATGCGGATAAAAGTTGACGAAACCGGAACCGTTCACCAGGGAAAAATCTATAAGATTTCAGGTATTATCGATCCCGGCAGCCGGACGTTTGAAATCCGGGTGCTGCTCGATAACCGGAAAGGACTGTTGACCTCGGGAATGTCCGGCCTGCTGCTGAAAACGAAAGTGAAAAAAGTCGCCGGGAGATAAGCCATAATGCCCGAAGGAAATGATCTTCAGAAAGAATTGCTGAAGGCGCGCGGCAAACTCAATGCCCTGTCCGCGGTGCTGCGGCTGGGGCATGAGTCCTTCGAAAAGAAAAATCTGATTCAATGGGCGTCCCATGTCGTCAACAACAGCGTGCTGGCCGTCCCTTACAGCCGTTCCGCTCTGCTTGACTTCCGCGGCCTGACCCCCAAACTGCTGGCCGTCAGCAATCAGCCGGAAGTCAACAGCAACAGCGAATACGCCATCAATCTGATGTATCTCAGCCGGGTGCTGGCTCAACTTTCCCGCGCCGTGGTTATCGACCGGGAATTTCTGCAAAGCCGGAACGCCGACCAACTCGCTTGCGACGCCCTCGATTATTTCCTGGAAACCGCAAAAGCGATTATGGCCATCCCGATCGTTCCTCCGGATTCGCCGGAGAACAATAAAGAACTGCTGGTCTGGGTCATCGAGTTTGAAAACAAGCGTTCGGCCGCCGCCGCCTCGGCGCTGCTGCCGCTGCTCTGCCGCCATTACGCCGAATCCCTGCAATATGCCTTGAGTTCCCGCCGGAAAAGCGTGCTGCATTCCCTGAGCGGCAGGCGGGCGTTCAAGCCGTCGCGGATTATCGCGGCGCTGCTGCTGATCTTCCTCATCTGCCTGTTTGTCGTCCGGGTAAGAGAGAATATCGCCACCGACGCTGAAATCATTCCGGAAGTGGAACATATTTACTACGCTCCGTTCGACGGCGTCATCGAGAGCTGTCTGGGCAACAAAAGCGGAATGTTTGTCCGGAAAGGCATGCCGATTCTCAAATACGATGACCGGGAACTGACCTTCAAACTGCTCGCCGTCCGGAATGAATACAACAAGACTAAAGCCAAGCTGGATCTGATCCAGAACGAATCATTCAGCGATGTTTCCAAACGCGGGCAGGTAAAGTTGTTGACTCTGCAGAAAAAAGGCGCGGAAATCGCCATTGCCCGCAACCACTGGCAGTTGCAGCGCAGTGAAATGAAAGCCGAAACATCCGGCGTACTGAATATCGGCGACGCCGACAAACTTGCCGGGCGGGCTGTTCACGCCGGCGAAAAACTATTTGAAATCGTTTCCACCGAAAACCTGATCGCCCTGGTGTACCTGAATGAAAGCAACGCCGCCATCATGACCCCGGACAGTACCGTCACCCTGTACCTGCACAACCGCCCGGAAACGCCGATCAAATGCGGACTGAAACGGATCAGCCCGAAACCGGTGCTTACCGAGAAAAAAGTATTCTGCTATCTGATCCGGCTGAAAATGCTTGATCCTCCCCGCGACCTGATCTGCGGCCAGCGGGGCATCGCCCGGATTTCCGGTCCCCGGATTCGCCTGGGCTATTACCTGTTCCGCAACCTTGTCTTATGGTGGCGCCGCGTTTAAGTTGGTCGATACTGAAAAAGTCTATAAGTTAAGGAGCGCCGGATTATGGAATCAGCAGGCCAGCGGAAAGCAGTTCCCCCCGACCGCCGGGAACCTCCTGAAGTCGCCGTTCCGGGTGCTTCGGAGCAAGCCCGGCGGAAATATTACGTTGGGCGGCTGCGCAATGATCTGAAATTATTCCAGGGTGAACTGAACGCTTCCGGAGAACTCACCTGGGTAATTTTCGACCCGGTCGCCGACGCCTACTTCAAGATCAGTAACGCCGACTATCAAATGATCCGCGCCCTGTCCGGCAACCTGGAATTGGAACAGTATCTTCAGAAACTTGAATCTTTGGGAATTCACGCCGGAAAAGCCGAGGTATTCACGCTGATAAAATTTCTCCAGGACAGTAATTTGTTCATGCCGCGCTACCTTCAGAGTGAAGCGCAGGCCGCCAAAGTACGCGACTTGAAAAAGCGGGCGTTCTGGCATCAGGTGATGTCAACTTATTTATTCTTCAAAATACCGTTGCTGAAACCGGACCGTTTCCTGGACCGCACGGTGGAAACGGTCCGGCTTATTTTCAATAAGTGGACGCTGATCTTATTATGGCTGATCGCGCTTAGCGGTTACATCGGGCTGGTCATGAACTGGCACAAGTTCACCGAAAAATTCATCAGTTCGATCTCCCTCCAGGGACTGGCACGCTATACCCTGGCGGTGATCGCAGTCAAATGCATCCATGAATTCGCCCACGCCTATACCGCAAAAATTAACGGTATCCGGGTACGGCGCATGGGACTCGCGATCGTTTTTTTCGTCCCGCGACTGTATTCGGATTTGACCGACTCCTGGCGCATCCGCGACCGGAAAAAACGCTTTCTGATCGACGGCGCCGGGATCATCAGCGAAATCATTATCGGCGGCGCCGCCGCCCTGGTATGGGTCAACACCGTTCCTGGACTCACTCATTCGGTCGCTTATTTCATCTTTGCCGTCAGCATCATCAACACCGTATTGATTAACGGCAATCCGTTTATCCGTTACGACGGCTATTTCATGCTGATGGATCTGGTCGGCATCGACAACCTGCAGCAGCGCGCAGTGGAACGCACCAAAGCATTATGGCGTCAGGCGTTATTCGGGCTGGAGCTGCCCACCCGCGACCACACTCCGGGCTGGAAACGCTATTTCCTGGTGGCCTTCGGCATCGCCTGCTTTGTCTACCGGCTGTTCCTGTATACATCGATCATCCTGCTGGTTTATTTCAAGTTTCCCAAGGTTATCGGGATTGTATTGTTGGCTTTGGAAGTGTATTTATTATTACTTCGGCCGTTAACCGGAGAAATCAGGTTTTTGACTATGATGCGCCCCAAAATGAACCGAAAAAAATTTTTACTGTCGTCGCTGGGCGGCGCGGTGATCGCACTCGGCTTCCTGCTGCCGCTGCCCTGGGATCTGACGCTGCCCGGCGAAGTCCGCCCGGTGAATTTCGAACGCGTTTACGCCCGCGCCGGATTTCTCAATGAAATC
This sequence comes from Victivallaceae bacterium, assembly GCA_028718375.1. Taxonomy (GTDB): domain Bacteria; phylum Verrucomicrobiota; class Lentisphaeria; order Victivallales; family Victivallaceae; genus JAHOYW01. The sequence goes on along the minus strand of JAQULZ010000006.1, from coordinate 1,182 downwards.
CGGATCAAAGACGGCCAGAAAGTCGGGAGAAATCAATTGCTGTTCAAACAATTCAATCCTTATCTCGAGTGGAAACTGCAGGAGGCGCTGGTTGAAATCGAACGGGACGAAACCATTCTGGATCAGGCTCAAAGCAATGCCCAACGCCTCGGCGAAGTCCGGATCGACCGGCGCGCTCTGCAAAGCAGCCGCAATCTGGCGGAAGAGTTGCGGCGTAAAATAGCGCTGCTGGATATTCGGAGCAACCTGAACGGGGTTTTCGCCTTTTACGATCAACACCTGAAAGAAAATAAATGGCTGCAGCAAGGGGAAATCCTCGGCGAGGTCTACAACCCCGATTTCAGACAGGTTACGGCCTATGTCGGAGAAGAGGAGATGCGCCAACTGAAAATCGGCGACCAAGTGAAACTGTACCTGGACGGCGAACTGACCTGCTATCCGGGCATCATCACCGCGGTGAACGATGTAGCGGCGGAACTGGAGCCGACCCCATTACTGGATGTGTTCGGCGGCAATATCTTAAGCAGCCGGAATCTGGAACAGGGGTATTTCAAACCCTTGCGCCCGCATTACCAGGTTACGATCAAAGTAGATGACGCGGTAAAACTGCCCATCGGCCGTTCCGGTACGGTAAATATCCGCAAATACTCGTCCATCGGCGGCAACATGATCCGTACCGTAATCCAAATATTGCAGCGGGAACTGAGTTTTTAGTGTTGGTCAGACTGAACAAGGGGTGCAATCCTTTGAACTTATAAATGCCCGCCGGAAACAGATGAATCATGAAATTAAAATTATTTTAAAAAATGGATCCGGCAGCTTATCTTGAAATGGCGGCAACCGAATCCACCCATTGGTGGTTTTCCGGCCGCCGGGCTATTCTGTCGAAAATAATAGCCGGCTTTAAATTACCGCCGAAGGCGAAAATCCTCGAAATCGGCTGCGGTACCGGAGGCAATCTCGAAATGCTGGCCCGTTTTGGGCAATTAACCGCAGTAGAGATGGATGCCAGGGCACATGCAATGGCTTTGCAAAAGGCTGACAGCCGCTGGGATATTAAACGGATTTTACTTGGCTAAATTCGTAGTATCTCCCTTATAGTAAAACAGTAAAGTGTAAAATATTTTTAAATTTTACTGTCTACACTAATTTCACCTTTAAAAGTTCCAGGATTTTCTTTTG